>JAZSHT010000173.1:0-52940 GCA_045533435.1 Eubacteriales bacterium | reverse complement strand
CTGCGAAGCAGACATTCTCAGCAGTTAGCGGTCAGCAGTTAGCCGTTAGCGGTTAGCGGTTAGCGAGGTTAGATGTGTGATTTTATTTAAGAAGCTATGCTTACAGCCATAGTATTTTAACGTTTGACAGATTAGCGCATATACATTGTTGTAAGTTGTCAATTATCATATCTTGCTAACTGCTGACCGCTGACAGCTAGCCGCTGAACAATAAAATAGTAAAAAGGCTTCGTGTGAAGCCTTTTTACTATTTTATTGTTAAATACACATAGCTTTGTGCAAGACCATCGCTTGTTGGGAAGTATGCTATCATACGATATGTGCCTTTGCTTAAAGAGTCGTTTCTATCAACCTCTTCGCCGTTTTCGTACTCTAATACTGCACTTGAATCGGGATAACCGTATGCTAAAATCTCTTGCATTATTTCACGTCTTACTTCGTCATATGTGTAACTGTCTTTTGTACTTGTCATTTCAATATAACGAGTATTCTTGATTTTATATGTTGCGTGTAGATTATCATTTAAATTTTTAATTTCAATATCCATAGCGGTTGAATCAAGCTTGCCTTCCTCTATTGACACAAATGCAAGCTTTTTCATTTCGCTTACACGTATTCCGTCTTTATCGGACACGTAAACGACTAACGCATAATCTCCTTGTGAAAGATTTTTTGGTACTTCATAACTTCCACTTGCGGTAATCATTACATCGCCACCTGTGTAGTTAATTGACGTTTCATTGTCGGTTTTTAATGGCACGGTGTTAACGCTTATTGGGTTGCCGTCGCTATCGCATAATGCTAAACCAACTTTGATTACGTAATCAAGTCCAATTTCAAACAGAGCAGTATCTGTCATTGAAATTCCTATGTTGGAAATTGTAACTTTACCGTCAGCATATGTGTTTTCGCCCATTACTAAATTAGCAATATCGCCAAATTTTGCATTCTTTGAAAGCTTTTGCTTGTTTTCTGCTTTTGGGAAATCTTTTACTTCTTCATAGTAACCCAAAGCCGTATCGGTTGAATCTAAAAATGCTTGACGTGCTTTCATAGCATTTTCGTAGCTTGACATTTTGTAACCGTTCCATGTAAATGCCTCGTTAAAGCCCTTGCAGTATTCGGATGCGTGATAAATTGAATCTTTAACAGTATCCATATCCGCATATATTTCTAAACCGATTGATTTTGCGTAATCGCCAAATCCAAGAATATAATCTGAAATTGTATCGGTACCGTTTTCATAATTTATCACAAATGAAATGTTACCGTAGTCAAAATCATCGCCATAGTAGTGTTGAACGTATCCGTTGTTAAAGAAAAACTTGCCTTTCTCATTCGTGTCTTCTACCGCTTCATATGTGCCGTTTGAGGTAACAAGCTTATCGAGTGTGGCTGTGTCATATACACCGTCCTCTACGCCGACACGGGCATTATTTGTGGAAACGGAAACAAAGCCGTCTTTAATGCCTGTAAAGTATAGTTCAACTTTACCGTGGTCGCCACCCTCTACTATCTGGAATAACTCACGGTTGTTTTTAGGGTCAAAAACGCTTAATGGTCCAACACTTATACCGTTATCGTAATCTATAAAGCCAATAGGACTTCTTTCGCCATATGACGGATTGATTAAATATACAGTGCCGCCGTATCCAAGACCGTTATTTATAATAAGAGGCCAGAATGAAGCATCGTGGTCACGCACATCAAATCTTGTTGCTACCCAATATCCGCGACTGTTTTCTGCAATAAAGTAATCGCTAAATCCGTTTGCGTGTTGACTTGCCCACTCATAATATTCACCCGGAATATAAGTTAGTCGCATTCTTGCGCTGTCGCCGTCATCATACTTGTAAAAGCTGAAAATTTCATACACGTTCTTGGCATTTTCGTTAGTGTAGCGAGTGCAAACGTAGAGTGCATTGTGTCTATACTTTTTGATTATAAGCATATCCATATTTTCGTAAACACGAAGCATATGCTCCTCATCTTGTAAAAATCCACCGTCAACCCATTTGTCAGTGATACCAACCTTGTTTTTCATTCTTTCAATATCACTTGCAACGTCTTCAACCGTGGATTCAATACCTTTCATAAATTGTGTAAATTCCACCATTGAGTGTGAATGCTTCTCAAATTCAGTCCAAGTGTAATGTACGCCCATACTGTCGGATAAACGCATAAACTCGCTTGTAGATTCCATATCAAGCGGTGCGCCTGAATTTATTTTTGTTACTTTTGTCCCGTCTATTCCTAAGTCGATTTTAGATAATACTTTTTCATCAAGCCGTTCGTTTGCTAAAAGCAACTTTGCCGCTTCACTTCCGGAGTCAATTTTTGTCTTACAACTAATAAGCAGCGAAGATGAAGCAAGAAGCATTAAAGCAACTAATAAAACAGATAATACCCTTTTCATATTTCTTTCCTTTCATATAATTTGTAATATTATTCTATTATCATTTTAATAAAAAGGAAGAAAAAATACAATACCTTTGGCGCAAGCGGTTATTTTTTGTCGCAAGTGGTATAAATAATGCGTGTCGCATTATTTATATCGCATCTTTTGATGCGTATATCATCAACCGTAGGTTGTATATCATCATTTCAAAGAAATGTATATCATCACGCAAGGCGTGTATATCATCAACCGTGGGTTGCATAAAAGCCTAACCACTTGACAAACCAATTTGACTACATTATAATATACCATATGTAACAACAATAGTTATGAAGGGAGCACACCATGGAAAAAAATGCATTAAACCGATTTTTAACAGCAATTTTAAGCGTGTTTTTAGTGATTTTAGTTATTACATTTTCCATAGGTCTGCCTATATATTTTCGCCCATTTTATTATATGCAAATTGATAGCTTGGGTATAGAGGAATACACATGGCACACAAGAGAGGAAATTAAGGAAGCATACAATCTGCTTTTAGACTATCTTACCTTGCCAAATAAGGAATTTTCAACAGGCGTATTTCAGTATAGCGAGGATGGCAAAAGCCATTTTGAGGACTGCAAAAATCTTTTTAATCTAAACCTTACATTATTTATAATATCGCTTATCATTGTAGCAACAATTTTTATTCTACACAAAAGGGAAAAAATCAAAATTTGCCGCCCCTGTGGCTATAATTTCACTTTTATTACAGGCATATCAGCTCTTACATTTTTTGGACTTCTAATAGGTCTATGCTCAATAGACTTTGATACTGCATTTACGGTATTTCATTGGATTTTCTTCCCGGGCAAGGACAATTTCTATTTTAACCCCTATACCGACGGCATTATAACAATACTCCCCCTTGAATTTTTCGCAAGCTGTGCAATCCTTATCGGCTCATCTATCGTGCTTGCCTGTGTTGGCTTTATAGCTTACGGAATAATAGACAAGAAAAAAGCACCTAAATTTTAGGTGCTTTCTCCTTTTATTCGTTTTCTGCGTCTGAATGTGCTTTAAGTCCTGTTAATTTTTCAAGTGCGTTAATTTCATAGCAAGGAAAGTATATTCCGTATTTTTCGCCGTTATGCTCACCTTCTAATATGTAATACGGTTTATAAGAAACGGTATAACCGTACTCTGTATTTACCATTATTTTATACTGCTTATATTCGCCTTTTCTTGGACTTTCTTCTTTTGTCCAGTTCATAGCAGAAATGCGTTTGTTTACAGTCTTAATTTCTCTTAATTCCGCTAAATCAAAGGAATATAAGTCGCTTGCATCGGCAAAATGCAAATATTTTCCGTCAGTAAACGCTTTTACCTCTAAATTTATGTATTGTGCATTTTGCATTCCCGTATGCAACTTAACTTCGCCGTTTTTGATTTTGTATCTGAACATAAGAATATCAATATTGATAGCATCGCTTGGCACACCAAGTTCATTGTAGATTTTGTCAAAATCTTTTTCAATATCTTCTATTTGCTTGTCAACATTTTCGTTTTGCAAAACTTTTTTAGATTTCTTTTTTGAATATAAGTAAAGCACTAACCACGCAATACCGCATAAAAATCCCGCTATAATCAAAATAGGAGCATTTCTGAAAACTTGCGTAAAACCAATATCAAATCCGTTGGAAATTACGTTAAGAATTACTAAAAGAGCAAACATACCAAGAATATACATAACAATCTGCAACCAAAAGGGCAGTTGACTCTTTTTAATTGATTGTCTTAATTCCTCTTGATTGTCCTCAAGAGCATCAGTGTTTTGTACCGAGGCATTTTTTGTTATAAACTCACTGCCGTTTACAACTTCGTTTTTCTTGTCCTCTGTAACGTCTATTGCAAATAATGGTTTCATATGATACCTCTTAGAGTTTTTATTTTATTGTAGCATAAAACTCAAATAAAGTCAATGTGCGGTAATTTATCAAACATATTGAAAAAACATAAAAATATGTTAGAATATAATTAGTTGAGCATAAAGACATAGGAGGATTATAATGACTACAAAAGAAATTTGTCGGCACATTGAAGAATTAAAAGTGACAGCAAAAGGAAGAAAAGAAAAAGTGCTTGTATTAGTATCAGGCGATATTCATAAGAATTTAGGGCTAAAAAATCGAATGCCACAAGTTTGTAACGCAATGTATCAATGTATGAGAAACGGGGATACAGTAGTTCACACTACACCAAGTGGATATTCTTCAACAATAGAAATAGAATATAAACTTATTTAAGAATTGTATAAAATCAACACGAAGTGTTGAAGGAGTGGCTGGATTCTCGCCTTTGGCGAGGCATTTGCCTATGCCTACGCTAACAAGTTGACTTCGGCTTACGGCAAATGAACGAACCAGATTTTTGACGAAGTCAAAATCTGCTTCGAATCCTTGCATCTCACAGATAACAAAAAGAGACACCAATTTGGTGTCTCTTTTTGTTATGGGAGTGGCTGGATTCGGACCAGCGAAGTCGTTGACAACAGATTTACAGTCTGCCCCCTTTGGCCGCTCGGGAACACTCCCAGATAAAAGTGTTGCAAGAATTGGAGCTGGTGAACGGAGTCGAACCATCAACCTGCTGATTACAAATCAGCTGCTCTGCCATTGAGCCACACCAGCATATTATTCTTGCAACGGTGATATTATAGCACTACAATAACAATTTGTCAATAGGAAATTTGAAAAAAATTAAAAAATTTTTTGAAAGGCTATTTTACTATGCCTTGAAAAACTTCTATATTGAATTTTAAATGTCTTTATGGTAAAATAAATTAGGATAACAGCTAAAGGAGGAGTATATGAATACATTTGTTACCGAAACTGACGAAAAATATGTTAAAAACCAAAGCAAGCGAGTTGCCATAATTATGTATATTGTA
This sequence comes from Eubacteriales bacterium, assembly GCA_045533435.1. Lineage (GTDB taxonomy): Bacteria > Bacillota > Clostridia > Oscillospirales > CAG-272 > RGIG2000. Next base: position 47,610 of record JAZSHT010000173.1, on the reverse strand, counting down.
ATGTCCCTTCTTGCATGCTTGGGACTTTTAATTACGTGGCAGATGCTTTTGTTTTTAGAAGCTATTGTATTGTTTTCTTGCATTTTTACATATATTAAAACAACCAAAAACGACCATAACTATACCTTGCATTTTGAAGGAGACGTGCTAACAATCACGGACAACTCAAAGAATGAGAGGTATGAGGTTTACGATATCCCTGCAAGTGATTTTATTATAAATCAAAGCAAAAAGGAAAAGGACCTTGATTATTGCAGCGTTGGTATTAAAAGCACCGTATTTGCGTTTGGTGGAGTTAAAAAATGCAAGGAGCTAAGGGAATATATTGCAAATAATTACAGATAAAAGAAAAGCCTTGGAAAGCAGAATCCAAGGCTTTATTTTTTTTAGCTATTAGCCGTCAGCCGTCAGCTGTCAGTAATTAGACAAACGACGGTTTTCAGCATAAGGTTTTGTTTAGTGCATAAACGATTTTTATAGATAATGGAGATAGTCAAATCTCGCTAACCGCTGACTGCTGCTTGCGAAGCAAGCCTCTTATTTCGCATAATCCGTTACGCGGCTTTCACGAATAAGGTTGACCTTAATTTGTCCGGGATATTCAAGCTCGCTTTCGATTTTCTTAACGATATCGCGTGCAACTAAAATCATCTTTTCATCGTTTACCTGCTCAGGCTTAACCATGATACGAATTTCTCTGCCTGCTTGAATAGCAAATGTCTTATCAACGCCCTCAAAGCTCTTAGCGATTTCCTCAAGCTTTTCAAGACGCTTTATGTAGTTTTCAAGGTTTTCGCGTCTAGCACCTGGTCTTGCAGCTGAAATAGCATCTGCCGCTTGAACAATAACTGCAATAATTGAGGTAGCCTCAACATCACCGTGGTGAGCCTCAATAGCGTGAATAACCTCTTTAGATTCCTTGTATTTTTTAGCAACATCAACACCGATTTGGACATGTGAGCCTTCAACCTCAGCGGTAAGAGCCTTACCAATATCGTGGAGCAAGCCTGCGCGCTTAGCAAGTGTAACATCAACGCCAAGCTCAGCCGCCATAACGCCTGCAAGCTCGGATACCTCAATAGAGTGGTTAAGCACATTTTGACCGTAGCTTGTTCTGTACTTTAATCTACCAAGGAGCTTAACAAGCTCATTGTTAATACCGTGAACGCCTGTTTCAAATGTTGCCCTTTCGCCTGCTTGCTTAATTGAAGCCTCAACCTCGCGCTTAGCTCTTTCAACTGATTCCTCAATACGAGCAGGATGGATACGACCATCTGAAATAAGCTTTTCAATAGCAATTCTTGCAATTTCGCGTCTTACAGGGTCAAAGCCTGAAATTGTAATTGCCTCAGGCGTATCATCAATAATAAGCTCAACGCCTGTAAGATTTTCAATGGCTCTTACATTTCTACCCTCACGACCGATAATTCTACCCTTCATTTCATCATTTGGAAGAGTAATAACTGAAATTGTTGTTTCAGATACATGGTCTGCTGCACACTTAGCGATGGCAAGAGAGATAATATTCTTAGCCTTCTTGTCCGCCTCATCCTTAAACTCAGCCTCAAGCTCTGCAAGCTTAATTGCTTGCTCGTGCTTAACATCATCAACAAGATTTTTAATGAGCATTGCTCTTGCTTCCTCTTGTGAGTAGCCTGAAATCTTTTCAAGTAATTTAAGCTGAGATTCGTGTAATTGTTGGATTTTTTCCTTAATTTCCTCTGTTTCCTTAACCTTATTTGCTAAAGCTTCTTCCTTTTTCTCAAAGGCTTCTGCTTTTTTATCAAGATTATCCTCTTTGTTAGCAAGTCTGGTTTCTTGACGTGTTAATTCTGAACGTCTTTCCTTAACCTCGCGCTCAAGGTCATTTCTCTCGGCTTGAATTTTTTCTCTCGCCTCAAGCATAAACTCTTTACGCTTGGTTTCTGCTGTTTTGATAGCATCTGCAAGTATTTTTTTAGCCTCTGCCTCTGCTGAGCCTATCTGCTTTTCGGCAATATTCTTGCGGATTATAATTCCCACAACAATACCAATTGCAGCTGCAGCGACGCCTGTAACTACTGATATCCACCACATAGCATTATACCTCCTTAAAGTATTTCGGCGCATTAAATTTAAAATTCTTAGAAATATTATGTAAAAAGCATACAAGCTCGCCGAAAGGCTCATAACGCCAAATTTCTACATAATATAATTTTATATTATATATTCAATAATGTCAAGAGAAATTTTAAAGATTTTAAATAAAATATAAAATAAAAGTTGCTAAAAGTGGGAAAATGAACTATAATGATAAATAGATAACACACTTAGCTGTCAGCTAAGAGAAAAAACACCAAGGGGAGCGAAAAATGGTCAACGAATTTTTAAATAAGCTAAAGGCTGGAGCGTTACTTTCTGCCGTAAATGAAAAGGGAGAAATCAACATAATGACAGTATCCTGGGGTGGAGCTGGAATTCTTTGGGGAAAGCAAGTAGCGTTTGTGTTTGTACGCCCTCAAAGACATACCTTTAGCTTTACCGAAAACGGAACGAAAATGAGCCTTACATTTTTTGAGGAAAATGATGAAAACAAGAAAATTTTAACCTTTTGCGGCACAAAATCAGGCAGAGATATTGACAAAATCAAGGCGTGTGGGTTAAAATATACATTAGATAATGGCTATCCCGTATTTGATAATGCAAAATATACATTAAAGCTTGAAAAAATCTATGCTGATACCATCAAAAAAAGCGCTTTTATTGACACAGAGTGCCTAAAATGGTATAGAGATGATGATTTCCACACGGTGTACGTGTGTGAAATCAGGGGATAGGAGACAGGGTATAGGATATAGGGTATAGGATATAGGGGAAATTTCCTATACTCATACTATACTTACTGAAATTAAAGAAAACAAAATATTACTTGCTCAATGAAATAGAATACAGATAAGTTGATAAGTGCGGATAGTGTAACAACCCTATCCCCTATATCCTATCCCCTATACCCTTGAGCTACGAAGGAGCGAAAACATATGAAGGATGCAAGATGGATTACAAAAAACGGCGCAGGCGCAAGCGATAATGCTACCTACTATTTTAAAAAGGATTTTGACCTAAAGGTAGTAAAGGATGCTATTATTGAGGTGTCTGCACAATCAAGATACAAGCTTTATATAAATGGAAGCTTTGTAGCCTGCGGTCCTTGTAAGGGAACAAGAGAAAAAACATATTTTGACACGGTTAATGTAACCGAATATTTAAAGGTAGGCAAGAACGAAATTTTCGTTGAGGTGTTACAGCTGGTTTCCACAGATATGGAAGGCAAAATGTCTCCTATTGAGGGTGTAATCAGAGTGGGCGCTATGCTTCTTGCTCTTGAGCTTACATGCGGAGATGTGTCTATAAAAACAGATGAAAGCTGGCTAGTTGCCAAGGCAGATACAATTAAGCACATCAGCGCAAGCAGCTGCTATTCTGCCGCAACACGCGAAATTGTAGATTTAACTAAGGAAATTACATATGAAAGCGCCAAGGTACAATGCGGTATTTCAAACGGAGAGGCTGACCACTATTGGTGGGGCTGCACAAATAAGTGCTTCCTTTTTGAAAGACCTATTCCAATGCTTGACTTTAAGGACAAGACAGACATTGTTAAGTATGATGGCGACTTCTTTGAGGCTGACTATTTAACATTTGGCTTTCCAAGATTTAAAATTAGCGGCAAGGGTACAGTACGCCTTTACTATTTTGAATGCTTTACTGAAATTCAAGGCAAAACAAACAATGACCGTACCGATAGATCCCTTGACTTTACCAAGGAAATGTACGATGATATAACAGTTGATGGCGAAGTGGTTTATGAGCCATTTTGGTTTAGATGCTTCCGCTTCATTAAGCCTGAAATTAGCGGGGATGTGTCAATAGAACTCATTAAAATGACTGAGGTTAACTATCCTATGGATGTGCGCACAACATATGATTTTGGCAGAAGCGATGATAATAAGCTTTGGGAAATCAGCGTTCGCACACTTCAAAGATGTATGCACGAAACATATGAGGACTGCCCATTCTATGAGCAGTTACAGTATTGCATGGATACCTCAACACAAATGCTCTTTAATTATCAATTAACCCACGATGACCGCCTTGCAAGAAAAGCAATGGACGATTTTGCAGCCGCTCAGCTTGCAGATGGCTTAATGCCATCAAGAACTCCATCTGTGGGAGACCAGCATATTCCTACATTCCAATTCTACTTTATATTTATGGTATATGCTCACTATATTCGCTTTGGCGATGTTAGCTTGGTAAGAAAGCACCTAAGAGCCATTGATGGTGTTATAGAATGGTTCTCAAATCATATTAACGAGGATGGCGTAGTTGGACAGAGCAAATATTGGAACTTCGTTGACTGGGCTAAGCCATGGGGTTATGTTGAGAACGAAAATGATGGCGGCGTGCCTGTTGGCGTTCACGGTGGCGTTATTGGTCTTTACAATCCAATGATGGCGTACTTTTTACAATGCGGTGCTAAGCTTAACGCGGTTTGTGGCAGAACAGATGTTGCCAACGAATATTTAGAAAAAGCAGAAATGCTTAAAGCAAATACAGAAAAATACTTCTACGATGAGGAAAGAGAGCTTTATGCTGACAATATGGAGCATACTCTATATTCACAGCATATGCAGACATGGTGTGTATTAAGTGGCGTTGCAACAGGCAGAAAAGCTAAGCATATCATGAAAAACGCTTTAAAGCTTGAAGCAAAAGCAACCTACGCATTTGCATACTTCTATTTCAGAGCCTTGGAAATTTGCGGTCTTTATGACTACACAGAGGAAATGATGAATAGCTATCGCGGACTTTTAAAGCTCAACTGCACAACCGTGCCTGAAACTCCTGAGTATTCAAGAAGCGATTGCCATGCATGGGGCGCTCTTGCTATCTACGAGTTTTCAGCAACGGTCCTTGGTGTTCGTACCGATAATGTTCAAGAAAAATCAATCGCCATTAAGCCATATATTAAGGGCAGAGATAAAGCAAGCGGAACGGTATCAACCATCGCGGGCGATGTTTATGTATCATGGCAAAAGGTTGGCAAGAAGTTTGAAATCACAGTAAAAACCGATGATGATGTGAGAAAAACAATCTATATGCCAGATGGCAGAGTAATCTCAACCACCGTAAACGCTCTTTCACTTGAGTGCGACCTGAAAAGATAACGCGCGCGTTATCTTTTAGTGGTCAGTGTTGCGACTTTGTCGCAATCACATCGCAGATGTGTATATCATCAAGGCGGAGCCTTGTATATCATCACGCCGAAGGTGTGTATATCACCACGCAAGGCGTGTATATCATCAACCGCAAGGTTGTATATCAGCCGTCAGCAGTCAGCGAAATTAGATAAACGAATAGAACAGAAAACATAAAAGCACTTTAAAAAGCGGACTTCTCATAAGGAAGTTTAATTAAAATTGCTTCTCAGAAAACAAATAAATAACGCCGATAGGATATCTGTCGGCGTTTGTTTTATTCTGTTCGATAAATTGTAATTTGTTAAATGAGTTTTTTTATTGCTGCTAAGATTTCATCTTCGGCATCTTTGCCATAGGCATAGAGTGTAAACTTAATTCTCGTTCCGTCATTTAACGTCAATGTGTGAAAAAGAGTGTCTTTTGCAATAATTCCATCACCTTTATGAAACTCGCTCTTAATGGAGCGGATTTCATTTGTGTTAATAATAGTTCTACTAAAAGAGGTTTTCTCGTTTATAATTGTACCCCTTGGCAATACGATTTTTTCGTCATCTATTGTTAAGTACCTACTTTTTTCCGCAAAAAAGCAGGAGAGAAAAAGAATGCTCATCAAACCACCAGACATTGTTAGTCCAATTTGTAATCCAACATTTGATGAATGCGCAAGAATGCAAATAATTCCCGCAATTAAAACTGCAGCACTAATAATGGTAAGGATTGCTAACCATTTTGTTGCACAAGATGTGTATCTTTTCATTTCATATACTCCCATTCGAAAAATTCTTATTTATCTTTCTGTTTATCGCGCCAGTTTCGCCTTTGTATTACAAAGGCATCGGGCAAAGCCCATGCCCCTACAAAATACAAACATCCTTATGAGAAGAAGCCTAATTGAAGTGCTTTTTCTTTGTATTGTGGATTTGATAACTGTCGTTAGTAAATAGGGTATCTAATCTTGCTAGCCGCTAACGGCTGACCGCTGACAGCTTAAGCAGACAACCGTCTGCTTAAATGTGATTATTTTTTACCGCCTCAAGCATGATTTCTGCGCTCTTAACATTTGTTGCAAGCGGAATTGATTGAACATCGCAAAGGCGGAGAAGTGCGGATACATCAGGCTCGTGTGGCTGTGATGTAAGTGGGTCGCGAAGGAATACAATAAGGTCTAATTTTCCCTCAGCTACCATTGAGCCGATTTGTTGGTCGCCACCAAGTGGACCGCTCTTCATTCTCTTGATTTTAAGTCCTGTTTCGCCCATTACAAGTGTGCCTGTTGTACCGGTAGCATAAAGATCGTGAGGTGCAAGAGTTTCCTTGTACTTGATGGCAAGTCTAATCATATCATCTTTTTTCTTGTCGTGTGCTATTAGTGCAATTTTCATTTTTCGCTCCTTTTAGTCGCTCAAGGGGATAGGGAATAGGGGATAGGATATAGGGAGATTTGCTTTATTCCCTTTCCTTCCATTCAAACCATACCTCTTAAACCACTTTTTTAGTATTTTTTATATTTTTTGTTATTCTTGTTTAATCTGATTTTCTCTGTGAACGGAGTGAACCCCTGTTCCCTATCTCCTGTCCCCTAATGTTAGCCGCTAATGGCTAACAGCCTTAATTCAATTCGCTAATATCCATTCCAAATGGCTCGCTTGAATAAACGCTTGCTACGAATTTTGCAAGCTCGATGTTTTCAACGGTTTTACCGTTAAAGATTTCTGTGCCTGCGCCAAGAGCGAAGATTGAAACATTTTGGTTTGTGTGATTTTCAGATTGGAAGCTAAATCCTTCCTTGAAAATGGAATGCTCCTTTAGGTCGCCTGTTTCATGGTCGGCTGTTATGATAAGCGCTGTGTTTGGATGCATTAAAGCAAATTGTGTAGCGTATTCAATAGAATCGTTAAAGCGTTGTACCATAGTTGCAGTACCTGATAAGCTATTGTTATGAGACTGCTTATCAATCAAGCCCTCTTCAATCATAATGAAGAATTTTGATTTATTACTTGAAATTTTGTATAGCGCAGCTTCAGTTTCTGTTGTAAGGTCATAAGCCCTGCCTAAGCAATAATCAATCTTGCTTTGCTCAATTAAAGCGTTGATTTCATTTTCAAGCTCCATGGAGTTTTCTCTTGAAGCATTGTGAGCAAGGTATGCGCTAGGCGTTGCGCCTGTAATTGTGTCAGTTGTTAAAACTGCTGTTTTAGCTCCTACTGATGCTGCAAGCTCTCTTACATTAGGAACGGAATTTCCGTTCTTATCAAGTCCAATATAACCGTTATATGTTTTAAAGCCTGTTGACATAGCAGTACCGCTTGCGGCACTATCTGTATATGCACCAAGCCCCTCAATTACAGTTTGTGAGCGTGTTATTGATTTTCCTATGTAAGGGAATTGCTTAGCCACAAAAGAGAAGTTATGCTTCTTTTCGCCAAGGGAAATATGAACATCGCCCATACCATCGCCAATCATAAAGATTACGCTATCGCACCTTTCTGGGGTAGTATATGTGTAAATATCACATCTGTCAAGATTATTAAATGAAAGCACGCCATCATTTACCGACATATGCTCATTTACAAGCTTGCCACAGGATGCGCCAATGTAAATTCCATCGCCCTTAATTACGATTTTATTCTTCACTTTAAAGAGTAAAAATTGCATTTGGCTGAACACTGTGTCTGTTTTTGACTCATCACGGTTAGTTTCGCCAATTAAAATTTCATTTTTTTGTTCCTTTTCGGTGTCCTTTACAACCTCTAGGGAAACTCCGTAATAATCCTTAATAATGTTAGATAAATTATCTGCCGCATATTGCTCTGTAACAGTTGCATTTTCGGGAATTACAATTTGGTAATCGCCCTTGTTGCCACATGAAGCAAAAACAAGTAGAATTGCAAATAATGATAAAACTATTAAAAACTTTTTCATACTTTTCCTCTGTTTTATTGTAATGTCTGTTGTAAATCAAATCTTGCTGACCGCTAACGGCTAACCGCTGACCCTAAGGCTCCTTCTGGGAGAAAGGCTTTCTAACGGCTAATACAAGGCGCGTAGGGTCTTTTTTTAGGTAAATTATTGCTACGCAATAGGTAAATTGTTACTTCGTAACAGGTAAATTATGTTGCAAGCAACATAGGTAAATTAAATTTGCTTTTTATAACTCGCGAAGCGAATTTAGCTCGGTTTACCGAATTTAGCTGCCGATGGGCAATTTAGCTTGCGGAACGCAAATTTAGCTGGCGACCATGTCGCCTACTAACGGCTGAGAAATTTTAAAGCAAATCCTTAATTATTTGGCTAACTTCAATGTTATTTTGCTTTAAAATTTCGTCTGGCTCATACCTATCAATAAATTCCTTTTTAAGTCCGTAGGTAAGAACACGGCATTTAGTGTTTGAAAGATATGCGGCGATTTTTTCGCCAAAGCCACCACTAAGAATGCCATCCTCAAATGTTACTACTGTGCGGTGTGCTTTTACTATTTTATCAAGAGTGTCTGTGTCAAGTATATTAGCGTATCTTGGGTTGATTAGCGTAGCATCTACGCCATGCTCCTTAAGTGCTTTATGTAAATCGTTACCGATTTTATAGAAGCAGCCTAATGCAATTATGCACACTCCCTTGCCCTTTTTTGTAATTTGATACTTAATTTCGCTATAATCCGTGTCAACCTCGTAATCTGCACTAAACACGCTGCCACCTGGCATTTTTATAGCCACAGGGTAGCTATTTTGGTCAATAGACCATTCAAGCATGGCAGTAAGCTCCTCCTTGCTTGCAGGGGCAAGATAGCGCAAGCCTGGAATTGATGAAAGAAGCGGAATATCAAATATACCGATATGTGTTTTATCCTTAAAGCCGTAAATTGAGGCGTTTGACACCAAGATAGTAGCAGGGCTATTATTTAAGCATAAATCATGGGAAAGCTGGTCATATGTTCTTTGAATAAAGCTGGAATATGTACCAAAAAGCGCTTTTCCACCATTTTTTGCAATACCCGATGCAACTGCAACAGCCGTTTGCTCTGCAATTCCCACATCAATATACTGCTTACCAGCCGTGGCGCGCTTTGAAGCATCAAAGCCAAAGCCAAGAGCTGATGGAACGCCTGCGGAAATAGCCACAAATTGACTATCTCTCTTGATTTTATCTAAAATGTAATCTCCCGTTACGGTTAAGTAGGTTTCCTTTGGTAATTTGGAAGCAAGCTCTCCCGTTTCAAGGTTAAATGATACGGTGGAATGGAACTTTTCCTTTTCGTTTTCTGCCATGGGCGAGCCCTTGCCCTTAACGGTGTTAATATGCACAACTATTGGGTGGTCAATATCCTTAATTCTTAAAAATGTCTCGATAAGTGTCGCTAAATCGTTGCCCTTATCAATATATACATAGTCAAGACCGAATGCTTTGAATAGATTATTTGGGCATTTTCCCTGTGAAGCACGAAGGTCTCGAAGGTTAGAGTAAAGACCGCCGTGATTTTCAGCGATTGACATATCGTTATCGTTTACAATTATAATTAGATTTGACTTTAATTCAGATGCAACATTAAAGCCCTCAAGCGCCTCTCCGCCACTTAGTGAGCCATCGCCTATTATTGCAATAACATTTTCGCCACTGCCTCTTAAATCTCTTGCTTTGCATAAGCCTATGCATGTGCTTATTGATGTTGAGGTGTGTCCCACATTGAAAATATCGTGCTCGCTTTCATCTGTGTTTGAAAAGCCTGAAATTTCGTTAAATCTTTTTTTGTTTGTAAAGCCGAAGCATCTGCCTGTTAAAATTTTGTGAGTATAGGATTGATGGGATACATCAAAAACTAATTTGTCATAGGGAGAGTCAAAAACATAGTGAAGCGCTATGGTGGTTTCAACTACACCCATATTTGAGCCAAGATGTCCGCCAACCTGAGAAACACGGTTGAGTATGGCTTGGCGTGCTTCCTCAGCCACTAGCTTTAGCTCTCTTACGGACAATTTTTTAACATCCTTCGGAGACTTGATTTTATTTATAATTTGATACATTTTAAATCCTCATGTCAAAATGATACTATTTCAAATTTCAGTATATCATTTTTTTGCAAAAAAATAAAGTCCTTTTTTGAAAATAGTCCTCTTAATACGGAAATTTTGTGAAAAAGCACGAAAATTAAATATGTCTAAATTGTAAAAATAAATGCACTATCCTTTATATTATCGTATTATTATTGACTTTATGGCGCAAATGTATTATAATAAAGAACAAGTGTTTTTATTTTTAGTATATATAAAATGCTTATTAAAATTTTTACATAAAAAAAGAAAAGGAGTAAGAGTATGAAGCTCACAAAATCCCTTGCATTGTTTTTAGCTTTTGTTATGTTATTTACAATGCTTGCAACATCCTTAGTTGGCTGTGGCGGTAATGGCGATACAGATACTAATACTGATACCTCTACCGATACAGACACATCAACTGACACAGGAAATCAAAATCCTGACAACACCACCGCTGAATACAGAGTACAAATTAAATCAGCAGGCGGTCTTGCACTTTCTGACTTAACCGTTTTTGTAAATCTTGACGGTCAAAGACAGGATGTTGACACAACAGATAAAAACGGTATGGTAACATTTACCTTACCAAGAAACAGTAACTATACTGTAACTGTAAAAAATCCACCTGCGGGCTACAAGTTTGAGGAAAGCTACAAGCTTTACGAGGCAGGCACAACAATTACAGCTCCTTCAAGCGTAATTGAAAATCCAGATGGCAAGTGGCCTACAACAGCCTACAAAAAGGGCGATATTATCATGGACTTTGAGGTAACAACCGTTGATGGTCAAACTCTTAGAATTTCCGATATCCTCAAGGAAAAGAAGATGGTTATGCTTAACTTCTTCTATACAACATGTGGTCCATGTGCTAACGAAGCTCCATATATGAATGCAGCTTACGAAAGATATAAGGATGATATTGAAATTATCGCTATCAGCCCATATCCACTTGATGATGAAGCACTTGTTAAAAACTTTGCTTACGATTACGGAATTACATTCCCTGCATGTAAGGTTGCAACATCATGGTCAAGCTATTTTGGTATTTCCGGTTACCCAACAAATATCATTATTGACCGTTATGGCATGATTGCTCTTTGGGAGGTGGGCGGTATTACAAGCCAAACACCATTTAATATTATGTTTGACCACTTCACAGCTGATAACTATGTTCAAAAGATAGTTAACACTCTTGAGGAAATCACACCAACTGAAATTCCTGACATTGAAATGGAGTCAAGCGAGGAAATCGGCGCAGCTATTAACAAGGGCGAAATTAACATTGAATACTATCCTGAGGATAACAAAATGTCATGGCCATTTGTTATCATGGAGGATGAAGCAACAGGCGAAAAGTTTATTTTCCCATCAAACAGCGGTAAATTAAACTCATTCTCACAAATTAACATGAAGGTTCAATTAAAGGCAGGGGAGGTTCTTACCTTTGACTACCTTTCAAATACTGAAAATACAGCGAGCTCCTCTGACATCGTATATGTATTTGCTGATGGCAAGGATATTTTCCAAATTGTAGGCGCAGGTAGTGGATGGAAAACATGCTACGCTTATGTTGCTGACCAAGACGGAGAATACGACATTAACATTCTTTACATGAAGAATGAAATTGCAGACGGCGACCCTAAGGATGACGGTATTGCAATTAAGAATATGCGTGTAACAAGCAAGAGCGATATTGATGAGCCTACTTACATTTCAAAGTATGCAGCTACACAAAAGAACGAGGACGGCTTTGGCTACAATAAGTATGTAAATCTTGTTCTTGATGACCAAGGCTACTACCGTGTATGCCAATACCATACAGATGATGCAGACCATGTATGCGACAAAAACGGTCCATACCTACTTGCTGAGCTTATCAGCGTAACTCAATTCCAACCTGACACAAGTATTACGATTTTAATGTACGATGGCGTTCTTTCAAGCCAAGCAGACAGCGATAAGCTTCTTAAATACTGTAACTATGCTTCTAACTCAAAATACTACGGCTTAACCGCAGTAACTGAGGAATTAAAGGACCTTCTTATTAAGGTAACTGATGCAGTTGGTATTGATGACAATCCTAACGAATGGCTCCAAATTTGTGAATACTATGCTGCATATGGCACAGAAATACAAATGGAAAACCCAATTAACGGTCTTTCAACACAATCTGCTTACCCTGTAACTGAGGGCAAGGAAAATCCAAACACAGTTGAATACGATGGCAGACTCATTATGCCAAGAGGACTTCTTTATAAGTTCGTTCCAGCTGTAAGCGGTGCATACCGTATCACATCACACAGCACAAAAGAGGTTCAAGGCTGGATATTCTTAGATGGCAAGGAAACTCTTTACACAGATAGCGACCAAGGCGAGCGCCTTTCATATCTCTATATAGGCAATGACCATGTAAACTGCACAATGGTTGCTTACTTTGAGGCAGGCAGAGAATATTACATTGATATTGCTTACTATGATATCTATGAGGTTGGTACATTTACATTTACAGTTGAATATCTTGGCGAAAGCTTTGACTACTTTATTGTAGCTTCCCCAGGACCATTCACATTTGAAGAGGGCGAAAACTTCAATCCTGATACTCTTGAGGGTATGGGACAAACAATCGCAGGCGGCGTTGATGTAATGCTTGGCGACGATGGATATTACCATGTTAAGAACAGAGATGGCAGCCAAGGCTCACTCCTTTACGCTGACTTCCTATTCCCAACAAACATTTTCCCAACAAAGAATTTACAGGATGTAATTAAGGCAGGCGGCTTTGACTTATCAAAGAGTGATGCAGACCAAGAAATGCTTGCTTACATTTCATCATTTGAGGTTCAATATATCGTTGACCAATTAAGAGAAGAGCTTGATAGCGAGGAGTTTACAGCTCTTAACGAAAATAACCTTTTAGTAAACATTATTAACGGCAAAAAGCAAACAGAGGATACTGACCTTTTAGCTAAGATTGCAAAGCACAGAGCAGCATTCAACGCTGATAAGAAGAATATTGCTATCCAATATTTCAGAGCTCTTTGGGGTGCAGATTACAATGAATACGCTGAGGTAAACCAAATTGAGGATGTTCTTGATGGTAAGTTCCACGGTATCAACCTTAACTACACAGAGCTTGCAGAAAAGTATATCGCTCTTATGATTACAGAGGAAACACATCCAAACAATCCTGAGCTTCACGGCTGCGTATTAGTAAACGAGGAGCTTGCTACCATACTTCAAGCAATTATGGATAAGTTTACCTTTGCAGGCGTTGACCACTCATGGACAAAGCTTTGCTACTATTATAAGCATATAGGCGCGTAAACGCGCCAGTGGTCAGTGGTCAGTGGTCAGTGGTCAGTGGTCAGCGCGCACCGAAGGTGCATATCGCTCCGCCTTAGGCGGAATATCGTGCTTTCGTTTGGCGAAAGCATATCGCTACCGAATGTGTTCGGTTATATCGCTCTGCGAAGCAGATATATTAGCGGTCAGCGGTTATCTCACAGCGGAATATAGAAAAAGCTCACAGACTAAATCTGTGAGCTTTTTTTATTCTGGGTCGGGAATATATTCCATAATGTCCTCAATTTTGCAATCAAGAACAGAGCATAGCTTGTTCAAGGTTTTTGTTTCCATGTTTTCGTTTGCTTTTAATCTGCGTATGGTTTTGCTATCAATTCCACATTCCTCGCGTAGCTTATATGTGGAAACACCCTTTTCCTTCATAACTTTCCATAATTTGTTAAAGGTAATCATTTTGCACCTACTCTACGATAACATATACATTTTCAATTCCGTAATACTTAAAAAGTTCTATTGCACCTTGGTTTATTCTTTCGCCGCATACTGCAATGGATACGGCAGGGGGACAGGAAACTGTTGTTCCTGCATAGATACAACCTAATGAATTATCCACACTTGTAAGCACTTTTTCTGAAAAATATGCTTCTCTTGGGGATAAAGCAGCATCAAGCGGTGTATATTTAAAAGCTTCTCTTTTAATCACTTGCTTTTTAGGTATTTTCTTTAAGGTGTCATGCAAAAAATCTAACTCTTGCTTGGTGGTCTCGCTTGATACCATAAGCACTATAAAATCGCTATCGTAAAACTCGGGAATAATATTCTTTTCTATAAGCAATTTTGCAAAATCATTACCGTAATATCCATATGCTTTTGTATCAATGGTTATCTTGGCTTTTTCATCGCCAAGGAGCAAATATCCACACTCCCTTAGGGATTTTTTTACTTCATCAGCCTTGTTAATTGCAAAATCAAGCTTATTTTTGTATCCATTTTCAAGATATTCATTACATCTGTCAAGGGACTCTAAAATCAAATAGGAAGGACTTGTAGAACCGTAAATACACATTACATTTTTTGCTTGCTCGCTAAAATATGCGGGCGCATTTTTTGAAACATGTAAATAAGCGCCACCCGTTAGCACATTTAATGTCTTGTGAGCAGAATCGCAGCACATGTCTGCGCCTAAATCAATAGGATGCTTGGATATATCGCCAAATTTCAAATATGCGCCGTGAGCATTATCTATAGTTAGGATAACACCATGCTTTTTGCACACCTTTGAAATTTCCTTAATATCAATCATATTTCCAAGATAGTCAGGACTTGTTACAAAAACCGCAAAGGGTAATTCGGTAACATTTGATAGCATTTTGTCAAGCTCACTCGCGTCAACCTCACAGCTTAAATATGATTTATCATTTTTAGGATAAATCCATTTTATATCAAAGTCCGCTAAAATTGAAGCAGATACAAACGAGGTATGAGCATTGCGCCCTGCAATAACATATCCTCTCTTATTTCCGCATTTGTATGCTTTTGCAAGATGAAGCATTGCTTTAATGCAAAGGGAAGAGCCCTCGGTGGAATAAAATGTTTTGTAGCTGCCGAAAATGCTTGAGGCGTTTTCCTCGCTTTCCTTTATAATTCCACTTGCAGTATAAAGCGCATCCGCCCCGTCAATTTCAGTAATATCGTAAGGATAGTCCTTGCCCTTATGACCGGGCATATGCAATCTTATATTATTTGCTGATATGTAGCCTTTTACAAAATCACAAATAGGTGTTTTCATAATTTCACCTTGTATTTTTTAGTTTTTCTTTAATTCTCTTGCAACTGCAACCATAAGAGCACATTCCATACGCTTCTTAAATAGCTCGCAGCCATACTTGTAAACGCCTCTTACAGAGCCTGTCGCGTGATATGCATTTGCCGCACATCCGCCTGAGCAATATAATTTTGCCCAACAGTCCTTACAGTCAGGGCGCGCATATACATTACAGGATGCAAATTCATTTTGCGCTTCCTTGTTTGTAACACCGTTATAAATATCTCCTAGCTTGTATTTTTCCTCGCCTACAAATTGGTGGCAAGGGTAAAGGTCGCCCCAAGGTGTTACCGCCATATACTCAGTTCCTGAGCCACAACCGGAAATGCGTTTATAGATACATGGTCCGCCCTTTAAGTCAATCATATAGTGATAGAATGTAAATGGCTTGCATTCATCATCCTTTTGGAGCATCAATTTTGCAAGGTCCTCATATTGCTTGCAAACAATAGGGAAGTCATTTTCAGTTAATTCCTCCTTATCGCCCTTAGCGCAAACAACAGGCTCCATAGAAAGCTCGTTAAAGCCAAGGTCAAGCATAACCTTAATATCCTCTAAAAAGTCAGGATTTGCATGTGTAAATGTACCGCGCATGTAGTAGTTTTTGCCATCTCTTGCATTTACAAGCTTTTGGAATTTAGGAACGATTTTCTCCAATCTACCGTTGCCTGCATAGTCAACTCTGTATCTGTCGTGTACCTCTTTTCTTCCATCAAGGCTGAGTACCACATTTGACATTTCACGGTTGGCAAAGTCAATTACATCATCATCAATAAGCACGCCGTTTGTAGTAAGAGTAAAACGGAAATTCTTGTTATGCTTCTTTTCAATTTCTCTTGCATAAGCAACTAAATCCTTAAGCATTTGGAAATTCATAAGAGGCTCGCCACCAAAGAAGTCAACCTCTAGGTTACGGCGTGTGCCAGAATTTTCAATTAAGAAATCTAATGCTCTTTTAGCCACATCAAGGGACATAATCGCTCTTTCGCCGTGATACTTGCCCTGAGAAGCAAAGCAGTATGAGCAATTAAGATTGCATGTGTGAGCCACATGTAAGCAAAGAGCCTTAATAACGCCCGATGTCTTTTGCTTTAGCTTGTCAGCCATAGGCTCAAAGGTGTCGGGAGTAAAAAGCTGACCGTTTTTCTTCATTTGGCAAATTGCATCGTAAAGCTCGGAAATTTCTTCCTTAGTTACATTGCATTTTTCGCCGTATTTTTCGTAAATTTCAGAAATAATTTCTTCTTTTGTGTTGCTTTCAAACATTGCAATAACATCGTATGCGATATCATCAACAGCGTGAACTCCGCCTGAGCATACATCAATTACAATGTTGTAGCCGTTTAGTTTATATTGGTGTACCATATAATTCCTTTCGCTTTGCGAAGGAAAGCCGTCAGCTGTCAGCCGTCAGCGGTCAGCAAGCTACTTAAACGCTGAATGGACAGGTGTGAGACATTCCTTGATAAATTGTGTATTTAATCATTAAGTAATCAGCTAATGGCTAACTGCTATCGGCTGACTGCTAAAAAAGAATTAAAAAAGCTGCCTCGTAGCAGCCTTCTTAATCAATTATTTGTTTTCGCACTGCTGATTTGCGATACCACAGCTTGTCTTGCAAGCAGATTGGCATGATGTTTGGCATTCGCCACAACCACCGTTCTTAGCGCTTTCGCAAAGATTACCTGTATTAAGTGTCTTAATGTGTTCCATTATGAAATCCTCCGATTAACATTTAGTTGAGAAAAGTATATCACAAAAAAATCTTAAAGTCAATACAAATGTTTTTCCAAAATCAAAAAAATGTTGATTTATTATGCGCCATGTGTTAAAATGGTTAAGACAAGGAAAGAAATTTAGTATTTGGAGTACATTATGGCAAATAAGAAAAAGCTAACTAAAAACAGAAAAGCTAGATTAGAGGAAAAGGCAAAAAAGGAAAAGCAAAGAAAGCGCAATATGATTATTATTGCAATAGCATCAGTAGTATTACTTGCAGCAATAATTGTCGGCATTGTATTAGCAGTAAATTACGAAGCCCCTGCCCCACAGTATTATGCAGAAATTCAAATTAAGAATGTAGGCACGGTTAAGGTAGATTTAAATAGCGAAAAAGCACCAAAGGCGGTAGGCAAATTTATTGAGCTTGCAAACAAAGGCACATATAACGGCGTTTCATTCTATAACCTTGCAAACGGCAAGCTCTACGCAGGAAATAAGGATGCAAGCGTAGCTCAAATTTTAGGCGAGTTTGATAACGGCTTAACCAATAAAAAAGGCGTAATTTCCATGGCAAAAGCAAGCGTTAACACAGTTAACCCAGCGCTTTTCTATATCAATCTTCAGGACAACACCCAAAACGACAAGGAAGCCGTTGAATTCGGCACGGTTACAAGCGGTCTTGACCTTCTTGAAAAGCTAACCGTAACCGCTGAAAACAGCCCCGTAATCGAAAAAATCACAATTATCGAAAAATAATTAAAAGCAAGCACAAATTGTGCTTGTTTTTTATTTTTAATATTATATATTGACAAAATAGCAAAAAAGTGCTAATATATTATGAGACTATTTTAACAATGCGAGGAAATTATGTATAAAAACTGTTTTAAGAGAATATTTGACTTTGTAATTGCTTTATTTGGCTTGATGATTGCGGCGGTGCCAATGCTTTTTATTGCTTTACTGATAAAATTAGATAGTAAAGGTCCTGTTTTATTTAAGCAGGTGAGAATTGGGCGTAACGGCAAGGAGTATAACATCTTAAAATTCCGTTCAATGTGCGTTGGTGCTGAAAAAACAGGCACAGGCGTTTATTCTGAAAAGGGCGATAAACGAGTAACGAAAATAGGCAGAATTTTGCGCGCAACCAGCCTTGATGAGCTACCACAGCTAATAAATATTTTAAAGGGCGATATGGCGCTTATAGGTCCTCGTCCGCCTCTTACATATCATCCATGGCCTATTGAAGAATATACCAACGAACAGAAAAGAATGTTTGAGGTTCGTCCGGGAATTACAGGCTGGGCTCAGGTAAACGGAAGAAAAACAGTTGAATGGAACAGACGCATTGAGTTAAATGTATGGTATGTTGACCATGTTTCATTATGGCTTGATATTAAAATTTTCTTTATGACAATATTTAAGGTTTTCCAAAATGCAGACAATGAAAACAATGGCGCAACCATGATAAAGAACGATGCTGCCAAGGAAGCTGTTGAAGTTATGGAGAATACTGAAGCCACCGAGGAAGTGAACGCAGAATAATGTCTATTAAGCTGATGTATATAACAAACAATCCTCAAGTCGCGAAAGTTGCGGAAAATGCAGGAGTTGACCGAATTTTCATTGATATGGAGTACATTGGAAAGCAAGATAGGCAGGGCGGCATGGATACCGTTCAATCCCACCATACGATTGAGGATATAAAAAATGTTCGCAGTGCTATAAGGAAAGCACAGCTTCTTGTAAGATGCAATCCTATTCACGATTCAACTGTGGAATACTGCTCCTCAAAAGAGGAAATAGACAGCATCATTGAAAGCGGAGCTGATATTATCATGCTTCCTTATTTCAAAAGCGCGAACGAAGTAAAGAAATTTATTGAGCTTGTTGGTGGTAGAGCAAAAGCAATGCTTCTTTTTGAAACACCCGAGTCTCGCGAAAACGCAGATGAAATACTGCAATTAAGCGGCATTGATGAGGTTTTTATCGGACTTAACGATATGAGCCTTGGTTACGGCATGAGGTTCATGTTTCAGCTTTTAGCTGACGGAACCGTTGAGGAGCTTTGTGGAAAGTTCAAGCAGAAGTGCTTACCATACGGCTTTGGCGGACTAGCTTCCCTTGATGGCGGAATGCTACCGGGCAAAAATGTACTTATGGAGCATTATAGATTAGGATCAAATTGTGTTATCTTATCACGAAGCTTTTGCAACACAAGTAAGATAACAGACTTGAACGAAATTAAAGCGATTTTCGATACCGGAATTCCAAAAATTCGTGAATATGAGAAAATGTGCGCAAACGATAGAGAAGCTTATTTCGATAACAAGAATACGGTTGTTGAGATAGTTACTAAAATAATTAAGGGAGAAAATATATGATATTTTTCATCACGGCTTTAAGAGCGTTAGCCGCTTGCTTGATTACCAATGCTCATTATACAGGAGTATATCCGACAGATTTGATAGCCAACGGTGGATTGCTGGGAGATGTAATATTTTTTGCGGTATCAGGCTATTGTCTATATTCAGCAAAGGGATCATTTCCAAAATGGTATGGTAAAAGACTGTGGCGCATTTACTTGCCTGTGATTTTGATGACGAGCATTTATTTGTTAATTGGCGCGTATAAGCTCAGTGAAATGTCTTTGGTAGAATATTTGGTATTCCCAACTTATTATCATTTTGTAGCTTCAATCGTGTTATTATACATACCATTTTACATTATTATGAAGGTTTCGGCACTAAAAAAGCGTATCCCTCTTATTATGGGTATAGTTGCAGTAGCTTGGCTTGTAATCTATTTTGCATTTTATGATAAGTCCTACTATCACATTGATACAGTTAGAGAGCCAATGATACGCTTATTGTTTATGGAATGCATGCTTCTCGGTGCATACTTTAAGCAAAAGGATGCGGATTTTAGAAATAAATTTTCATTTAAGTGGGTAGCTTTTACAGCGGTGTCCTTTGTGGCATATTTTGCCAGCAAGATGCTGTTTGCAAAAAAAGAAAGCCTTAGCTTTTGGCAGTTTGTAAATCAAATTATAATTTTTGCTTTCTTATACTGCATTATGCGTTTGTTTGCAGGCTTAGATTCAAAATTAGAGAAAATGCCGAAATGGATAAAATCAATTATTGTATTTATATCTACTATAACGCTGGAAATATACTTAGTTCAAAACGTGATTATCGTATGGTTACGAAACGTTTCTATTTTCCCGATAAATTGGTTTGCTTTGACTGGTGCGATTGCGGTATCAGCATATCTTCTTCACTTGGCTTGCAAGCTAATATATTTCGGCGTGGATAAGCTAATTGAAAAGATAGCTTCCATAAGAAAAGCGGAGAAGGCAGAATGAATTTATTGATAACAGGTGCATGGAAATGCACAGAGGAGCAGTTAAATATTCTTAAAGCTCAAGGACACGAAATTGTTCTTATGGCTGACGAGCGCGGAGAGCTTCCTTGTAATGCTGACAGTATTGATGGAGTTATATGTAATGGCTTGTTTCTTTATCACGACATAAAAAAATTTACAAGCTTAAAATACATACAGCTAACAAGCGCAGGCTTTGATAGAATTGACATGGATTATGTAAATGAGCATAACATAGAAATTCACAACGCGAGGGGCGTTTATAGTATTCCAATGGCTGAGTATGCAGTTTTTGGCGTGCTAGAGCTTTATAAGCAAGGCAAATTCTTTATTGAGAACCAAAATTCGCACCTTTGGGAAAAGCATAGAGGACTTTTAGAGCTTTATGGAAAAACTGTGTGCATTGTTGGTTGCGGAAATGTTGGCACGGAATGTGCTAAACGATTTAAAGCATTTGGCTGCAATGTTATAGGCGTTGATTTGTATCCAAGAGAAGATAACGCTTACGAAAAAATATATTCGTTATCTCAACTCGACAATATATTGCAAAGCGCAGATATAGTTGTGCTTACTCTGCCTTTAACCAAGGAAACTGAAAAATTAATAAGCAAGGAAAAGCTTGCAATTATGAAAAATGGCGCAATTTTAGTAAACATCGCAAGAGGCGCAATCGTTGATGAAAACGCGCTTGCAGATGCATTGGAAAATAACATAGGCGGAGCTGTCTTAGATGTATTTGGCGAAGAACCCCTTAACGAAAATAGCCCATTATGGGATATGAAAAATGTATTACTAACCCCCCACAATTCCTTCGTTGGCGAAAACAACGGTAAGCGCCTGTGGCAGGTTATTAAAACAAATTTGGAGAATTAAATGAAAATAATAGTTGTTTCACCTAAAAACAGAACCGCATACAATTTTCGTGGTGATTTAATAAAGGAAATGATAGCGTTAGGTCACGAGGTGATAGTTACAGGACCTAATCGGGATAATATAGATAAGATACTTGACCTTGGCGCAAAATTCAAGGAAATACCAGTAAATAAAAATGGTCTTAATCCACTTGCGGATTTAAAATATCAAAAAATGCTTTATAATTTATTTATCGAAGAAAACGCAGACGTAGTCTTTGGGTATACAATAAAGCCGGTAATTTATGGAACACTTGCTGCTAAAAAAGCAGAGAAAAAGTTGAAAAAGAAAATACATACAGTTTCTATGGTAACGGGAGTGGGCTATGTGTTTACCTCTAATTCAACAAAAGCAAAAGTGATAAGAAGTATCGTTTCTGTTCTATACAAAAATGCTTTCAAAAAAGCTGATGTTGTCCTGTTTCAAAACGAAGATGATAAAGCGTTATTTGAAAAGCTTAAATTGGTAAGCGAGGAAAAGACGGGCTTAGTAAACGGATCCGGTGTAAACACGGAAAAATTTAGTATATGCGATTATCCCGAAAGAACAACCTTCTTTATGCTGTCAAGAGTAATGTATTCAAAGGGCATAAGAGAATATTTAAAGGCATGTGAGATAGTAAAGGAGCAATATCCAGAGGTTAGATGCATGCTTCTTGGTGCATGCGAGGGAATTCAAGATTCCTTATCTAAAGAACAGCTTGCTCCATATATTGAAAAAGGCATAATTGAACATTTTGGAGAGACAGACAATGTGGCTGAATACTATAAGCAATGCTCAGTATATGTCTTACCATCTTATAGAGAGGGAACGCCGAGAACTGTATTAGAAGCTATGTCTATGGGACGAGCAATAATAACAACGGATGCTCCAGGATGTCGTGGAACAGTAATTGATGGGGAAACAGGATATTTAGTGCCGGTTAAAAATGCAGAGGCAGTTGCCGAAAAAATGATTGAGTTTATTAAAAACCCTGACCTCATTAAGAAAATGGGCGAAAAAAGTGCAAGCTACTGTCGTGAAAAATACGATGTAAAAATTGTTAACAAATCAATGTTAAAGTATATGAATTTATAATTTTTGGGGGAAGAAAATGTACACAAATCTTTACGAAAAGCTCTTAAAGGGCGAGGAAAAATTATCATTAGTTGGTCTTGGCTATGTAGGTATGCCAATCGCGGTTGCATTTGCTAAGAAAATTAAGGTTGTAGGCTACGACCTTAATGCAAAGAAAATCGAGCTTTACAAGTCAGGCATTGACCCAACAAGAGAGGTTGGCGATGAAGCAATCAAACAAACAACTGTTGAATTTACAGCAGATGAATCAAAGCTTAGAGAAGCAAAATTCCATGTAGTAGCAGTACCAACACCTGTAAACGATGACCACACACCAGACTTAACACCTGTTGAGGGTGCAAGCCGTATTCTTGGTAGAAATCTTACAAAGGGAAGCATTGTAGTTTATGAATCAACAGTATATCCAGGCGTTACAGAGGATGTTTGCGTTCCAATTCTTGAAAAGGAATCAGGACTTAAGTGCGGCGTTGACTTTAAGGTAGGCTATTCACCAGAAAGAATTAACCCAGGTGATAAGGTACATAGACTTGAGACTATTACAAAAATCGTTTCAGGTATGGATGATGAAACTCTTGATATTGTTGCTAAGGTTTATGAGCTTGTTGTTGAAGCGGGCGTACATAGAGCTTCCTGCATTAAGGTTGCTGAAGCAGCTAAGGTTATTGAAAATAGCCAAAGAGATATAAATATCGCATTTATGAACGAGCTTTCAATTATCTTCAATAAGCTCGGTATTGATACAAAATCAGTTCTTGAAGCAGCAGGCACAAAATGGAACTTCTTAAAGTTCTTCCCAGGTCTTGTAGGCGGGCACTGTATCGGTGTTGACCCATACTACCTTACATATAAGGCTGAGCAGGTAGGCTACCATAGCCAAGTAATTTTATCAGGCCGTAGAATTAATGACGATATGGGTAAATATGTTGCTGAAAATGTTGTTAAGAACTTAATTAAGGCAGGCAAGGCTGTTAAGGATGCAAAGGTTGCAATCCTCGGCTTTACATTTAAGGAAAACTGCCCTGACACAAGAAACAGTAAGGTATTTGATATTGTTAAGGAGCTTCGCGAATACGGCATTGAGCCAATAATCGCAGACCCTACAGCGGACTACGAGGAAGCTAAGCACCTTTACGGCGTTGACTTTGTTGATATGAACACAATTACAAACTGTGATGCGGTTGTGCTTGCAGTTGCTCACGATGAATTTGCTAAATTAACAATATCAGAGGTAGATAAGCTCTTTGGCGAGGGACAAAAGGTTCTTCTTGACATTAAGGGACTTCTTAACAGAAAAGAATACGAAAACGCAGGATATAGTTATTGGAGACTATAATTTGTTGCTTTAAGAGGTAAACGATGAAAAAATGCGAGGAAAATGGTTACTTTATAGTTTCGTTAGATTTTGAACTTCTGTGGGGTGTGCGTGATCACGAAACGAAAGAAAGTTTTAAAAACCAAGTTTTTGGGGCACGCCAAGCCATTGGCGATATGTTACGAATGTTTGAAAAATACAAGATTCATGCAACGTGGGGAGTAGTAGGCTTTTTGATGGCAGAAAATAAAAACGAGATTTTACGTTTTTCACCTGAAAAAAAGCCGTCGTATTCTAACACAATCAGATCAATGTATCAGTATTTTGATGATGTTGGAGAAGACGAAGCAAACGACAAATATTATTTTGCCAATTCTCTTGTAAGTGAAATTTTGAAGTATGAAAATCAAGAACTTGCTTCCCACACGTTTTCTCATTACTACTGTAAGGAAGACGGACAAACGATAAATGACTTTGCTAACGATTTAATTTCTGCAAAAAATATAGCAAAAGAAAAGTTTGGTGTGGATATAACAAGTATAATTTTCCCAAGAAATCAAGTACAAGATGAATATATTGAAAAGGCATATGAGCTTGGTTTTAAAGCATATAGAGGAAATCCTAATGGTTTTTTGTATAATTCCAACAATATTTTTTCTCGTTGCTTTAGACTAATAGATACATACATTAATATTTTCGGTAACAAAGGGTTTAAGAAAGAACACTGTGATAAGCACAAAATTGCTAATATAAGAGCAAGTATGTTTTATAGAAAATATAATCCAAAACTTAAATTTTTGGAAAAATTAAAGATTAAAAACATTAAGCGCCAAATGAAAAAAGCAGCAAAAAAGAAGGAGATTTTTCATTTGTGGTGGCATCCGCACAACATAGGTGTGTACACGGACAAGTGTTTAGCACAATTAGAGGAAATCTTCATTTACAGACAATATTTAGAGGATAAATACAACTTCAAAAGTGTAAATATGATTGAATTGGGAGGTCAAATTGATGAAAAAAATAGTGTTGATGTGTAAAGAGGGAGATTCAAGCTTCATAGTATATAACAAGCTTATTCAACATTACAAAATAGAACGAGTCATAATTGAGAATCCGGTATCTAAGAAAGCCTTAGTTAAAAGAAGAATAAAAAAAATAGGCTTTTTTAAGACTGTAGGACAGATTTTATTTTCACTTTTGATGGTTCCCGTATTGACTAAAAAGGGGAAAAGAAGAAAACAAGAAATTCTCGATACTTATGGCGCAAGTATAGAATCAGAAAAAATGTTAACCGATAAAGTAGTAAGAGTGGAATCTGTGAATTCCAAAGAATGTAAAGAAATTCTTCAAGCAATTTCGCCTAATGTTATTGTTGTGAATGGCACGAGAATAATATCTAAAGAAATTTTGAGTTGCGTAGATGCTATATTCATAAATATGCATGCAGGAATAACTCCAAAGTACAGAGGTTCTCACGGAGCATATTGGGCACGATATAACGATGATATAGAAAATGCCGGGGTAACAGTGCATCTTGTTGATGAAGGAATAGACACGGGAAATATACTGTATCAAGCGAAGATTGAAATAACTGATAAGGATAACTTTACAACCTATCCCACGTTACAGACTTGCGTGGGTGTTGAATATGAAATAAAGGCCATCAGTGATATTATTAACGGTGAAGTGAAAACAATTTCAAATGATTTGCCATCATCGTTATATTCTCACCCTACCTTTTTTCAATACTTATATAAAAGAATAAAACATGGAGTGAAATGATTATGGGATATAAGCATTTAAAATTTCCTGAAAACTCATTGTTTTTAGTTACAGGTGGCGCAGGATTTATCGGCTCAAACCTTTGCGAAGCAATTTTGAATATGGGATATAAGGTAAGATGCCTTGATGACTTATCAACAGGAAGCCAAAAAAATGTTGATATGTTCCTAGACAATCCTAATTATGAATTTGTAAAGGGCGACATTAAGGACCTTGATACATGTATGAAAGCATGTGAGGGCGTTGATTACGTATTAAATCAAGCAGCGTGGGGAAGTGTTCCACGCTCACTTGAAATGCCTATTTTCTATTGCAAAAACAATATTGAGGGCACATTAAATATGTTAGAGGCAGCAAGACAAAACGGCGTTAAGAAGTTTGTTTATGCTTCATCCTCATCTGTTTATGGTGATGAGCCTAATCTTCCAAAAAGAGAGGGCAGAGAGGGAAATTTACTTTCCCCATATGCATTAACAAAGCGATGCGATGAGGAATGGGCAAAGCTATATACAATGCACTACGGTCTTGATACCTACGGTATGAGATACTTTAATGTATTTGGCAGAAGACAAAATCCTAACGGCGCATATGCGGCTGTTATTCCTAAGTTTATTAAAATGCTCTTAAACGATGAGCAACCGACAATAAATGGCGACGGAAAGCAAAGCCGTGATTTTACATACATTGAAAATGTAATTGAGGCTAACCTTAAAGCTTGCCTTGCATCTCACGAAGCGGCAGGACAAGCATATAATGTTGCATATGGTGGCAGAGAATATCTTATTGATATTTACTACACCTTAACAAAAGCATTAAACAAAAATATTGAACCAAACTTCGGCCCTGATCGTAAAGGCGATATTAAGCATTCAAACGCAGATATATCCAAAGGTAGAGAGTTACTTGGTTACGATCCCGATTATAATTTCGCAAAAGGTCTTGCCGAAGCAATCGAATGGTATAAGGCGAATATATAAAGTTTAGGAGTTAGATAAATGGCAAGAGGACGCGACAAATTTTCTAAATATAAGTGGTTGATTTCATTGATTACAAAAATGTATAAAGTGCTCCCATACAGAGTAAGAATGAGAAAATTTATAAGGAGCAGAAATAAAACGGGCATTTTTGGTTTAGTTAAAAGATACACCTTATTAAAGACTTTGTGTAAGTCCTGTGGGGATAATGTTATGATCGGTGAGGGCGTTTATCTTTTAAACATAAAAGACTTGTCAATAGGAAACAATGTAAGCATTCATCCTATGACATACATCTTTGCTGAAGGAGGACTAATTATAGGCAATGATGTTTCTATTGCTCACGGTGTAACGATAATGACATCTACTCATAATTACAGTGACAAGGATATTCCTATAAAAGATCAAGGACTTGAGTTGAAATCTGTGAACATAGAGAATAATGTTTGGATAGGTGCGAAATCAACTATCTTATGTGGTCTTACCATAGAAGAAGGAAGTATTGTTGGCGCAAATTCTGTAGTAACTAAAAATGTAGAAGCAAATACAATAGTTGCGGGCGCCCCTGCAAAGGTTATTAAAACGAGGTAATAATGAAAATATTAGTTTTGACACGCGGTTGTTGGGATAAAAACAATAATACCGGAAACACGATGGATAATTTCTTTTCTAATTTTGAGGCTGCTGAAATTCATAATTTGTATTTTAGATCTGAATTACCAAAGAACAATCCCTGTAAAAGCGTTTTTCAAATATCAGAGCAACAGCTAATAAAAAATATTTTAAAAAGAACGCCATGCGGAAAAGATGTTACGGGCAAAACCGAGTGTGCCAACGAAACAAATAGCGAAGCAAAAATGTATAACACCGCAAAAAAGAGAAAATGGGCAATTTTGAATTTTGTGAGAGAAGCTATATGGATGCTCGGTAAATGGAAAAATGAGAAATTAGATGGATATTTAGAAAAAGTAAATCCTGACATTGTTTTCATGCCGGTTTATAACTGTTGGTATCCTCACAAGGTGCTTCGCTACATAAAGAAAAAAACAAACGCCAAAATAGTGTTGTTTCATGCTGATGACAACTATACTCTAAAGCAGTTTTCTCTTTCTCCGCTTTATTGGCTGTATCGATTTACGCTTCGTAAATGGGTTAGAAAAAGCGAAAAAATATCATCACTCAGTTATGCAATATCACAAATACAATGTGATGAATATTCGAAAGCATTTAAAAAAGAGATAAAAATATTGTACAAAGGATACAATTTTGATATTGCACCTGAAAGAAGAGAACTTAATAAGCCTCTTAAAATGGTATTTACAGGCAATATTTCAGCTGGTAGATATAAATCTCTTTCTTTAATCGGTCAAGCAATAAAAAAAATCAATGGAAACAATGCTGAAAATGATAAAAGGATTGAACTGGACATTTACACCACGACTCCTATAACTAAAAAAATGAAAAAAATGCTTTTTGTTGACGGAATTAATATGAAAGGCAGCGTTAGCGGAGATAAGGTTGCAGATATTCAAAAAGAGGCAGATATTCTTGTGCATGCAGAAAGCTTTGATTTAAAAAATAAAATGTTAGTAAGACAATCATTTTCAACGAAAATAGTTGATTATTTAAATAATGGTAAGTGTATTTTTGCAATAGGACCAAAATGCATTGCTTCTATGGAATACTTGCGAAAAAATGATGCGGCGGTTATAGTAGATAACAAAAAGAATATAGAAAATCAACTTTTGAAAGTTATTGATAATCCTGAAATGATTTTTCATTATGGTGAAAAAGCTTGGAAATGTGGTAGTGAAAACCACCGCATAGAAAAAATTCAAGCTAATTTAAAGAACGATTTTATTAGTCTATTATAGCGCAAAGAAGCCACAGACAAACTAAGGAGAAAAAATGATACCCTATTATATAATGATTTCTGTTCCCATAGTGGTTTATTTATTGTATGGCGGAACAAATCAATATTTGAACAAAGGAAAAAAGCAAAAAGCAACGCTGTGGGCATTTTTTGCAATTTTGTTTTTAATATTAGCATTACGACATCAAGGCGTCGGTTGCGATATACAAGGATATATTTCAAAATTTGAATATGTAAGAAGCCTTTCTTTTACTCGAATTTTTGACGCCTTTGAAAAAGAAAGAGGCTATTGGATTTTAAATAAATTAATAGGATTATTTACAGATAATAGACAAATCTTTTTATCCATAATGGCGATAATAACATTATTCCCAATAGCAAGGCTTTACTTAAAGGAAAGCGAAAATGCGCTTTTAACAATTTCTATGTTCTTAATTATTCCAAACTTCAATATACTGTTTTCGGGATTAAGACAGGCTATTGCGATTGCTTTGATTGCTATATCCTTTAAATTTGTTAAAGAAAAGAAGTTAATTAAATTCATTCTCATAATTTTATTAGCAATAACATTTCACCAATCAGCATTTATAGCAATTCTTCTCTATCCTTTTTATCACATGAATATTACAAAGGTAAAGCTTTTTACATTTATTCCTGTCATTATAGCAGTTTTGGTGTATAACAAGCCTATTTTTGAATTTTTACTGCAGTTTTTAGGTGAATATGGAGAAAGATATGAATATGAGGAAACGGGCGCATATACAATGCTTATTCTTTTCTCTTTGTTCCTTATATTTTCATATTTTGTACCGGATGAAAAGAGAATGGATAAGGAAACGATTGGTTTGAGAAATATCTCTATTCTTACAGTAATTTTTCAAATATTTGCTTTAGCAAATCCTGTTGCTATGCGAATGAATTATTATTTTATTCTATTCATACCGCTATTGATTCCAAAGGTTATTAACCGTACAAATGAAAGAAATAGACAGATTTGTCAGTTAATAGCTTTGTTATTAACCATATTCTTTATCGCTTATTATATTTACAAGGCTAATGTAATCGTGGATACGTTGGAGTTATACCCATACAAGCCATTCTGGAAATAAAGAGAGAAACGTATGAAAATTGTACAAATAAATGCGGTTTGCGGAAGCGGAAGCACAGGCAAAATTTGCGTAGACGTAAGCAAGCTGTTAACAGAAAAGCAAATTGAAAATTATATTTTATTTTCTTCAGGCAAAAGCAATTATCCCCTTGGAATAAAGCATACAAACGATAAATATATTAAATTTCAAGCTTTAAAATCAAGAATTTTTGGCAACTACGGCTTCAATTCAAAAAAAGCCACAAAAAGCTTGATTAATGAGCTTGATAGAATAGCGCCAAATGTTGTGCATTTACATAATATACACGGACATAATGTAAATCTTGAAATGTTATTTAACTATTTTAAGAAAAATCCGCAAATTAAGATTTACTGGACATTCCATGACTGCTGGGCGTTTACTGCTTACTGCCCCCATTTTGTTATGGCAGGCTGTAACTTTTGGAAAGAAGGCTGCCATAATTGTGTTCAAAAAAATCATTTTAGCTGGTTTTTTGATAAGAGCAAGCAGCTTTATGAAAAGAAAAAAGAACTATTTACAGGCGTTGATTTAACGGTTATCACACCGTCTAAATGGCTGGGCGAGCTTGTTAAGCAATCGTTTTTGAAGGAATGTGAAGTAAAGGTAATAAATAACGGAATTGACCTTGATGTATTTCAGCCCACAGAAAGCGATTTTAGAGAAAAGTATAATTTAAAAGACAAGAAAATTGTACTTGGTGTTGCTTTTGGTTGGGGAAAAAGAAAGGGCTTAGACGTATTCATTGAGCTTTCAAGGAGACTGCCTGAAAATTATCAAATTGTTTTAGTTGGAACAAGCGATGATGTTGATAAGCAGCTACCAGACAATATAATTTCAATCCACAGAACCAACAATCAAAAAGAGCTTGCTGAGATTTATACAGCAGCAGACGTGTATGCTAATCCAACGCGAGAGGATACGTATCCAACAGTAAATATGGAGTCTCTTGCCTGCGGCACCCCTGTTGTTACATTCAAAACAGGCGGAAGCCCTGAAATTATAGATGAAAAAACAGGCATAGTCGTAGAAAAAGAAGATATTGACATCTTTGAAGCTGCCATTATGAAGGTATGCGAAAATAACATTTTAACTAAAGAAGCGTGTCTTGAGATGGCAAAAAATTACGATAGATACGACAGATACGAGGATTACGTAAATTTATATTTGGTGAGGTAAATCTTGAAAAAAATACTATTTTTTATAAACACTCTTGAAGCCGGTGGCGCTGAAAAGGTTTTAGTTGATTTATTAAATATGCTTGATAAAAGCAAGTATGATATAGACCTTCTTACCTTATCAGGCGGGGTGCATGAGAGCAGGCTTACAGAACAAATTAACCACAAAAAAATACTTAAAAAGTCTGTTTTTTTGAGTAAGCTTATTATCAAGCTGCCACCAAAGCTTTTTAGAAAGCTGTTCATAAAGAAAAAATACGATATAGAGATTGCATACTTAGAGGGCTTTCCGACTCGTGTAGTAGCGAAAAGCAAAAACGCCAAGAAACTTGCATTTGTTCATTGTGATGTGTCAGTTAAGCCAATACTTCAAAATTTTTATAAAAGTAAAGAATCATGCCTTGATGAATATAAAAGCTTAGATAATGTTTGCTTTGTATCTAAAATGGCACAAGAGGGCTTTGAAAAAACATTCGGGAAGCTAGATAACGGCAGAGTTGTTCACAACGTAATAAATGTGGATGAGATAAAAGCAAAGGCTGATGAAAATAATGATTTTGAGTTTAAAACAGAAGGCTTGAAAATTATATCCGTTGGCAGATTATCGCCGGAAAAAGGCAACGAAAGATTAGTTAAAATAGCTTCACAGCTTGAAAAAAAATACAAATTCGAGCTTTGCTTGCTTGGAGAAGGACCTGAGAGAGAAAGGATAGAAAGCTTGATTAGAGAGAATAATGTAAAATCCGTAAGATTATTAGGCTTTCAAAAAAACCCTTATAGCTATATGAAAAAAGCAGATTTGTATGTATGTCCATCCTTTTACGAAGGATATAGCACAACCGTTACCGAATGTATGGTTTTAGGCATTCCCGTTTTAACAACAGACTGTGCTGGAATGGATGAAATTTTAGAAGGCGGCAAGTGCGGATTAATAGTCGAAAATAGCGAGCACGGTCTTGAAAAGGGATTGGAAGAGGTTTTATCCCAAAAATCAACGCAACAATGGCTATTAGATGTGACTAAAAAAAGAAACACAGAAATAACAGGCGAAAAGGAACTAAACGAATTTTTAGACATAATAGGTAGCTGTAATGAATAATAAGACATTGATTATAAATTATCCAGGGTTACAGATAGGCGGAATAGAGGTAGCCTTTTCAAAATTAATACAATATTCTTTGGAAAAAGGATATCGAGTTATTTGGCTAACGAGTGAGGGCTGTGTTAAAAAATCAGATTTTAAGCACATAACAGATAATCCAAAACTTGAAAAGGTATATGTAAAAAGAGGATATCGTTGGTTTCCTCACAAAAAAATAAAATTTTCTTTTAATGAAGAAGTTGTAATGATTAGTTGTGAGCCTATTGATTTTGCAAGAGGCGAATCTATAAAGAGCTACGCTAAAAATGTTAAAAGTTTTAACCACTATTTAATCTTGCCTCACTTTACAGGTAATGCGTATTATCCTGAAAGATACTTTAAGTCCAAATTAGCAAAAAAGTATTGGCTAAAGTTAACAAGGAGTTTTGCTAAAAAGTTAATTGATAATGATTCAATAAGGGCATTTTCTTCAAAGCATCTTGAAGCTTATGAAAAAAACTACGGATTTGAAATTGAAAACAAAAGGGGCAAGGTATTAAAGGGAATGGATATCTTCGATGCCTTTGATGAGAACCAAGCAAGAGAGCGCGCGCTTGAAAGAAAAGAGAAATTTAAAATCGTTACATGCTCGCGCTTTGATTTTCCTCATAAGGGATATATTTTAGGCTTGATTGATGAATATGCAGAGCTTAAAAAAGCATATAGTCAAATTGAATTGACTGTTGTCGGATACGGAGATGGAGAATCAAGAATTAAGGAAAAGATTAATAGCCTGCCTGTTGATATAGCAAGAGATATAGAATTAACGGGGGCGCTTTTGCCCGAGGAACTAAAAAAATGCTATGAGAAATGCCACTTGAATATAGGGCTAGCAGGTGCGCTTGTGAATGGAGCGATATGTGGTGTTCCATCCTTGCTCACTAGACACTATACAGAAAAGTGCGAAACCTATGGATATATATGCAATATAGAAGGAACATTTTTAAGAACAGATGAAGGGCATGATATAAAAAAATATATCATAGACGCGCTAAATTGGAGCGATAATGAATATATAGAACAGGGCAAAAAGGACTACAATAAGGCGTGCATGATAAAAGAAAATGATCCTGAGTACATATATAATCAAAAGAAACAAGCAAAGAGAGCAATAATAAAAGGTATAGAAAAATCAAAGTGGAAACTTTTGAATTTATTATGCTTTATTAAAATAAGATTTTTTAAATCGAAGGGTTACGAGGATAATAATTAAAAGAGAAAAATGGAAAATAATAATGTTGGAAAGGCTTTTGGATGGAAATTACTTGAGCGTTTTGGCGCATTAGGAATACAATTCGTGCTCCAATTAATACTTGCGAGATTGCTAGCGCCCGAGCATTATGGCTCGTTATCTATAATGATAATTTTCATCGGAATAGCAAATGTTTTTATACAAAACGGCTTTAATACAGCGTTAATACAAAAAAAAGATGTGGATAACAGAGACTACTCCTCTGTATTTTGGGTTACCATGGCTGTTGCAGGTGCATTGTATGTATTGTTGTTCTTTTTTGCACCAGCCATAGCTCGTCTATATGATGCTAAAGAAATAGTAGCGCCATTTAGAGTGCTTGGAATAATGCTATTCCCGGGAGCATTTAATTCGATTCAACTTGCAAAGATTAGTCGAGAAATGAATTTTAAAAAGGTATTTGTAAGCAATATTTTAGCTGTTGTAATATCAGGAGTTGCCGGCGTTGTTGTAGCATATTTGGGCGGTGGACTTTGGGCACTTGTGGCACAAAATACGATAAATGTTGTTGTATCATGTATTACAATGATGTTTACAGTTAAATGGTTTCCTAAATTCATTTTGGATTTCAAACGTATCGGCGTGTTAATTGAATTTGGTTGGAAGCTTCTCGTTTCGGGGCTTTTAAATACCATATATAACGATTTAAGAAGCCTTGTAATAGGTTTGAAATATAATAATGAAACTTTAGGTTATTATAACAGAGGAAAGCATTTTCCACAGCTTATTGTTAATGCCGTTGACACCACAATGCAAAGCGTAATGCTCCCTGCTTTGGCAAAGGAGCAGGATGAAAAAGTAAAGGTTAAGAAGCGGATGCGTGATACAGTGGTAGTTAGCGCATATATAATATTCCCAATGATGATGGGACTTGCAGTTGTGGCATCGCCTTTAATTAGTATTCTTTTAACCGACAAGTGGTTACCTGCTGTGCCTTATATGCAAATTTATTGCTTTTCTTTGGCATTTACGCCAATACATTCCTGTAATTTACAGGCTATAAATGCAGTAGGACGAAGCGATGTATTCTTGAAGCTAGAGATAATTAAGAAAACAATTGGTATAGTGTCTCTTGTAATAGCAGTATTCTGCTTTGATAGCCCGATAGCAATAGCCTTGACCGGCGTATTTACAACATTTACAAGCTGTTTTATAAACGCATATCCAAATAAAAAGCTAATAAATTACTCATATTTTGAGCAAATGAAGGATATAATTCCATCATTATTAGTAACTGCGCTCATGGGTGCTTGTGCCTATGCTATAACATTTATTAGCTTAGGAAGCTGGCTTACACTTATTATACAAATTGTTGTAGGAATGGTAGCATATGTTGCTTTTTCCGCACTGTTTAAGCTTGAGGGCTTTAGGTTTATTGTTGTTCAGGTTAAAGGTATTTTAGATAAAAAGAAAAATAAGATAGAAAAATAACAGAAGAAAAGAAGGAATTAAGAATGAAAAAAATACTTTTGTTAGGTGGTTCTAGATACATTTTACCGGTTATTGAAGCGGCACATAATTTAGGATGCCATGTAATAACCTGTGATTATTTACCCGATAATATTGCGCATAAATATTCTGATGAATACCATAATGTCAGCATTGTTGATAAGGAAGCGGTATTAGAGCTTGCAAAAAAATTAGAAATAGATGGTGTAATGTCATTCGCTTGCGACCCAGGTGTTATAACAGCAGCATATGTGGCAGAAAAAATGGGACTGCCACACAGTGGCTCGTATGAATCCGTATCTATTTTGCAAAACAAGGGGAAATTCAGAAAATTCCTTACAGACAATGGATTTAATGTGCCTGTAGCGAAGGGGTACAAGAATGTAGAAGATGCATTGAAGGACATTGATTTATTTAATTGGCCAGTAATTGTAAAGCCAACCGATTCAGCGGGAAGTAAGGGCGTAAAAAGAGTGGACGACCCCTCAAAATTACGTGATAGTATTGAGTATGCTATTTCTTTTTCCTTGGGTAAAGAGTTTATAATAGAAGACTTTATAGAGAAAAAAGGCTTTTCATCGGATACAGATAGCTTTTCTGTCGATGGAGAATTGAAGTTTGTTTCATTTTCAAGTCAGCGCTTTGATGAGAATGCAAGCAATCCATACACTCCTGCAGCATACAGTTGGCCATCATCTATTTCAGAGGAAAATCAAAAAATATTAACTTCAGAAATTCAAAGACTTTTAAAACTTTTGAATATGAAAACATCAATATACAATATTGAAACAAGAGAAGCGACAAATGGAAAGCCTTATATTATGGAAGTTTCTCCACGCGGTGGCGGAAACAGATTGGCTGAATGCTTAAGATATGCAACTGGCGTGGATTTAATCACAAATGCAGTCAGAGCAGCAATCGGAGAAGAAATTGTTGATGTTGAGCAAAAAACATATAACGGATGTTATGCAGAGGTAATTTTGCATAGTGATAAAGCAGGTGTATTTGATAATTTATGGATATCAGATGAAATCAAAGAAAATATTGTAGAAACAGATTTGTGGATTAGGGCTGGCGATACAGTGGGAAATTTTAGTGCAGCGAATGAAGCAATAGGAACATTAATTTTACGTTTTAATGATGAAGATGGTTTAGAAAAAGTAATGAGCAATATAAATGATTATGTAAAGACAATAATTGAATAAAAGGATGATATATGAAAAAATTTAAAGGAAAAAAACTTCTTGTTTTAGGCACATCTGTTGGAAGCGTAGAAATTGTAAAATATGCTAAAAGCGAAGGGGCGTATGTCATAGTTACAGATTATTTGCCAGAAGAAAGATCAGAAGCAAAAAAATATGCGGATCAAAAAGAGATGATAAGCACAATAGATGTGGAGGCACTTGTTGACTTTGCTAAAAAAGAAAAGATTGACGGAGTATTTTGTGGAGTTAGCGAAGATAATTTACTATCGGTAAGAAAAATAGCAACAGAGCTTAATCTACCTTGTTATTTCACTGATGAACAGTGGAATTTATGTCAAAATAAAGAGAATTTCAAAAAGCTTTGCGAGCAATTTGATATTCCTACACCAAAGGATTTCACAAGTGCAATATCAAACGGAAAAATTCGAGTGGATCAAATAGAATTTCCCGTAATCGTTAAACCTGTTGATGGCTGTGCGGGGAAAGGAATTACCATTTGCCATAATAAAGAAGAACTATTGAAAGCACATGAGCACGCGATTTCTTGTTCTCCTTCGAAAAGTATTTTAATTGAAGAGTATGTTATAGGTGACGAATTTTCAGTTACATATACTATAAAGGATTCGCAGGTGTCTGTTTCTTGCGCAAAGGATAAGTTGTTTACTGAAGATTATTCGCCTGTTTTTTCTCAATTTGATGCTTTTATTATGCCATCTAGATATTTAGATGAATACATGAACCGAATTCACGAAAAAGTAAAGAGCTTATTTCATCATATAGACTCAAAGTATGGTTCAGTTATGCTTCAAGGCGTAGTTAGAAACGGCAAGTTTAAGTTTTTTGAAATGTGCTATCGCATTAATGGTGGATCTGATTATAGACATATTGAAAAAGAAAATGGCATCAATTATCTACATATGATGGTAGATTATGCGTTAACAGGAAAAGCAGATGATTTTGACTTGTCTAAGGATAATCCATTATTTTCAAAGCATTTTATAACACTCAATATTTATGCACACGGCGGAATAATTGGAAAAATGGATGGAATAGAGCGAGTTCAAACTATTCCTGATGTTGTTTCAGCTGAATGGCTAAGAAAGATTGGAGATGAGGTCGTTGACAATAAAACTCTTAACCAAAGGGTGTTCAGAGCATATATAACCAATCGCAATATGGAAGAAATAAAGAAAACGATAAAAGAAATTCAAAGTGTAATTAAAGTAGAAAATATAAATGGAGAAAATATGCTGTACAAGCCTTTGAATGTATCAAGACTTGATGGTTATGGAGAAACAAACAAATGAATTCAGCAATAATTAGTTTAATTATATTAGTTGTATGCATAATTCTTTTTATTACAAGAATTATACCGAACGCAGTAACAGCCTGTCTTGGTTGTATATTGTTTGTTATTATGGGCGTTTGTGATGTTAAGGATGCGTTTTCCGGATTTTCAAATTCTACCGTTCTGCTAATGTTTGGTATGATGGTTGTTGGAATCGCAATGCAGGATACAGGTATAGCTAAATTTATAGGACAGAAGGTTACTTTATTATCAAAACGAAATGAACGCTTGTTCATTCTCATAGCCGGTTTAACATCTGTTTTGTTATCAACATTCTTATCAAATACAGCCGTAATAGCTATTTTCCTTCCTATAATAGAAAGCGTTGCTAAGGCAGACAAAAAAATGAACAGGCTAAACTTGACCTTGCCAGTAACCTTAGGTGCTATGTTTGGTGGAGTTTGTACTCTTGTTGGATCGACACCACAATTAACGGCAAATGGCATTTTATCTGAAATGAATGGCATAGAATTGAGAATGTTTGATTATACCTTGCCCGGTATAACTATAGTGGCTGGATATTTATTATATGTAGAATTCTTAGGTCCTAAATTAGCAAAAAGGATTTGGGGTGACAGAGAGGTAGGGGCTACTGTAGATGATGCAGGCATCGTTAGAGAAGAGATAGTAAAGATAGACAAAAAGAAAGCAATAATAATGGCTATAATTTTTGTTGCAACAATTGTTTCCTTTATAGGAGCATGGATTTCAACAGCTGAAACGGCAATTATTGCGGCTCTACTATGTATTATAACAGGCTGCACATCACAAAAAAGCGTAATAAAGCATATGGACTGGTCAGTGGTGTTTGTTTTGGCTGGTTGCCTTGGAATTGCCAGCGGAATCACAAAGGGCGGAGCTGGCGATTTGATAGGAGATGCTTTATCTAATGTACTCGGTGATGGTGTTCCAGTGTTTATTATATTTGCAATATTTGTTATAGTAACTATGCTTGTTAGTAATTTTATTACAAATTCAACAGCAGTAGTCATAATGCTACCTATCGCTATAGCTCTATGTAATACCTGTGGATATAACCCATATACATTTACATTGGGCATAGTATTCGCAGCAAACCTTACATATAGTACACCATTAGCGAATGCACAAACGGCTATGACATTAGTTGCTGGTTATAAATTTTCAGATTATATCCGTTACACATGGCCACTAGTTTTAATTGTAATAACAGAAATTTTGGTATTTGTACCACTATTTTTCCCATTTTAATTAGAATAACTAGGAGATATTATGTCAATTAACGTAACACGCTCCTCAATGCCCTCTTATGAGGAATATTGCGAGGAAATAAAGGAGCTTTGGGATTCAAGATGGCTTACCAATATGGGTAAGAAGCATAAGCAACTTGAATGTAATCTAAAGGAATATTTAAACACACCAAATATTACGCTTTACACAAATGGACACTTAGCACTTGAGGGTGTAATTGCTGCATTTGGCTTTAAAAAGGGAAGTGAGGTTATTACAACTCCATTTACCTTTGCATCAACCACTCATGCAATAGCGAGAAACGGACTTGTGCCTGTATTCTGTGATGTAAACTGTGTTGACTATACTATGGATGCTAGTAAAATTGAAGCACTTATTACTGACAAAACGGTAGCAATTGTGCCTGTGCACGTTTACGGAAACATGTGCGATGTTGAAGCTATCCAAAAAATAGCGGACAAGCATGGCTTAAAGGTAATTTACGATGCCGCTCACGCATTCGGTGTGAAATATAAAGGCATAAGCTCCGCCAATTTTGGCGATGCTTCAATGTTCAGCTTCCACGCAACAAAGGTGTTTAATACCATTGAAGGCGGTGCGGTTACATATAAAGATAGCTCACTTGTTAGCGTGCTTAACGATATGAAAAATTTCGGCTTACATACTCCTGAAGAAGGAAAATACATAGCAGGTAACGCGAAAATGAACGAATTTCAAGCTGCTATGGGCATTTGCAATCTTCGCCATTTAGACGATGAAATTGCAAAACGCGGAAAGGCGGTAAAGCGCTATCGCGAAAGACTTGAAAACGTTGAGGGCATCATTCTATGCCCTGAACAAAAAGACGTAATATCAAATTATGCATACTTCCCCGCGGTTTTTGACGGTTATAAGTATAATCGCGATGAAATATTTGAAAAATTAAAATCTCACGATATTATAGCAAGAAAATATTTTTATCCACTAATAAATGGTTTTGAATGCTATAAGGAATATGCTACCGCAGGCGAGGACAAAACACCCATAGCAAAGCATATAGCCGACAGAGTTTTAACCTTACCATTATTCGCTGATTTAACAGAGGATATGGTTGATACCATTTGCGACATAATTTTAAATTAACGTATAAGGAGAGAGAAAATGAAAGGTATAATTTTAGCAGGCGGTAAGGGAACAAGACTTTATCCAATGACAAAATCGGTTTCAAAGCAGCTTTTACCAATTTATGATAAGCCACTTGTTTATTATCCATTATCAATTTTATTACTTGCGGGAATAAGAGAAATTTTGATCATTTCAACTCCCGAAGATACTCCTGTGTATGAAAAGTTACTTGGCACGGGTGAGGAAATTGGAATTTCCATTGAGTATAAGGTGCAGGAAACACCAAGAGGACTTGCTGACGCATTTATTTTAGGCGAGGAGTTTATCGGCAACGATAGCGTATGTTTAGTTCTTGGAGATAATGTATTTTACGGTCCTAACCTAACGAAAATCTTACAAAGCGCTATGGAAAATAAAACGGGGGCAACAATTTTCGGCTATCCCGTTAAAGACCCAAGAGCATTTGGCGTAGTTGAATTTGATAAAGATCATAAGGTTATTTCTATTGAAGAAAAACCAAAAGAGCCAAAATCAAGCTATGCAGTGCCGGGACTTTATTTCTACGATAACAGAGTAGTTGAAATTGCTAAAAATGTAAAGCCATCTGCTCGTGGCGAAATTGAAATTACCGCCGTAAATAATGCATATCTTGAAATGGGCGAATTAAATGTAACGCTCTTTGGCAGAGGTATGGCATGGCTTGATACAGGAACACCTGAAGGAATGCTCAAAGCTTCTGAGTTTGTGCAAATCGTTCAGGAATGTCAAGGCTTTTACATATCTTGTATTGAAGAAATTGCATACAGACGCGGATTTATTACTGCTGAACAATTAAAATCAATCGGTGAAAAATTAAAAATGACAGATTACGGAAAATATCTAATTTCTATTGCAGAGGAGAATAAATAAATGACAATTATCGTAACAGGCGGAGCAGGATTCATCGGCTCTAACTTCGTTTATCATATGCTTGAAAAATACAAGGATTATAAAATTGTTTGCATTGACTGCCTTACATACGCAGGTAATATGTCAACTCTCAAATCGGCAATGGAAAATCCTAACTTCAAATTTTACAAGACCAATATTTGCGATAGAAAAGAAATATACGAGATTTTTGAAAACGAGAAGCCTGATGTCGTTGTAAACTTCGCGGCAGAAAGCCACGTTGACCGTTCTATTGAAAATCCTGAGGTGTTTTTACAAACTAACATTTTAGGCACACAGGTGCTTATGGATGCTTGTCGTAAGTATGGAAATATCCGTTATCATCAGGTTTCCACGGATGAGGTTTACGGCGATTTACCAATCGACCGTCCTGACCTATTCTTCACAGAAGAAACTCCAATTCACACAAGCTCACCATATAGCTCCTCAAAGGCAGGCGCTGACCTTCTTGTTTTAGCATATCATAGAACTTTTGGTTTACCTGTAACGATTAGCCGTTGCTCAAACAACTACGGCCCATATCATTTCCCCGAAAAGCTTATTCCTTTAATGATAGCAAACGCTCTTAACGATAAGCCACTTCCTGTATATGGTACAGGCGAAAATATTCGTGATTGGCTCTATGTAACTGACCATTGTAAAGCCATTGACTTAATTATCCATAACGGTAAAATCGGTGAAGTTTACAACGTTGGCGGTCATAATGAAATGGCTAACATTGATATTGTTAAGCTTATTTGTAAAAAGCTTGGCAAGCCTGAAAGCTTAATTACATTTGTTACAGACAGAAAGGGACACGATATGCGTTACGCTATCGACCCAACTAAAATACACAGCGAGCTTGGTTGGTTGCCTGAGACAAAGTTTGCTGACGGTATAGAATTAACAATCAAATGGTATTTAGAAAACAAAGAATGGTGGGAAACTATCATTTCAGGCGAATACAAAGACTATTACGAAAAAATGTACGGCAATAGATAATTGCTGAAAATAAAGAGGTACAAAATGGAACAATCAATTTTTGCAGGAAAGACACTAATGATTACAGGTGGCACAGGCTCATTTGGTAATGCGGTGCTTAACAGATTTTTAAAGACAGATATTGGCGAAATTCGCGTTTTCTCACGTGATGAGAAGAAGCAGGATGATATGCGCCACGAATTTCAGGCAAAGATGCCTGAGGTGGCAGAGAAAATCAAATTTTATATAGGAGATGTAAGAGACCTTGCCAGCGTTAAAAATGCTATGCACGGTGTTGATTACATTTTCCACGCGGCAGCGTTAAAGCAAGTGCCATCTTGTGAGTTTTTCCCTATGGAAGCAGTTAAAACTAATGTAATCGGAACAGACAACGTTCTTACCGCCGCTATTGATGAGGGAGTAAAGACAGTTATTTGCTTATCAACCGATAAGGCTGCATACCCTGTAAACGCTATGGGTACATCAAAGGCAATGATGGAAAAGGTTATCGTTGCTAAATCAAGAACAGTTGACCCAAATAAAACAAAAATTTGCTGTACTCGTTACGGCAATGTAATGTGCTCCCGTGGCTCAGTTATTCCACTATGGATTGACCAAATTCGCCAAGGCAAGCCTATTACAGTAACAGACCCAACAATGACACGCTTTATTATGTCTCTTGACGAGGCTGTTGACCTTGTATTATTTGCATTTGAGCATGGTACAAGTGGCGATATTCTTGTTCAAAAAGCCCCTGCTTGCACTATTGAAACACAAGCAAAGGCTGTTATGGAGCTTTTTGATAAGGAAAACAAGAGCGAAATCAAGGTTATCGGTATTCGCCACGGCGAAAAAATGTATGAAACACTTCTTACAAATGAGGAGTGTGCAAACGCCATTGATATGGGTAACTTCTACCGTGTGCCTTGCGATAAGCGCGGACTTAACTACGACAAATATTTTAAAGACGGTGATGTTGAAAGAAATACACTTACCGAATTTAACTCACATAATACAGAGCTTCTAGATGTTGAAGGCGTAAAGGAAAAGCTTCTTTCCCTTGCATACATAAGAGAAGAGCTTGCAAAGGATGAAAAATAAGACAAGCTAGCTCAATTTATAAAATTAAGAAAGGATAAAAGCCATGAAGGTTGTTCAAATAAACGCCACCGCAAACAAAGGCGGTACAGGTAGAGTTTGCTCTGGAATAAGCGAGCTTTTGACAGATGAAGGTATTGAAAACTACATACTCTACGTGTGCGGCGATGCATTCCCTAACGGAATAAGCTATGCAACCACGCTTGAAATAAAGCTTGAGGCGTTAAAATCAAGAATATTTGGAAATTATGGCTTTAATTCAAGATTAATTACTAAAAGACATATAAAAAAGATTGAAGAAATCAAGCCTGATGTTGTTCACTTGCATAATTTACACGGACATAATGTTAATTTAAAAATGCTATTTGAGTATTTTAAGAAAAATCCGCAAATTAAGCTAGTGTGGACCTTCCATGATTGTTGGACCTTTACAGGCTATTGTCCGTATTTTGAAATGTCTAAGTGCGATAAGTGGAAAACACAGTGTAATAATTGTCCGCAAGCAAAAAATTTCAGTTGGTTTTTTGACAAAAGCAAGAAGCTGTTTGATAAAAAAAGAAAGCTATTTTCAAATCTTAATTTAACTATCGTAACACCATCAAAATGGCTTGCAGACCTTGTTAAGCAATCATTTTTAAAGGACTACGAGGTAAAAGTTATTAACAACGGAATTGACACAGACAAATTCAAGCCTACGCCAAGCGATTTTAGAGAAAAATACAATCTTGAAAACAAAAAAATTGTTTTAGGCGTTGCTGATGGCTGGGGAACAAGAAAAGGAATTGATGTGTTTATTGAGTTATCTAAAATGCTACCAAGCGATTATCAAATTGTATTGGTGGGCATGAGAAGTAACTCCCAAATAGAATTACCTGATAATATAATTTCAATTCCAAGAACGGAAAGCATAAAAGAGCTTACTGAATTTTATACAACAGCAGACGTTTTTGTAAATCCAACAAGCGATGACACATACCCAACTGTAAATATGGAAGCGGTAGCCTGCGGAACACCTGTTGTTACCTCGAAAATTGGTGGAAGCCCCGAAACAATTGATGAAAAAACGG
This sequence comes from Eubacteriales bacterium, assembly GCA_045533435.1. Classification (GTDB taxonomy): domain Bacteria; phylum Bacillota; class Clostridia; order Oscillospirales; family CAG-272; genus RGIG2000. The sequence continues at coordinate 4,075 of JAZSHT010000173.1, read as the reverse complement.
GAATTACAGTCGATATAAGTGATATTGACGGATTTAAAAATGCAATAATTTGTGCGTGTGAAGGCGTTCAATTTTCTCACGAAGCATTTATGGAAAAAGCAAAAGTCTTTGACAAAAAGGAAAAATTCAAGGAATATATTGAACTTTATAAATAGAGGAATTAAACATGCTAACAAGCTTTGAAACGGGTATTATTACCTTATTAAATAACGCGCTAAAAGGCGAAAATCAGCCACTTCCCGAGGGATTTGACTATTCTAAGGTGTATAATTTTGGTATAAAGCACCAAATTTTGCCTATGCTTTTTTATGGCGGAGCTGAAAACCCCGAGTTTATGGCAAGCGATACAGAAGGCAAAATTCTTTTTGGCACAATGCAGCTAACAGCCCTTAGCGAAAATCAGCTCTATGAAATTGACAAGGTAAGCAAGGAATTTGATAAAAATGGAATAGAATACCTGAAATTAAAGGGCTCAATTATCAAAAGACTTTATCCAAAGCATGAAATGCGCGTAATGAGCGATGCTGATATTCTTATAAGAAAAGACCAAATGTCAGAAATTGAAAAAATTCTGCCAAGCATTGAATATAATTTCAAATACTTAAGCGACTATGAATGGGTATGGAGCAACGAAAATCTAACTATGGAGCTTCATACAGGTATTGTTGCAGAGCGCGAAAAGGACTTTTACGAATATTTTGGCGATGGATGGAAGCATGCCAAGAAAAAGAAAGATGATTCATGCGAATATGTAATGACATTAGAGGATGAATTTTTATACCTCTTTACACATCTTGCTAAGCATTACAGAGAAGCAGGAATCGGCATTAAGCATTTAACAGATATTTATCTATTTTTAAAATCATACCCAGAGCTTGACTTATCATACGTATATTCAGCACTTGAAAAGCTACATTTGCTAACCTTCTTTAAAAACATTGAAAAAACCCTTAATGTGTGGTTTAATCAAGCAGAATGCGATGAGGTATCCGAATTTATAACTGCAAAAATTTTTGAAAGCGGAGTGTATGGCACTCAGCTGGAGCGTATAAAAACCTCTGCGGTAAGACTATCAAAGGGACGCGATATTAAATCTGCTAAGAGAAAAAGAATTTTAAACAATCTGTTCCCAAGCTACAAGATAATGTGCTTGTCTCGCCCATACTTGAAAAAACTACCAATTTTATTGCCATTTGCATGGGCTTGGCGTTTGATTTCGGGAGTGATCTTCAAAAGCCATAAAATAAAAGAAAAAAATCAAGAAATAGAAGCCGTAAATCAAGAAACGGTAGATACATGTCAAGCAGAGCTAAATTATGTAGGCTTAGACTTTAATTTTGAGGTATAAAATGAATATATTAGTAACAGGCGCGCAGGGTTTTGTAGGTAAAAACCTATGCGAAGCGCTTAAATGCATAAGAGATGGCAAGGACAAAACTAGAAATATCAAAATTGATGAAATATACGAATACGATATAAATACTCCCGAGGAGTATCTTGATTTGTATGCTTCCAAGGCTGATTTTGTATTCAACCTTGCAGGCGTAAACAGACCTAAGGATGAAAAGGAATTTATGGAAGGCAATTTTGGCTTTGCAAGCAAATTGCTTGATAGCCTTAAAAAGCACGAGAATAAATGCCCTGTTATGATTTCATCATCTGTTCAAGCCACATTAGTTGGCAGATATGCTAACTCCGATTACGGAAAAAGCAAGCTTGCAGGCGAGGAATTAATGTTTGAATATGGCAAGGAAACAGGAGCTAAGGTGCTTGTTTACCGTTTCCCAAATCTTTTTGGCAAATGGTGCAGACCTAACTATAATAGCGCCGTTGCAACATTTTGTAACAACATCGCAAATGACCTTCCGATACAGGTAAACGATAGAAGCGTAATGCTTGAATTGCTCTATATTGATGACCTTATAGATGAAATGCTCAATGCTTTAGAGGGCAAGGAAAGCTATTGTAATTATGATGGTGTAAATGCAGTTTTAGATGAAAATGGGCGATACTGTGTCGCTAAAATCACTCATAAGGTAATCCTTGGCGAGATTGTTGACTTGCTTTACGAGTTCAAAAATCAGCCAAAAACATTAGTGCTTCCTGAAATACCGAAAAACTCATTTGCAAAGAAGCTTTACTCAACATACTTATCCTATTTACCAAAGGAAGGTGTATCATTTCCACTTAAGATGAACATTGACCAAAGAGGAAGCTTTACTGAGCTTATAAAAACGAAAAACTGCGGACAAGTGTCTGTAAATATATCAAAGCCTGGCATTACAAAGGGTCAGCATTGGCATCATACAAAATGGGAAATTTTCATTGTTGTCAGCGGACACGGACTTATCCAAATGAGAAAAATCGGCACAGAGGATGTTCTTAATTTTGAGGTAAGCGGCGATAAAATTGAAGCTATTCATATGCTCCCAGGCTACACACACAATATAATCAACCTATCCGAAACCGAGGACCTCGTAACAGTAATGTACGCAAACGAGGAATTTGACCCGAGTAAACCGGACACCTTCGGCGAGCCGGTTTGATGCAGGCTCTTGCTGATGATATACAAGGCGTTGCCTTGATGATATACACACTGTGTGTGATGATATGCAATCCTTATGGATTGATGATATACACGCCTTTGGCGTGATGGCGATTTGTAACCACCCTATTCCCTATACCCTGACCCCTATACCCTAAAAACGACAAAGGAGTAAAACACATGGAAATGAAACTAGACTACTCAGATATTCAATTTAAAAATGATGGAAGACTTAAGCTTCTCATCATTGTAGGCACAAGACCTGAAATTATCCGCCTTGGCGCGGTAATCAATAAGTGCAGAAAGCATTTTGATTGCATACTTGCCCATACAGGACAAAACTATGACTACAACCTTAACGGAATTTTCTTTCGCGACCTAAAGCTCGATGACCCCGAGGTTTACATGAACGCGGTAGGCGATGACCTTGGTGCAACCGTTGGTAACATCATTAACTGCTCATACAAGCTAATGAACCAAATTAAGCCTGATGCACTTTTAATTTTAGGCGATACCAACTCATGCTTATCTGCAATTTCAGCTAAGAGATTACATATTCCTATTTTCCATATGGAAGCAGGAAATCGTTGTAAGGATGAATGCTTGCCCGAGGAAACAAACCGTAGAATAGTTGACATTATTTCCGATGTGAATTTAGCATACTCCGAGCATGCAAGAAAGTATCTCCACGAATGTGGTCTCCCTAAGGAAAGAGTATATGTAACAGGCTCTCCTATGGCAGAGGTGCTTCATCAAAACCTTGATGAAATTAAAGCATCAAATGTACTTGAAAGACTTGGACTTGAAAAGAAAAAATATATCCTATTGTCGGCTCATAGAGAGGAAAATATCGACACAGAGAAGAACTTTTTGTCTCTTTTCAATGCAATCAACGCACTTGCAGAGAAGTACGATATGCCTATTCTTTATTCATGCCATCCACGCTCTAGAAAGCGTCTTGAAGCATCAGGCTTTGTGCTTGATAAGCGCGTAATTCGCAACGAGCCTCTTGGCTTCCATGACTACAATAATTTGCAAATGAACGCGTACTGCGTTGTGTCCGATAGCGGTACTTTACCTGAGGAAAGTAGCTTCTTTACAAGCGTGTCAAATCCATTCCCAGCAGTTTGCATAAGAACATCAACCGAGCGCCCCGAGGCTCTTGATAAGGCTTGCTTCGTTCTTGCTGGAATTGATGAAAAATCACTTCTTCAAGCAGTTGCCACCGCTGTTGACCTTAATGACAATGGCGATAACGGTATCCCCGTTCCCGACTATACCGATGAAAATGTATCTACTAAGGTTGTAAAGATTATTCAATCTTATACAGGTATTGTAGATAAAATGGTATGGCGTAAATACTAAAAAACACCCACGCCTTGTGATGGCTCACAAGGCGTGGGATTTTTTATTCAGTGGTCAGTGGTCAGTGGTTAGTGGTCAGCACGCAACGAAGGTGCATATCGCGCTTTCGCTTGGCGAAAGCATATCGCGACCGAATTTATTCGGTTATATCGCGACCGTGCGAAG
>JAZSHT010000043.1:0-10553 GCA_045533435.1 Eubacteriales bacterium | reverse complement strand
TGCTAACTGCTGGCGGCTAACAGCTGGAGCGAAGCGATAATCAAATTTTGCTAACCGCTAACAGCTATTTATTCGGGCAACGAATAAATAAAACGGAGAAACTATGCTAAAATACATACTTAAAAGATTAGGGCTTGCAATACTCATCTTGCTTGGCGTATCTTTAATTATTTACGCGCTTATAAGATGTATGCCTGTAAGCTTTATTGACGATAAAATAGCACAGTTAAGCCAAGGCGGAGCCACAATCCCTGAGGAAACCGTACAGAACATGAAAAAGCTTTACGGCCTTGAGGATGATTCCTTTAAGGGCATTATTATGGGATATCTTAACTGGCTTAAAAACTTGTGCAAGCTTGATTTAGGCACAAGCTTTAAATACGGCGTTCCTGTAACTCAGGTTATTAAGGAGCATATGGGCGTATCCTTTGCCGTAGCACTTATTGCTACCATATTTGAATTTATGATAGCAATTCCATTAGGCGTAACTGCCGCAACACACCAATATTCTATCAGAGACTATGTTGTAACAATCTTAGTTATGATAGGTATCTCACTTCCATCCTTCTTCTTTGGACAGCTTTTAAAGGATGTTTTCGCCATGAAGCTTGGTTGGTTCCCACCATCAGGTATTCTTGACGCCACACAAACATTAACAGGTGGCGCGTTAATCCTTGACTATGCTAGACACATGTTCATTCCTATCTTAACCGTTGTTATCCTAAGCATCGGCGGTAGAATGAGAATGACAAGAACTAACATGCTTGAGGTATTAAACTCTGACTACATCAGAACCGCAAGAGCAAAGGGCTTGAAGGAAAAGAAGGTAATTTATAAGCACGCATTTAGAAATACTCTTATTCCATTAGTAACATCACTTGCAGGACTACTTCCATCACTTTTCTCAGGTGCAATCATCACCGAGCAGGTATTTGACTTACCGGGTATCGGTAATAAGGCATTCCAAGCCATGGTAGCAGCAGATATTCCATTTATTATGGGATATAACATGTTCCTTGCATTACTTAGCGTAATAGGCGTATTACTTGCCGACCTTATGTACGCTTGGGTTGACCCAAGAGTTAAGCTTTCATAAGAGAGGTAAGACTATGACAAATAATGAAAACATTAAGAGGGAGGACGCAAAAATGGAAATTGAAAATGAAAACGCTTCCGTTAGAAACGCTATTTTAAATGGCGAAAGAACTCCCGATAATAAAATAACATTAAAGCCTTCAACAATAGACACAAAAACAAACAACCAAAGAGAAGAGGATAACGAAAGCGAGGAGCTTCACGAAAACTCCGTAAAGCTTATGACACCTATGCAAATGGTGCTTCGTAGATTTTTCCGTTCAAAGCTCAGTATTGTGGGCTTAGTTATGATAGTTGCGCTTTTCTTATTCTGCTGGCTCGGTCCTGTAATCTATAATAAGTGGGATTCCACCGAGGTAGATAAAACAGGTAGAGTAGAGTATTCACAAATAGCAGTTAAGGATGAAAACGGCAATGTTTTATTCTATCAGGTTGTTGAAACAGGCAAAACAAATAACTTCTTTGCAAAGCCTGACAAAAATCACCCAATGGGTACTGACAAAAACGGTAGAGACGTTCTTGCAAGACTTATGGTGGGCGGAAGAATTTCCCTTGCCATAAGCTTCCTATCTGTATTTGCAATTACACTTTTAGGCGTAATATTCGGCGGTATTTCAGGATACTTTGGCGGCGCTATTGATAATATTATAATGAGACTTTGTGATATTTTAATGTGTCTGCCGGGCTTCCCAATCCTACTTATTGTAGGTACGCTTGTTGAGGCGGCGGGAATTGACCTTCAATACAGAATTTACTACCTAATGGCGTTTCTAACAATCATTTCATGGTCAGGCACAGCCCGCCTTGTAAGAGGACAAATCCTCTCACTTCGTGAGCAGGAATATATGGTTGCAGCCGAGGCTATGGGATACTCAACATTTAGAAAAATCTTTAAGCACCTAGTACCAAATGTAATGCCACAGCTTATCGTTCAAATGACACTTAGCTTAGGTAGCATGATTCTTTATGAGGCTTCACTCTCATACCTTGGACTTGGCGCACCTGAGGAATACGCTGCATGGGGTACAATGATTAACTCTGCAAACGATGTAAATATTCTTCAAAACTACTTTAATATATGGGGACCTCCAGGCATCTGCATTATTATTGCTGTTTTAGGCTTCAACTTTGTTGGCGATGGCCTAAGAGATGCTCTTGACCCTAAGATGAGGAGGTAATCATGGCAGAAAAGCATTATTTAACAGGTAAAGAAATCCGCAAAATAGCTAAGGAAAACAAAAAAGCTATGATGGCTCTTGAAAAAGAGAAATGGAAGAAAAAGCCTGAAAGTGAATTTACAACAGAAATGAAGGATAATAACAATATCCTTGAAATTGACAACCTAAATACTTACTTCTTTACCGACCAAGGCGTTGTTAAAGCAGTAAACGGCGTTTCATTTAATATTCCACTTCACAAAACCGTTGGTATTGTTGGAGAGAGTGGATGCGGTAAGAGCGTTACAAGTATGTCTGTAATGAGACTGCTTCAAGGCCCTCAGGGACAGATTGCAAGTGGCTCAATCCGCTTTAAAGCAGCCGACTATAAAAGAGATGAAAAAGGCAATCCTATCGCCACAGGTACGGACGAAAATGGCAAAGAAGTGTACGAAACAGAGGAAAAAATCTACGATATTGCCAAAATGCCTATGAACGAAATTCATAGAATTAGAGGCAGACAAATATCAATGATTTTCCAAGAGCCAATGACCTCACTTAACCCTGTATTTACAATCGGTAATCAGCTTGATGAGGTATCATTTATTCATGACCCAAATGCCACAAAGGAAAGCGCTAAGGCTAAATCCCTTGAAATGCTTAACCTAGTAGGAATTGCAGCTCCTGAGCGAGTTTATAATTCATATCCACACGAATTATCAGGCGGTATGAGACAAAGAGTTATGATTTCAATGGCTCTTGCTTGCAACCCAAGACTTATTATTGCCGATGAGCCTACAACAGCCCTTGATGTAACTATTCAAGCCCAAATCCTTGAATTACTTCGTGATTTAAAGGAGAAAATGGATGGCTCAATTATGCTTATTACTCACGACCTTGGAGTAATTGCCGAAATGGCAGACTTCGTTGTGGTAATGTATGCAGGACGCGTAATTGAAATGGGTACTGTAAGAGAAATTTTCCATAATCCTATGCACCCATACACAATAGGACTTCAAAAATCAAAGCCTACAATGCAATCAGATTCCGACACATTATTCAATATTCCGGGTAATGTTCCTAACCCAATTAACATGCCAAAGCATTGCTTCTTTAAGGAAAGATGCGACAAATGTATTAAAAAATGTGGCGGGGAGTATCCACAAATGATAAAAATAAGCGATACTCACTTCGTTGCATGCCATTTATATGAGGAGGGCGAAAATGAGTAACGAATTAAATCAAAACGAAAAGCAGCCTATCCTTGAGGTTAGAAATTTAAGAAAAACCTTCCCAATTCAAAAATCATTAACAGGTAAGGTTTTAAAGGAGCTTATTGCCGTTGACAATGTTTCATTTACATTAAATGCAGGCGAAACACTTGGTATCGTAGGAGAGTCCGGATGCGGTAAAACCACAATGGGTAGAACAATTTTAAAGCTCCACCCATCAAATGGCGGCGAAATTATCTTTAACGGAGAGGACATCACAAATTATAATACAAAGGAGATGCGCCCAATCCGTACAAAAATGCAAATCATTTTCCAAGACCCATATTCCTCACTTCCACCAAGAAGCACCGTAGGCGATATTCTTTCCGAGCCTGTTTTAGTACATAATATCGTACCAAAAGCACAGGTTAAGGAATATGTTATGGACTTAATGGAAAAGTGCGGACTTCGTGATTACTATTACGAAAGATATCCACACGAATTCTCAGGCGGTCAAAGACAGAGAATTTGTATCGCAAGAGCATTATCAGTTAAGCCTGACTTAGTAATCTGCGATGAGCCTGTTTCAGCCCTTGATGTGTCCATACAAGCACAAATAATCAATCTTTTAAAGGACCTACAAAAGTCCATGGGACTTACATATTTGTTCATTTCCCATGACCTATCCGTAGTTAAGTTTATCTCTGATAAAATCGGCGTTATGTATTTAGGGTCTATGGTTGAATACGGCGCAAAGAAGGATATCTTTGATAATCCCTTACACCCATATACAAAAGCATTATTCTCAGCAATCCCAAATCCAAATCCGGATGAAAAGATGCAAAGAATAGCATTAAAGGGCGATATCCCATCCCCAGCCAACCCACCAAAGGGCTGTAAGTTCCATACCCGTTGTCCACATGCTATGGAAATCTGCAAAACAGAATGTCCACAATATGTTGAGCATGAATCGGGACATTTTGCGGCGTGTCATTTGTTATCAAAGAACAAATAACGCATAGATGTGTTGTGATTTAAGATTGATGATCTTTCTTTAATCAATTTCGCAGAAATTGTATGTAATCAATGCGTAGCATTGCATGTAATCATTTATGTATGAAGAAAGGAGCTACAATGAGCAACAAAAAGAAAAAGAAAAAAGTAACCTACATTGATGATGGCAGAACGATAGCCGATATGTCAGGCGTTGACAGAATAGGAAAACGCCCGAACACCAAAAGCCCAGAAAGACTTGACAGGCCAAATTCAAGCTTCAAAGCACAATGGAATACATATTGGAGCACCGTTAAAATGATGGTATTACCAATGCTCATTGTAATCGGAATTATCTGTGTTGCCTTCGGACTTATGTACATATTAATGTAATAAAAATCGCCTCAACCACTCGGTTGGGGCGTTTTTAACGATATCGCTACGCGATAGGAAAATTGTTGCTACGCAACAGGTAAATTACCTCGCTTTGCTCAGTAGGTAAATTGCAAAGCGTGGCTTTGCAGGTAAATTGCAAAACTATCGTTTTGCAGGTAAATTGTTGCTACGCAACAGGTAAATTGCAAGACGTTGCTTTGCAGGTAAATTACAAAACTACCGTTTTGCAGGTAAATTGTTGCTTCGCAAAAACAAAAAACCGTAGCCAAAAACCACGGTTTTATGAAGTTTTAATCTTGGAAAACAATTAAGCTCTTGACTTAATGTATGTGTCAATATCATCAATGATATAGTTAATGCCTGTCGTATGCAAGGATTCGTAAAAGCTCTTGATGTACTCAATAACGGAGTGCGCCTTGAATAATGATATAACCTCGTTTCCGCTTAGGCTTTTTCTATTTTTGTATTCCTCTATACATAAAACAATAAAAGGTAATTCTTTACTCATTTTTATCCCTCCGGAAAAATAATTTCTCCCGTTTTTGCCTCGCTTTCCCACATGCTGTAAATAGTAAGGGGACTGTAATGCCAAATTTTTGTTTCTTCCCTGGATAGCAGCTCATATGTCTTAGAGCTGTAAAACCTTTCTAAAGCCAAGGAATCGCTTATCTTATAGTTTGTAATTATTAAATCTACAACCTGAGGTATTAATGCGATAGACAAAATAGTGTTAAATTGCTTATCCATGCTATACCTCTCTTGATTCAATGAATTTTAGTAGCTTGATAGCTTCCTTTGATGCAAAAACATATTGATTATATAGCTTTTTAACCCTTAGAGCATCAAGCGCTTGTGATTTTGTTAATAAACCTGTTGAATAAACCTGCAAGGTTCTATACACATCATCATTAGCGACAGCGCCTATTATTAAATCATATTCATCTCCAAGGTATGTTCCATTTCTATGGTCAGAGACAAAGTCAAGCCATTCCTCATTTGGGAAATCAAATCGCTTGATTCTAAGATTTCCAAGGTCGTTTTCGCAAAGCTCATATACATTAACAATAGCGCTTCCGCCGCGCCTAAACGCGACTTTTTTTGCAAAATTTTCTGCTTGCTCATGGTTAGTAGTGGTGTAAAAGCCGTTGCCAAAATCAAGAAATCTGTTTTGCGGAATCAATTTTGGTTCATTAACAGTTAAGTTACTACCGTGATATAAAATCATTTTTCCACCACCCTTCAAATATATTATAACCAAAAAAATCTTAGTTGTCAACATTATAATAACGCTTCGCAATATAATCTGCAAAGCAGATGAAATCATATCGTGATGAAATCACTTCGCGGTTTTCATAACATTTTCTTGCAAGGACTTCATCCAACATGTTGGACTTCACCGTGCAACGATTTAATCCCGCAGGAATTTTATTGTTATATTTATCAAATGCGCTTTCCAAACAAAACAAAAAAATCGTAGCCAAAAGCTACGATTTTTATCTTGGTTTTCTTTTGTTGTCAGTTTGTCCTAATAGATAATCAATGCTTGTGTTGTAGAAATTCGCAAGCTTTATTAAAACATCTGTCGGAATGTCGTTTTCGCCGGTTTCATATTTTGAGTATCCTGTTTGAGACATACCAAGCATTTTTGCAATCTCAGTCTGTGTCAAATCCTTTTCGTCTCTTAGCTCTCTTAGTCTGCGATACATGGCATTCTACCCCCCTCTTTGAATTCATTATAAATGATTATTGTTGATAAATCAATATTTTAATCTTAATTAGATTTAAAAAATATTCACTTTTTGTTGGATATATTCAACGATTTCGCTGTTTTTATGATAAATTACTCTGTCTTAGAGTGAAAAAGCTTTATCTATCAACTAATTTTCAAGGAAAATAAGCGTTAAAAGTGTTGAGCTTTACAACAAAAAATAGCAAAATTCATTATATAAATATATGAGAAAAATGTTGATATTAACACCAATTATATGATAAAGCATATTAAAATAAACGGAGCTTTTCTTGACAAAATCCACCCCCCTTGACTGTTAAAATTGCACAAAACTTTCATTTTTTTTTTTTTTTTTTGTGGATTTTGCACAAAAGCGTGGAAAAGGTGTTGAAAACAACTTTTAAATTATTTGTAAACAAATTGTTAATTTTAAATTTGCTTTCGACAAAAACATGCACAAAAAACAGAAGCGTTTGAAAGTAAAATTTTGTGCAATGTTACAAAATATATCTTTTGCGGGTACTAATATATTATACACACTTGCAAAATATTCCTTTTTGTGTTAAAATAAGCCCGTAATCTTATAATAATAAGGCACACAGTAGGCATGCGGGCACATGTCACACTGTGCCTGCAAGGTGTTCGCAAGAACTGAAATGCCTATTGTTGTGATTTTACAAAACAATTCGAAATTTTTCAGAAAAGGAGAAGAAAAAGAAAAATGAGAAACTCAAAGAAAATTCTTGGTATCGTTTTAGCGTTAATCGTATTGACACTCGTTATGTCAATGCTTGTTTTTGCTAACGATGAATCAAGTACGTCTGTTCACGCAAACGTCGACAAATCTGCAACAGTCACGTTAAGCGACGAAACAGTATGTAACCTATTCGACAGTGAAGGTAATGCACTCATCTGGTACAATGATGCCAATGGCAACCTTCAATCCATTCGTGCTGACGACTCAAGAGTAAAGTATAAGGCCGATAGCGCTTATAGTTTCGGAAATAATACGGTCGGAACCAAAACAGCGGCTGAAGTTACTAGTTTTTGGATTGCTCTTGACAGTGGCGATATTAGTAAGACAAGCATCGTTGTGCTCAACTTAATGGACGATGACGTATCAGTCAATGAAGGAAAACGCACAGGTGATCCGGTTTGGTGCATGAAAGATTTTATGTCGTCAAACAAGGTGCTTGAATATGCTTACCTTCGTCTTGACACTGTTGCTATTCAACAAAATGCATTCAGCGGTTGCACAAAACTCAAGTACATTAACCTTGAGGACTTAACCGAGTTAAGACAAATCGGCGGTGCCAACGCGTTCGGTAGCAGTACGGCGTTGTTTAAAGACGAAGAGCTTGATCTTACAGGCACTAAACTTGTGGCATTTCCCGGAAGTGGTGCTTTTACCAATGTTCCTGTAACGGCAATTAAACTTCCAAACACCGTAACAGAGTTAGGTCAATATAACTTCCAATTCACTAACATTTCTTCATTTACAGTTCCACCGTTAGTAACATCGTTAAAGAACTGTACTTTTAGAAGTTGCCAATCACTCACTACACTTTGTTTTGGCAGCAATATCACAAGTATTGATTCTGGTTCTGATTCTAATGTGTTCAGGGAAACATACAACATTACCACAATCAACTATGTTGGTACAGAGGGACAATACGCTGCACTCAAAGCGAACGCAACTGCTCTTGCTAACTTAACAGCAACAGTAGTTTACGACTACAACTACTGCGAAGCATACGCTAACGGCGATCACACAAAGAGCGGCGAAGGCGTTGTAACAAAACCAACAATCAAAGACCAAGGCTACACAACTTACGTTTGCGGAAAGTGCGGTGTATCTTTCGATACAGACTTTGTAGAACCTGTTTCTCCCGTTGTAACAGTTAACGGCGAAGGTTACGAAACACTTCTCGGTGCTTTTGCAGCTGCAAAGAGTGGCGATACAGTTGCATTACTTGGCGACCTTACACTTGCTCCAAGTGATATTGACAAGTACAACAACCTCAAAGTTCCTGCAGGTATTGTATTTGAAGGTAACAACTACACTCTCATTATCGAGGAAACACAAGACAGTGACCATGCGGTTATCTGGAGTGACGGTGCATACACCGTTCAAAACATAACTATTAAGGTTATGGCTTTGCGTGAAAATTCACTTACAATTATTAACTTCTCAAAGGGCGGCATGCTTAAAAATGCAACTCTTTGGACAAATGTTCTTAATTACGGTGTTGGTTATAGCAAGCCTACAAACGGTATGACCTTGCTTGTAGAAAATTGCAATATTCACTCAAATGCACACGCATTCTATGCAGACCCAAGCTCATCTGATATTGATGTAACACTTAGAAATAACACTATCACATCACCAAGATTTGGTAGTATGCAACATGACGAATATGTTGTTGGCAATATTTGTGAAGCATCTTGCTCAAGCGGTATTTCACTTGGTAGAACCTTTACAGGTACTGTAACAGGCAATATATTCAAGGGTAACGGCAACCGTGCTTTAAGTATTTATGCTACTCAAGTAGTAACAGGCAACGTATTCGGTAACTGCTACGTTGAGCTTAATAACGGTGCAGTAGCAGACCTTAGCGGTAACTACTGGGGCGGCTCAGCACCTGCTGAAAATCAAATTAGAGCAGACGGTAACGCAACAGTTTCATTCACAGTTGATAACTACTATGCAGACAAGTCTCTTACTGAACTCGTTCCAACAGCTAAACCTGTTGCAGAAGTAAACGGCGTTCAATACGCAACACTTAAAGATGCTCTTAACGCAGTTCAAGAGGGACAAACAATTGTTATTCTTGCAGGCACAATTGATTTGAACGGTACAACGGTACAACTTCCTAATACAATGACCTCTGTTACAATTAAGGGCGAAGGAAACGGAGAATCTATCATTCATAACGGTAAATTCTTACTTAACGCTTCTAACTTTAATTTAACAAACCTCACGTTTGATAACATCGTATTTGATGACGTAAATATCACAATTACACCTTGGGACGGTAACTCATTCATTAAGAACTTCACAGTTAATAACTGCGTATTCCAAAATCTTGATGATGAAGATACAATCGCTCCAATCCACGTATCAAACGGATGCATTGAAAACTTCACGTTCACAAACAACGTTATTAAGAATTTAACAGGCGGAAACAAATCAGGTATCTTTGCTTACATTTCCGGTAACGTTAACGTTGAAAACAACGTATTTGATTCAATTCAATTCCGTCCATTCGTGCTTCAAATAAGACACGGTGACGGTGTAGCAGATACAATCGTAATTAAGAACAACGTATTTGCTAATTCTTCCGTTGGCCGTCTCCAAATTTTAGGTGCAAGCGGAAGCACGGGAACAGATACAGTTTCTATTTCAGTAAATGAAAATATCATCACAGGCATTACAAACAATTATCAACTTTGCTTCTGGGATCTTGTTGATGAAAATACAACGTTAGACGTAAGCAGAAACTACTATGATGTTGATATACTTGCAAATCCTGACGGTATTTACTTAAATTATGAAGCATCAAGCGTTACAGACCTTGTAAATATGGGAATCTTCCCAATTTACACAGAACTTAACCAAGACGGCACAATCAATCTTGAAAGTGCATACACTCCTGTTTTCTACGTAGCACAAATCGGCGAAGTTAAGTACGAAACATACGAAGAAGCATTCGCAGCGGCAAAGAATGGCGACACAGTAGTTATTCTTGTAGCGGGCGAATTTACACCTGTTGTTGCAGACGGCCTTGTAGCAATCAAGAACACCGACGGTAACTATGTTGTAGGCGTAGCTCCAACAGCAACAGTTAAACCTGTATATAATCCAGACATCTTATTCGGTTTAACATTCAATGCAGATGAAATCACAGCAGAGCAGCTCGAATTCTTCGGCGATTGGTTTGCAGATTTCACAATCGTATTTAACAAGGACTT
>JAZSHT010000057.1:0-1510 GCA_045533435.1 Eubacteriales bacterium | reverse complement strand
TCCTCATATTTTTTTATGTTAAAGCCACACTTTTTGCAGAATTTTGCGCTATCATTAACCTCGTATTTGCAATTTGGACAATTTTTCATGGTTTTACTCCTTTTAGTCGCAAAACAGCAGTTAGCCGTTAGCCGACTAGCTGTTAGCGAGATTAGATAATTGAATTGTTTTTTTATAATCACGCGTAGCGTGTATATCATCACAACAAGGTGTGCATATTGTTACTTAATCTATGTAAATTATTTGTGCTGAGCATTCATTGTTCCATGCATAACCACACTGACATTTTCTCGACATTTTTATTGTTTTTAGGTTTTTACAACCGTAAAATGCATACTCGCCTATGTAGGTTACGCTTTTTGGTATTTCTACACTTGTTAAGCCCCTGCACCCATAAAACGCACAGTCGCCTATGGTAGTTACACCGCTTGGTATTTCTATGCTTGTTAAGCTACTGCAACAAGAAAACGCACTGTCACCTATGATGGTTACGCTACTTGGTATTTTTATGCTTTTTATGCCCTCGCAACAATCAAACGCGCAGCCGTCTATGGTAGTTACTCCATTTGGAATTACCACATTGGCTTCATTGCCTTTATACTTTTTTAAAACGTTATTCTTAATATTAAACAATTTCGCTATGCGCTTTTCCTCAGCTTTGCGCTTTTCTTCGGCAATTCGCTTTTCCTCGGCTTTGCGTTTTTCTTCCGCTATGCGCTTTTCCTCGGCTTTGCGCTTTTCTTCCGCTATACGCTTTTCTTCGGCAATTCGTTTTTCTTCCGCCTTGGCTTTTGCTTCTATTCCCTTAATATCAACGGATATTTGTTCGCCATTATTCTTAATAAAGCTTTCGTATTCCTCGGGCGTTATATACTTTTTAGCAATTTCGCTAAGGCAATATCCTATTACCGCATTATCCACCTCGGGCAAAATGAGAGCTTCTATGCTTGTACCCTCAAATGCATTTTCGTAAATTTTACGGTAGCCCTTTGGTATGGTGATTTCAAGAAGAGATTTGCAGCCTGCAAATGCTTTTCTGCCTATAATTCTTACGCCTTCCTTGATTTCAACGAAGGTAATCATTTCATCGTTTTCAAATGCGCCATCGCAAATTTCCTCAACATCGTGGATTTCAATTGTTCTTTTGCTTCCGCTATATGATAATAAAACACCGTTTTCTACCTTAAAGCCTTCCTTTTCAAAAAGCTGCTCCGTTGCTATATTGCTCATAGCTTCAAAATCAAAGCCTTCGGCTGAATTTAAATTTACTGAAGCATTTTCTTTAAGCTTAAAGCCACATTCCTCGCAAAAATCACTGTCAGCATCTATTTTTGCGCCACATTCCTCGCAATAAATATCATCATTTTCTTCCTCATATTTTTTTATGTTAAAGCCACACTTTTTGCAGAATTTTGCGCTATCATTAACCTCGTATTTGCAATTTGGACAATTTTTCATGGTTTTACTCCTTTTAGTCGCAAAACAGCAGTTAGCCGTTAGCCGACTAGCT
>JAZSHT010000115.1:0-23124 GCA_045533435.1 Eubacteriales bacterium | reverse complement strand
GGTGAATGTATCATACTGTCCGTCGGAGCTGAATGTGAAATATTCGGGGTCCATTGCTATTGTATAATTTGCAGCTTTGCCCTTTATTGTTTCAACGGGTATTTTTTCAACCTCACCCTCACGGCTGACCTCTACAAAATGCGGACCTGCCGTTTCGGTTGTATCGCTCGGAGAGGTTGCACCCTCTTCGGGCTTTTTACCGCATGCCGCAAGGGAAAACAGCAATGCAGCTGCGAGAAAAAGCGAGACTATGCGAAAGTATTTTTTCATATATGACACCTCTTTTTATTTTTCAATTACCTTATATTCCTTATTTGCGGTGCTGAGAAGCACAACGGGGAACATATTTCCACCGCAAACGCTATTCATATGATTATAGTATTTACGGACACGCTCCTCAATGTTTTCTATTGATTTCACATTTTCATAGATGGCGTAGCTATACTGTCTTGATTCGCCAAGTCGTTCAAAGTCGCCTACCTCAACGGCAAAGCCGTATGAGCGCATTTCGTATGCTTTATTATCTCTGCAAACGATAACGCCATAGTCGGTTTCCTCGCAATCTACATTCGTTCCCTCAATGAGATTATCAATCTTTGATTTAATTCCGTAGAGGCTCTTTTGAGTGATTTCGCAATCGAAAAGTCCTGAATATCTTAAAAGGTCAATAGTTCTGTCGCTTACAGAGTCAACGGCAACTATTGTATTTGTGTCATCTCCTGTGAAAAATGCATCCCAATTTTCAGGGAAGTCAACATCAGTTTGGGATTTGTTGGAATATGCATGATATCCCATCGGGATAGCAACATACATTAAATTGTTCTCTTTAAATATAATCATTATTTTATCCCCATTTCCTTAAATTCTAAGTCATTTGTGTTGATAATATAGCCGTGGCTATTAACACTTTTATTGCGCGGTACTGCAAATTTATATGTTTCTCTAATTACATCCTCGGGGCATTTATCGGGATTGTTTTCCATATAGGTGCTTGCAAAGGCATAAAAGAGCAAATCCTCATCCTCATTTGACATGCATGCAATTTTCTTGCACTTTTTCACGCTAAGGTCGGAAAATACAAGATAAATATCGCTCTTATATGCTATTACGAAGCCTGCTTCAATTTCCTTTACATGGTTTCTTTCTTCCCAATCGCGATGGTCCTTTATTGATTCGTAGAATTTCGGTACAATTTTAGTTACGATAAATTTCTTGTTAAATTCCTCGCCCTCATCTAATTCAAACCATTCATCGTGAAGCCACATTTGCTGAGCCACAGATGCTAGTCCTATTGTGCCTACTAAAATTCCGTTTTTCATTTTATGTATGCTTAAATTGGATTCCTTGGTCATGTAGTATTTCACCTCGCATCTTTGCTTTACGGCATCGGTTGCCATATATACTACTCCATCCTTTTCTATTGCAATTATTGAAGCCATATTATTTCTCCCTTCCGATTACCTTAATTTTATTGTTAGCAGTTGTTAAAACTGACACAGGGAACATAATTTCCCCAAAAAGCTCCTCCATTGTTGCAAATGCTTTTCTGAAAAATTCCATAGGGTCATCAATATTTCCCGCATCGTAAAGGGACATGGCAACCTCAGAGGCTATGGTGTCCGCGTAGATGTTTTCAATTTCAAGACATGTGCCATCTCTGTATATGACAAACGCCTCGGAGTCCTTGGCAAATACAAAGGAATGGGCGCTTGTTCCCTTTTCGCTTTTATTAAAGAATTCGGAAACCTGAGCAAGAAATGGGAAAACCTCAAGAACTAATGATTTTGTGTTAAGCTCCTTGGGAAATACCTTTTGGTAGCGTACAGCCTCAGTAACACATGTTGTCATGCTTGTTGCGATAAGCTGATTTTTTCTGTTTTGTGGGTGGTAAACCTTTATATTTTCAGAGTTCACCTTGCCTGTTCTTATGGCATCTACATCATTTTGATAACGCTGTGAGCCTGCAATATAAACTATTCCATTATGCTTTAAAGCTATCATATTTCCCTCCTACCTTTCTACGCTTGTAAATTCAAAGTCCTTAGTGTCAATGAAAATGTACGGTGCGCCAACGCCATCATCTCTATACACAGAGCCTCTTAATGCTGAAAGGATAGTATCCTTTACGCTATCGTCCTTTTTGGCGTTTCTTATGTATGCATACGCGATATTTTCGGTACAGCCGATTGCGCAAAAATCGTTAAGCTCAGTTACCATAAAATAGTCGCTGATATGGAAAATCCTTTTGCCATCGGTTACACAAAAGCAGCATTTGGCAATAGGGGATTTACCCTTTTCAATTTCAATTTTGCCTTCTTTTCTTAAAGTGCTGAAAAATTTAGGGATTATGTTTTCAACAATAAATCTCTTTGTAAGAGGCTTGCCTTTTGTGTCAAACCAATCCTCGCGATTATCAATCATTGTTTGAATGTTGGAAACTGCTCCAACTGCACCAATAAGCATATTTTCGCCTATTCTGTGAATTTTCATATCGTTTTCCGATTCAATGGTGGTGGTAAAAAGTCCACGGCTGCGCTTGGTGTCAGCTCCCATGTAAACTACATCATCTTTTTTGTAAGCTATTACTATACTCATAATTTCTCCCTTCGGTCGAATAGCTGTCAGCACTTAGCCGATAGCGGTCAGCGAGATTTGTTTTTCACTCTCTAAAGCCCTTCGCATCATGTTTTTGCAAAAAACTGTCAGAAGTCAGCCGATAGCGGTCAGCGAGATTTGTTTTTCACTGAATTCGACATTTTCTTTTTAGTTTTAATTTGAACTACTTTAATTGTAAAATAGCAAAATCAAAAATTTTCCTTCGGTCGAATAGCTGTCAGCACTTAGCCGATAGCGGTCAGCGAGATTTGTTTTTCGCTGAATTCGACATTTTGTTGTTTTTACATTATACTTTAATTATAAAGCAGCAAGGCTCAAAATTTCCGCATATTTTGGCGGATTTTGTAATTTTTAGTCTTGGAAGTTCATTATAATACAATTCTTTTGAAAAATCAACTTTGCCATGTACCGTTTTAGGTACATAACAAAAAAGCATGCAGAGAATTTTCCCTGCATGCTTTATGTTAATTAGTGGTGTCTGTAATTTTTCGGTCAATTTTGGTAGAATTTTAGCGCGCCCTTGAGCCAAGCTTCAAACTCTGGGGACTTAAATTCATAAAAGGCTTTCTGTAAATTTTCAACCAAATTTGCATAATTTGAGTAATCAATGAAGCAGCCAAGATACAACGAATCCCCATCAAAAGGCTCGTTGGGAAAGCCCCACTTGAAGCTAGCTTCAGGCTGAGTTTCATCTAAATACTTGATTGCGCCCTCAGCATCGGTGCATTGCTGACCGATAATAAGAAATACAGATAAATAAGTTCTATGTACTATAAAAGAAAAATCTATATAGCCATCAAGATAGCCAAGAGTTGGGGTGTCAATGTAAGCGTCAAAAGATAGCATATCGCCACCGTCAACATCCACGCCCTTCAAAATAGAGCAAGGAATTTTGTCGCCATCAACTATATCGTCGGGCTGACCTAATGTTGAAATTGCTTTTAATAAGTCGATTTTGAGTGTATCAATATCAATAATTTCTGCGTTTTGAGTGTTCTTAAAATTTGTCATAAGCTTTACCTCTTTTTAATTATTTAATATTGATAACCTTTTGAGCCGTCCTCCATAGCTCGGATTCGTTATCACTACGCCTGTTATCTTTTTAAGGTAAGCAATGACCTGCACTGCGGTAAATTTCGTACCATTCGCTTCTAGTAAGAACGACATCTGCGCCCTTGCAGATTTCCTCAAGTCTTTTTGGAGTCATTGTCCCTGCGATAAGCTGCATATTTGCAGGGTGGCGAAGAATCCATGCGGCTGCCACACCTGTTTTTGTAAGACCGTATTTTTCGCCGATTACATCAAGCTTTTTATTAAGCTCCTCAAAATCGGGGTTGTCAATGTAGCTTCCCTTGAAAAAGCCGTGCTGAAACGGCGACCACGCTTGAATCGTTATTCCCTTAATTCGTGAATATTCAAGCACGCTGCCATCATGCATGACAGACTCTTGATTTTTCATATTCATGTTCATGCCTGATGTTATCATTCCACATTCGGTTACGGAAAATTGAAGCTGGTTTATCATAAGAGGCTGACTTACCTCTGTTTTTAAAAGCTCAATTTGCATGGGATTATGGTTTGACACGCCAAAGCTTCTTACCTTACCGCTTTTCTCTAAAGCATCAAACGCCTCGGCAACCTCGCTCGGCTCCATTAGAGTATCGGGACGATGTAATAAAAGTGCATCTACATAGTCAACGCCTAAGCGGCTTAGACTTCCCTCAACGGATTTTATAATATGCTCCTTAGAAAAATCAAATTGTCCATCATGAATTGCGCATTTTGTTTGGATAAGGATATTATCACGACTGCCCTTGTGTCTTTTTAAATAGTCGCCAAATATCTTCTCCGACATTCCGCCACCATATATATCCGCATGGTCAAAATAATTTATTCCGTTTGCAATGGCAGTATCCATAATTGCATCAACGCTCTTTTCATCAAGCATGCTCATGCGCATACAGCCAAGCGATACAGCCGAAGCCAAGCTTTCGCCAATTTTTATAGTTTTCATGTTTTTTCCTTTCATGATTTTATGTTATCATTTTCCATTCGTCAATGAATTTTAGAAATCATATTCTATTCTTTCTATAATGTCGGTTCTTCTAAAATTTTCATTTTCCCAAAATCTCTTAGGAAGTATCAGAAAGTGAGGAACATCCTTGTCAAGGTCATAAACCACATATAGCAGATATCTATCAGGATTGTTCATGGCAAATTCAAGCTCACCTTTTGACAGGAAAAAGCTATTTGATGAGCCTGATTTTACTTCTACAAAATACTCCTCTTTTCCAACGTTATATGAAATATCGTAGCCTTCGGAAACGGCTTGACCTGCCACTAAAATGCCTAAGTCAACAAACGCCTCTGATTTTGCATGAACGTTTTCCTTTCCGTAGGTTTTACACAACTCATTATAAACGACTAGCTCACCCTTATTACCTAAAATCTTCTTTTCTCTGTTCTTTTTGTCTGCTAACGACTGTACATAAGAGCCTCTTGCTCCACCGCCTCTGCTGCTATCTTGCGCGTCTTTTGGCGGATTATATTCAATTTCTGTTTTTACAGGCACTATGTTTCTTAGCTTTTGGTACGGATCTTCTTCTCGCTTTTTGCTTTCCTGCTTGATTTTATAATTATCCAACCATAATTTAAAGCTTTCCTCGCGCCCAAAATAAAACATTGTACAAAGCTCTTCATTGTTTGCTATTTCATCAGCATACAAATTTAACGGATTCATTTTTTCGTAGTTCTTACGGTATTCATCCTCTGCAATTAAATCTATACGCACATTCTTCCATTCACCAAAATGCTCTATTACCTTTTGTTCAACATCAAGGCTTATTATATCCTTTACACTGTCAAAATCAATCATAAAGCGTTCAAATTCATGAAAGGTCCTAATAAAATCATCCTGCATCGACGCATTTTCACACGCCTGATTATATCTTGCATTTTGGAATTCTCTTCTGTTTTTGATTATAAAATCATTTAGAATTGAGCGATAATAAGAGTTAAAATCAATATCGTACATAAAACCGTTTTTTCTAAATTTCAGCATGTCAATGCTATTCTTTTTGAATATTTCTATCACTGTTTTGATATTTTCATTGGTATCAAAGCAATCAAAATCAATATCAATCAACGATTCATCAAATTCATCTCCAACGGTTTTCTTTAAAGCAGACAGAAAATTATTTTTAAGCTGATCGCTATCATCAATAATGTGTAATGATCCAAACTCCTTTTTAATTAGAAATTCTCTGTCGCTTTTATCCTTGGCACGAAAAATTTCGCCTATTTTTCCCACGTCAAAGCCCGATGTATTTGCTATATTAAAGTATATGTTTTCAATATTCGCGGACATTTCGTTAATGTCAAAGCTGTCTCCAAAAGTAGTTATGTACCATTTTGTTTGCTTATCCCTTATACATTCGTATTCGTTATCAATCCTTGTTTGTATTTCATCTTCTTTAATAAATATTTGTTTTACTAAGGTAATTGAAATATTTTTCGCTTTCTTTATATTTTCATTCCTCTCAAGGAATGGATTTGCATATCTGCAAAATTCTTTAAAATACTGTTGAAACTCCTTATTTGCTTCGCTTATTTCAATTAAATTCTCAATTATCTTGTATGTTTTTTGGTATCTTTTGCATCCAAACACACTAATAAAATTGTCGCTATTAGTACGTGTTCCTTTTACAACAATAGGAACTGCTTTTTTGTTAAATATGTTTGTGCTTGGCAGATATGAATCGCTTGCTTTTACGAATTGATATTTTCCTTGATATTCAACAAGCATTTTGCCCGTTTCCATATATTTATCCTTATTGAAGCACTTCTCATAGCATCGCGAAAAATCGCTTAGCTCCACAGATCTATATATTATCTCAAACAAAGAGCCACCGTCTTTTATTCCCAAATCGGGTATTTTCAATAAGAGTCCATAAAAATCCTCTGATTTAAGGTCCGTCGCTTTTTCACAAATATTAAACAGATTAAAGATGTTTTCTACCTCTTCTGCATCTGAATTTATTTCTTCCGCTATTTTAGAAAACAGTTCAATGCTTGCAACAGGCACTACCTTTTTGAATTTTAAATTGTTATTGCTTTCCTTTAAAACTTGGCGTGGAGAGTATTTTCCCTCAAATCCGTCAATTTCAATCCATTTAGCCTCGTTGAAAACCTCTAAAATATAATTTTTTATCTTGTAATAGTTTCCATTATAGCCATGCGGAGTGGACTGTTTCCATGCTTTATACGTTATTCTAGCCTCAGAATCATAGGTTTTTTCAAGATTTTCAAACAAAACTCTGTCCTTGATTATCCATTGTATAATCTCCGTCATTTCAAGTCTTGAAAGAATTTCTTCGATGTTTGCAATTGTTTTCAGATGATACGCTATTACATTTACTTCTTTTTTATCAATGTTATTTTTTATTACTTGATTTATTTCTTCCTCATAGCTTTTTGATGGACTTATGTTCTGAACTTCAATTACAGGATATTTTCTGACGCCACATTTACTGATAAATGCAACAAATTTGTCCATCTCATCATCCCTGATGTCAAAAAGGCTGTATGATGCAAAAGAGCTGTATTCTTCATTAAATAGCTTTTTGCCTAAGAGGTTGCCGTATTCATCTCCGAAAAACAAGCTTTCGCCATTCTCAACCTTTTTTATTCCATTTCTGTCTATACACGGAAATCTGTATTTAATTTTTTCCGGCGGCATCCAATCGTCCTTTTCCGAATAATTTTCCCATAACCACTTTACAAATTCTACCGCACGCTCAAAATCACTTCCTACGGACTCATTTACTGTTGGGATAATTGTGTTTCTGTCGCGATATTTAAAATTGACAGTGGGATAAACGCTTTCACAGCTTTGAGATATCAAACGGGCAGTATCCGTGTATTTATCACTTTCTTTTTGTCTTGCTCTTTTGATAACGTAATGGTCTTCCGCAATTTCAAACAATTTTTCTTGATACTCTGCATCTATTGAGGGTTCCTTTACCCAGTTAGGAATTTTTAACTCTTTAAAATTTCCTGTAAGGAAGAAGTAATTCTTTTTATATTCAAGATAATCGCCATCCTGTGTTTTCAATAGCCTTGGAAGCGATTTTCTTAAGGGATTTTTATTCCACCAAGCAAATACCTCAACTCTTTCAGCCACGGTTAGATTTTCGGTTATATCATTTATCCTGCTTACTAAATCGTCTTCATAAATAAATGTGTCCACGCCGTACTTTTTGCATAATGATTCTACAAAGCTTACGCGCTTCGGTTCTTCTATACCTTTTAGAAGCTTTTCAAAGGGGTTTCCCTTAAAGCAGGCAGGAAATTCATCATCTATGATTAACGGCTCATCCATGATGGAAATATATTTACCATCAACAGTTTCTAGAAAAGCAACATCTTTAATTTTATCAAAATAATATTCCTGCAAATCAAAAGCATCAAACGCTGACATACAAGGCTTGTGGCAGCTATCAAATTCTACTGGAACAAGAATAGATAACGCGGTTTCAGCGTCACCATCATTTACGTATTCCTCTGCCACCTCTATTAAGCCATCTAATTGTTTCTGAATAATTATTTTATTTTGTGAGCTTCTGCTTAATGTATCACGATGATCGCCCAAAATATATGAGCAATGCATCACACAGTTAAATGGAGATTTTGCATATAGCAAAGGGAAATATGAATACAAACAACCTGAGGAAAAGTTTTCCATATCAACAGGTACTGCTATTTTTATTTGAATGTCCTTTTCTTCTCCGTTTTCTTCTATCGCCTTTTCAACGCTTTTATCAAAAACGCGGAATGTTTCCTCTTTTTTCTTTTCTCCGTTAATTTCCTGAATTAAAATAACATTTTTTCCATCTGTAACGCTTCTATATACTATTTTTTCTTGGTCGGTCTCAACAACTATTCTTTTTGTATTAGGAAGGAATAATAATATTCTTAAATCTATGCTTTCGATTTGTTTTTCAACACAATAATCATCATTTTGCTTTTCTTTATCAAGAAAAATTTTTATAGATGTCTTGTCTGACGCTTCATGTCCATCTATAAATTCTGGAACGGCAAGCATCGGAACATATAATTTTTTGTTCTTTTGAAGCTGCTTTTTTATCTGTGGCTTTTCCTTAATTTCATCAAATACCTTGTCTGCATATTCCTTTGAAAATCTTAGCCCAAAAGGTCCTGATACAATTTCTATCATTTTTGCCCAATTCAAAACAGAACGGAATCCTGTTCCCTTATTGCCTATATAAGTTCCTAATTTAGGACTATCATTTCCATCAATTATAGCCTTTACGCCATCCTTATCAAACACAGTTCCCGTGTTAGTTACAGTTAAGCAGCTATTCTTATATTCAATAAAAACCTCCAACTCACAATTAGGTTTTCTATTTTCGTTTATACTTTTTTGGTATGCATCATCTGCATTTTGCAATAGCTCCAATATTTCTCTGCCGTGATATCCCTTAACATCTCTTTGTTCAATATTGTTTTCCTTAATCAATTCATCACGGTCAAATTCCTGCGTATGCTTAATAATATACTGCTTATATAATCTGTCTATGTATTCTCTGGCTTCTTTAATGGTCATATTAAGTCTCCAATCTCAAAAAACATGATTTCCCTCTAATTATATCACTTAAAGAAAAATATGTCAAATAATAATCTTTGTGTGTGCTGATGGGAACGAAGCATGCTTCAAGGTACTTTATGGTCTTGCGCGGGTTTGTGTAAATGCAAAAAAGAGAGCCGAGGCTCTCTTTTCGTTATTTAGATAATTTTGAAAGTAATTCTTCGCAGAAGGATGCTACCTCGCTAAGTGCGCCCTTCTCAAATGGGGATTTAAGTCCTGCAAGCTTGGTAAGATCGGTTATACCTAACGGCTCCTTCCGGGAGGGAGCTGTCAGCGACGCTGACTGAGGGAGAATGCGTTATAACTTGTTTAACACTTTTGCTTGCGTGGTCTCCTTCCACCACATTCGTGGTCCCCCTCCCTCTCGGAGGGAGGCTGTTTTTATTTAGATAATTTTGAAAGTAATTCTTCGCAGAAGGATGCTACCTCGCTAAGTGCGCCCTTCTCAAATGGGGATTTAAGTCCTGCTAATTTTGTTAAATCTGTAATACCGTAGTTGCCTGTACGCTTTGCATGGGCAATGTAGGTCTTAAGTGCATTATCATAATTTTCAAGGCTTAGCTTTAAGAATTCAAATGCGATAGTTTGGGCGATACAGTAGTCAATATAGTAGAATGGGCTTTGGAAGATGTGGTTTTGGTATTGCCATCTTGTGCCTTCCTCTAAATATTCAATGCCATCTGCATTCATCCATGGACGGAATTTCTTTTCAAGGTCGCGCCATACCGCTTTTCTTTCCTCTGGTGTCATTTCAGGATTTTCGTAAACGATTTCCTGGAAGTAGTCAACTATGATGCCGTAAGGAATAAATGCAAGTGCGGAAAATAGGTGCTTATATTTATAATCATCTGCTTTTTCGCCAAAGAATTTGTCCATATACTTCCAAGCAAAAAATTCCATACTCATTGAGTGAGTTTCTGCGGTTTCCATACCACCAAGCTGTAATTCAGGCTCCATTTCAGGTGCACCTACATAGTATGCAAATGCGTGGCCTGCCTCGTGAGTGATTACATCAACATCGGCGGTTGTGCCGTTAAAGTTGGCAAAGATAAATGGTTGCTTATAGATTGGGAAGTATGTCATATATCCGCCTGTCCATTTTCCCTCTCTTGGCATTACATCAAATGCATCGGAATCAAACATCATATCAATAAAGTCGCTTGTTTCCTTTGACATTTCGTGATACATTTGTCTGCCTGCCTCTAAAATTCCACGTGCGTCTAAAATTGGCTTTGGGTCATCGTTTGAGTAGGTTGCATCATCGTAAACCTTCATTTCCTCAATGTTTAATTTCTTTGCAATTTCATTCTTTAAGCGAGTAACAACAGGAACGATATCCTTTAAAACATTTTCACGGAAAACGCTAACTAATTCCTTATCGTAGCATGTTCTTTGCATAATGTTGTAGCCTAATTCAACATAGTTTTTGTAGCCAAGCTTCTTTGCCATTTTATCACGGTTTTTAACCATTTTGTCAAAGATAGTGTCGATATATTCGCCATTAGCCTTTAATGTTTTGCCAAGAGCGTTTGTTGCTTCTTTTCTTGTTTCTCTGTCGTTATCTTGAATATATTTGCGAAGAATACCAAGAGTTACCTTTTCCCCACGGAAATCATAGGTAAGCTCTGAAACGAACTTGCCATACTCTGTTGTAAGCTTGTTTTCCTCTTGCATTTCCTCTAAAATTCTTTCATCGGCAGTCTTTAAGGAAAGCTCCATCATTGTGATAATAAGTGGATTTAATTCCTTCTTTGCTTCCTCTAAATAGGGGGACTTCAAAAATGCTTTTGAAAACTTAATATCGTACATTTGAATTTCAGGAAGGGCGTTATTATAGTAATCCATTTCCCCGCTATAAAATTCATCACGGCTATTAAGATTTAATCTTGTATGAGCAAGGCGCACCATTGTGCCAAGCAATTCGCTGTCGCTATTATACTGAAGTCTTGCATTAAGTAGGTCCTTTGCGCTCTTTGCATTTTCAACCCTGCTTATGCATTTTTCAATAGATGCAATAACATCCTCCTTTAAAATGCGCTTGTATTCCATATCCGTAATTTTTACATAATTCATAATATCACCTCAATAAATATTTTACATTAGAATAATATCATATATTCTAAATATTGTCAACAAAGAAAAACAGATGCATTGGTTTTCATTATTTTTCCTTTAAATGGCTTTACACAATCGCTTTTTAACGAATTGTAGAATAAGCAGTTTTATATAAGCACACCCAAAGAGCCAACCTCTTTTTTTAGTATTTCAATGGTTGTTTTGAGAACATCCTGCCACTGTAAATTGCCAACATAAAAATTAGATTTTTTGTAATTATTCCAATTACTTTGCAAATAGTCGCTTTGGCTTATATCATCTAAAATTTCATTTATATTGTCAAATAGCTTTATTGTTTCTCTTTTTCTTGCAACATTTACGATAGCATTTCTTAAAATGTCAATATTTATCGCTTCTGCTCTTTCCGACCACAATATATGTATATCGTAAAAATCCCTCATTCTCGTATTAAGGGTAGCTCTTGCTACAACTGTTTCAAGCTTCTCTGCAAGCATCGTTTCAAGATTATACGATAAAATATTTATTTTTTCGTTATCAAACATCATAGGATATGAAAGCTCAATAGCTGATGGCGTTATTTCATCCCCAGTAGAAATATCTATTTTTATAGTATCTTTTAATTTTTCAAGAGTTACTGACACAGTAAAGCGAACGCCCGAATAATCGTGTTCCTCCATAATATCTTCAACTCTTTTGATTTCATAATGAATACCATCATCAAGGTCAATATCTATAATTTGATTGATTATCGCTTCTGCATTTTCTTTATTCAATGAAATACTACGAACAGTTGTATCAATATCCATTGTCGCCCTTGATGTTACTCCCACAAGAGCAGAAACAAGCATTCCGCCCTTTAGTATGAAATTGTTTCTATATTCCGATTGTGATATTCGCGCAAGAAAACGCTCCATCATGTACCTTCTAATCAAGGCTTGTGCTTTTTTACTATCGTTTCCTGACAGGTTAGAAATTTTATCCTTTAATTGCCTTGATGTTCTTGCTATCATAGTAACACCTCCATATACTGTCTTAATTCTGCTTCAACGCCGAATTCTTTTGCATACTTCATAAGTCGTGGCAAATTTTTATTTGCACTTTTTGCATACTCTTTGATAGCGTAGGCGAACATTTGAATGTCTTTTTTATTCTTCACGCGCAAAATATCACAAATGGTTCTTTCCATATCATAAACGGAAACCTCGTTCCCGTAGGTTGTTTTGGCAACAGTTCTTCCTATGCTTGCCCATTCTTCCTTAGCTTGATAAACTACAATTCCTTTGCTACGCAAATGTGAAGCGTTATATTTTCTTGGAACGGTAACAAAAATTTCCGTTGGCTCTCTTTCGGTAAGTCCGTGCAGCATCAGCGCAGTTTCAAATGAAAAAACAGCTTTTTCATTTTTTAATGAAATAACATATAAATCATCTATCCATATATCAGGGGATTTATATAAGCCATATGCTACTCTTTCAAATTCATTCGCTTTAATATATTCTTGTAGATATGTTCTTGAAATTCCAAGCTTTTGAGCATCAGCAATATCAAGATATCCATTGCAATTTTTTACAAGCTCTGACACCTGCTCTTTTTTAGTCATAAAAACCACCTGCTTTCTACGCTTACAATTATATCAAAAGTAAGCGTAATTGTAAAGTGGTTTTTGATAATTCTTGAATATTTTTGAAAAAACACGCGGAGTTGTATAATAGGATTTATTCAATAGCCTCTTTTGTTAGCTTTGCGCCAAGGGAAAAGCCGCAGACAAAAAATTCCTCGTTAAAGAGTGAGTGAAGCTCGCAGGATATATCATCGTACCTTTCTAAAAGCTCCTTTTGCTCCTCGGTAAAATTTTCGCATAGCTTTTCACGGCTTTCTATGATTTTTCTTGATAATGATTTAATTTCATCGTTGTTGTTTCCACACATTTCACACGGAAAAATGTTTCCGTAAAATAATTGTCTTATTGTTTCTTTCATAGTTGCTCCTTGTTTTTATACCTCATAAGGTGTATTTTAACTTATTATACACCTTTTAGGGTATAATGTCAATATGAAATTTACAATGAGGTGTTTTATGATACGACTTAAAGATATGAGAGAGGATAGAGATTTAAATCAAGCAGATATAGCTAAAATCCTTAACACTACACAAGAACAAATAAGCAAGTGGGAAAGAGGCGTTCAGTTAATGGGAATTGATAAATATATGATACTTGCTGAATACTACAATGTATCAATAGACTATCTTTGTGGTCTTATTGACACGCCTAAAAAGCTAAGATAAGTAATATAAAAGAGGCTGTTGCGTAAAGCGACAGTCTCTTTGTTTTATATAACCTTTGCTAAAATGAGGAAGCAGAAAATAAGTGAAGCAAGGACAAATGCGGTAATTAAAATTATCCACAATTTCGGTCTTGATTTTGGACCGCTGGTGGTTTCTAAAATATGACTTTTACGCATTGCATTTACTACCGGCTTATATATAAGTAATGCAAAGCATGAATTCATTCCATATTTTATAAGATTAAATGGTAAAAATGTAGTTGGTAGCATTCTTAAAACTGCTTCTCTTGGCACTTGCATATAAAATGGTGTTACAAAGTAATTCCACAAAAGCATAAGTGCGGTGGTTATAAGTGTTGCTACGACTAAGCCAAGGATTGCACCGCCAAGTGTTTTTCTCTTTTTATAGATAAAAGAGGAAATACAAGCAAAGGATGCGGTGGAAATTATATTCATAAGTAGTCCGTAAAATCCTGTTGTGCTAATGCCTGTTACAAGCTCTAAAAGTGCGGTCAAAACAGATATTGCAAGAGCTGATGCAGGGCCTAATATAAAGCCGGCAATTGCTACAATAATATCCTTTGGGTCGTACTTTAAAAATCCTGCTACTGATATGGGCAAAAGTCCGCCGAGCAATGTAAATATATATGCAATGGCACAAAAAAGACCAATTAGTGCTATTTTTTTGTTGTTTTTCATAAATTCCTCGTTTATACACGCTGTGCGTGATGATATATCGCCTATGGCAAATGATATACATCCTTCGATGATGATATACAATTTCTGCGAAATTGATTTGCGGCGCATCACCGCAAAAAAACGCCCTGATAAAATCAGGGCGGTAAAAAGCAAAATAATATTACTATTATCTTCTTCCATCCAGACTGGCTATACACACCTTGTGTGATTCCATTCAACGCTTTGCGTTGATGCCATACGCAATAAATTGCAATTCCATTCACGCTACGCGTGATTACATACACAACTACATTGTGATTTAAGATTAGACCGTTAAGTAATCTCAATCAATTTCGCAGAAATTGTATGGAATCAACACTTTGTGTTGTATGGAATCATCGTAAGATGTATGGAATCCGCCTTTGGCGGTATGTAATCACAGCTTGCTGTGTATAACTCACTGTCGGTTACGGAATTACACCGTATCGGCACACTACCGTGTGTTAGCGGACTTTACCGCCGGTTGAGAATTTCACTCTACCCTGAAGATTTTATATGTATATTTTAGCACTACTAGCATTATATGTCAATACTAAATTAAAAGTGTCATTACGGGAACGGTAATGGCAGAAAGAAGTGTGCCAAGAAGCACTAAGCTTGAGGCTTCCTCTTGTCCCTCTCCTATCATTTCGGCAAAAGAGAGGCAAACGCTTGCAACGGGACATGCCATTAAAATATAGATTGAGGCTCTCATATTTGGGTCGATCGGGAAAAGCAGCAAAATTGCAAATGACACAAGTGGAAAAAGAATTTGCTTTATTGCAACTATTAAGTATTGAGATGGCACTAAAAATACCTTTTTAAACGATGCACATGCAAGGCGCATTCCCATAATAAGCATACAAAGGGGTGTTGACATTTTAGCAAGAAGCACAATCATATTATCAAGCAAGGATGGTATTTCAATGCCAAATACGAAAAACGGAATTGCTACAAAAAGTGCGATTACCGCAGGATTTAAAAGTATCTTTTTTACGCTTATGTATTTTTTGTCTTGGGAAATTATATAAGATGCAACGCTCCAGCCAAGGATATTAAGAGCCATTGATGCCATAGCGGAAAATGCGATGGCTTGGGGATAGTTTGGAAATAACGCTTCAAGGACAGGCACGCCCATAAATGCACAGTTTGCCAAGGTGGTGGCAAGGTTATAAACTCTGTATTTTACATTGTCGCTTTTTTTCTTAAATACCAAGCGAAACAATAAAAGTCCGCCAAGGAATGCAGAAAATATAAATGCAAATGCAATGAGCATTTCTTTTACTAATGATGGCGAAAACTCGTTTCTTGTAAGTGAATTAAACACAAGACAAGGAGAGCAAACGAACATAAGTAGCTTTGCAAATGCTGAGATATTTTCCTTTGAAATTATTTTTGTTTTTATCATTATAAAGCCTGGCATAGCGTACAGTAGCATGGTTGATACTACGCCAAGGGCGATTAGAAATGTTTGTAGCATGGTTGAAACTCCGTTTTCAAGGGGATAGGGGATAGGGGTTCGCTACGCTCACAGGGGCGAGCAAGCTCGCAGGGAAATCTGTTTGGCGAAGCATCATTACTTGACAAAGCTAACCTCGTTTATTAAAGGCAACAACACTGTTAGCAGTCAGTAAATTTGTTTAGTGATATATTATCACAAATGAGAGGGATTTTCAATAAAAAGTTGTGTTTTTTTGTTGCCAAATATTGCAATAGTTTTTCTTATGTGATAAAATGATGTTAATTTAAAAATGAGGTGCTAATATGATTAGAATTGGTATATACGGATACGGAAATTTAGGCAGAGGCATTGAATGTGCCATTAAGCAAAATCCTGATATGGAGTTAGTGGCGGTTTTCACAAGGCGTGAGCCATCAACTGTAAAAATTTTAACTGATGGAGTTACAGTTTACCATGTTGATGACGCTCTTAAAATGACCGACAAAATTGATGTTATGATTTTATGCGGTGGTAGTGCAAAGGATTTACCTGAGCAAACTCCTTATCTTGCTAAACACTTTAATGTTGTTGACAGCTTTGACACTCACGCAAAAATTCCTGAGCATTTTGCAAATGTTGATAAAAGCGCCAAGGAAGGTATCAAGGTTGGTATTATTTCAGTTGGTTGGGACCCAGGTATGTTCTCTCTTAACCGTTTATATGCTTCTTGCATTTTGCCTGAGGGCAAGGATTACACATTTTGGGGCAAGGGCGTAAGTCAAGGCCACAGCGATGCTATTCGCCGTGTAAGTGGAGTTAAAAACGGAAAGCAATATACTATTCCTGTTGAAAGCGCTCTTGATGCGGTAAGAAGCGGTGTAAACCCTGAGCTTACCACAAGAGAAAAGCACATTCGTGAATGCTTTGTTGTTGCAGAGGAAGGGGCAGACCTTAACAGAATTGAAAAGGAAATCAAGGAAATGCCAAACTACTTTGCAGATTATGATACAACGGTACATTTTATCAGCGAAGAGGAATTACAAAAGAACCATAGCGGTATTCCTCACGGCGGATTTGTTATCCGTAGCGGTAAAACCGGTTGGAATAAAGAAAACACACACATTATTGAATATAGCTTAAAGCTTGACTCAAATCCCGAATTTACCGCATCTGTTATCGTAGCATATGCAAGAGCATGCTATAAGATGTCAAGCGAGGGACAAAGTGGCTGCAAGACTGTATTTGATGTTGCACCAAGCTACTTAACAATGCTAAGTGGCGAGGAAATAAGAAAAAATATGCTATAAATTAGGATATAGGATATAGGGGATAGGATATAGGGGTTATGCCTACTAACCACTAAAAAGAAAAAACAAAACAAGGGCGAAAAAGAGATTGTAAATATGGCAGTCAGCTAACCGCTGACCACTGACCACTGACCACTGACTACTAGCCACTCTTTGCGTCCGTAAAGGAGTTATTATGATAAGACTTGGTATTATTGGTATAGGAAACATGGGAACAACCCACTCAAAGAATATTTTTGAGGGAAAATGCCCTGAGATTGAATTAAGTGCAGTTTGCGATTTAAGAGATGACAGAACTGAATGGATTAAAAACGAGCATCCAGAGGTTGCTATTTTTAAGGATGCAGAGGAAATGATGGATAGCGGTAAAATTGACTCCGTGTTAATTTGTGTACCACACTATGACCATCCTACTCTTGCTATTATGGCAATGAAAAAGGGACTTCACACACTTATTGAAAAGCCTGCGGGCGTTTATACAAAGCATGTTCTTGAAATGAACAAGGTTGCTGATGAATGTAATGTTGTATTTGGTATTATGATGAACCAAAGAACTAACTGTGTTTACCGTAAAATGCGTGAGCTAATTCAAAGTGGCGAATTTGGTCAAATTAAGAGAACAAGCTGGATTATTACAGACTGGTATCGCCCACAAGCATATTACGATAGTGGCGACTGGCGTGCTACTTGGAGTGGCGAGGGCGGTGGAGTTTTACTTAACCAGTGCCCACACAATCTTGACCTTTATCAATGGATTTGCGGTATGCCAACTAAGGTACATGCGAAAATGTTCTTTGGTAAGCACCACGATATTGAGGTTGAGGATGATGTTACATCATATTGGGAATTTGAAAATGGCGCAACAGGTACATTTGTAACATCAACAGGCGATGTTCCAGGCACTAACCGCCTCGAGGTTCTTTTAGAGGGCGCTAAGCTTCTTTGTGAGGATGGCAAGGTTAAAATGTGGAAGCTTGAAATGTTTGAAAAGGAATTTTCAAAGACAAGCACAGTTGCATTCTCTGCTCCGCAAATGGAATACATTGAGGTTGAAACCGATGGCAAAAACGAGCAGCATGTTGGCGTTTTAAATTCATTTGCAGGCGCTATTTTAAGAGGCGAGCCATTAGTTGCTGATGGTCGCGAGGGCATTAACGGTCTTACAATTTCAAACGCTTTACATATGTCAGGATTTTTAGGCAAGGAAATTGCACTTAAAGACTTTGACCACGATTTATATTATGAGGAATTAAGCAAGAGAATTGCTACATCAAGAAGAAAAACAAATGTAAACGATTCTATTGCAGGCAACATGGGAGACTCCTTTAGATGATAGACAAAGAAAAAGCTCTTACCTCTGTAAGAGTTGGAATTGTCGGTGTGGGTGTAATCGGTACTGCTCACGCAGGGACAATTTTTGATGGACTTGTTAACGGAATGACACTTTGTGCATTATGTGATAACGATAAAAGCAGACTTGCTTCCTTGAAGGAGGAATTCCCTAACATTCCATTGTTTGAAAATTATGAAAATATGATAAAAAGCGGTCTTATAGATGCTGTTATCATAGCAACGCCACATTATTTTCATCCTATTATTGCAGAATATGCTTTTAAAAAAGGACTTCATGTTCTTTCGGAAAAGCCTATTGGCGTTTATACCTTATCACTTAAAAAAGTATTTAAAGCACACAAAAAAAGTGGCAAATTATACGCCACAATGCTTAACCAACGAACAAATAAGCTTTTTATACTTGCTAAGGAATTGGTTGACAACGGGGAAATTGGCAATTTAGTTAAGAACAAGTATGTTATAACAAATTGGTATCGCACACAGGAATATTACGATAGTGGCTCATGGCGTGGCACTTGGAGTGGCGAGGGCGGTGGCGTTTTAATCAATCAAGCGCCTCACAATCTTGACATTTGGCAATATATTTGCGGTATGCCCGTTTCACTTAGAGGAAAATGCCACATAGGAAAATATCATAATATTGAGGTTGAGGATGAGGCTACCATTTTTGCAAAATATGCAAATGGTGCAACAGGCGAGTTTATTACCTCAACGGGTATTAAGGATGGCGTAAATTCCTTTGAAATTGTAGGAGACAATGGAAAAATCCTTATTGAAAAAGGCAAGCTTATTTTAGAAAAGGGTATCAAAATTACCTCATACGATGATGAGGAATATAACGGACACCTTAATATTTTAAAGAATTTTGCAAATGCAATTTTAAAGGGTGAAAAGCTTATTGCTCCTGCTTCTGAAGCTATAAACGAGCTTACTTTATCTAACGGCGCGTATCTTTCCTCTTGGCAAAATGGATGGATTAGCATAAAATTTAGCGAAAGGCAATTTTTAAGACTTTTAAAGAAGAAAATTGCAAGCAGCAAAGAAAAAACAGACACAAAAAACCAAGAAAACCTTTTTGAAAAATCATACAAAAAGAAATGGACTACAAATTGGTAATTAAGTGAGGAATTAAAATGAGAAATTTTATTTTAGGCACTGACTGGGGCGAGGATTGCGACGATTGCGTTGCGGTTAGAATTTTAGCAAGAGCATACAAAAAAGGCGAAATTAATTTTTTAGGTATCGGTATTAACACATTAACTGAATACTCTGCTCCCTCTCTTTATAGATTTTTAGAAAAAGAATGTGCTATATTACCTATCGGTGTTGACAAGAATTGTCCACATCAAATTAAGTATGTTACTTATCAAAAGCGTTTGGCTGCTGAAACTACAAAAACTAATGATGATTTTGAGGATTCTGTAAGACTTTACCGCAAGCTAATTAGCGAATGTGAGGGAGATGTTGAAATTCTTGAAATAGGATTTTTACAGGTGATTTGTGGTGCGCTTATGAGTGGTCCTGATGATATTTCTCCAAAGAGCGGTCTTGAATTATTCAAGGAAAAGGTAAAAAAGATTTGGATAATGGGCGGCAAATGGGATGAGCAAGCAGGCGTGGAGTATAATCTTAACCATTATCAATTTGCAAGGGATGCTTCCCACACCTTTGTTGATAACTGTCCATGCCCTATCACATTTTTAGGTTGGGAGGTTGGTCATAATCTCCTTACTGGTAATAAGCTTCCATCGGATGACTTTTTATATCTTACATTAGTTGACCACGGCTCAGGCAATGGTCGTGAAAGCTGGGACCCTATGCTTGCAGCTTTGGCTCTTACTAACGATAACGAAAAAGCAGGCTACAAAACTGTAAAGGGCTTTGCTTCCGTTGACAAAAACGGCAAAAACTACTTTCGTACTTGTCCCTATGGCAAGGATGAGTATGTTATAAAAGCTCATGAGGATAGCTATTATAGCGATATTATCAATGATTTAATTAAATAAACAAAAAAGTTGTACTGTAAGGTACAACTTTTTTAATTTAGTGTTTTAAGCATAAAAATAAAATGGGGCTGTTGCGTTAAGCAAAAGCCCCATTTTTTGAATGGGGATAGTGAAATAAGTGCAGAAGCCCCGAGCGCGAGGGCGCGGGCGTACTGGGGGACGACAGAGGCGCGGTCGCGGCTAAAAAACAGACATAAAAATGAAGAGAACTTGCAAAAATGCAAGTTCTCAACCTTAAAAAGTTATTTTTAGTATAAATTAAATCTTTTAGTAAATATGTGTCTGTTTTTGGTCTGTGCTTGTTGCAACATCCCCATTTATTATCTTTGAACGCGTCCGCTGCCGCCGCCCTTGATAAGGCTTTCAACCTCAGCTACTGAAACTAAGTTATAGTCGCCAAGGATTGTGTGCTTTAAGCAAGATGCTGCAACTGCAAATTCGATAACATCCTGTGATGACTTGTTTTGTAAGCAAGCGTAGATAAGACCGCCACCAAAGGAGTCGCCACCGCCTACACGGTCAACAATGTGGATGTTATATGAGCGTGAGAAGTAGTATTCATTTTCGCTCTTATCGTAAAGCATTGCCGCCCAGATATTATCGTTAGCGGAGATGCTTGTTCTTAATGTAATTGCTACTCTCTTACAGCCGAAGCGGTCAGAAAGCTGCTTTGCAACACTCTTGTAGCCCTCGTGGTTTACAACGCCCTTATCAACATCGGTATTTTCTGCCTTAATGCCGAATACCTTTTCTGCATCCTCTTCGTTAGCGATACAAACATCAACATAGCTCATAAGTGTAGCCATTGTCTTGCCTGCTTGCTCTGATGTCCAGAGGTTCTTTCTAAAGTTAAGGTCGCAGCTTGTTGTAATTCCCTTTTCTCTACATACCTTAAGAGCATCTAAGCAAATTTCAGGAAGCTCGCCACCAAGAGCTGGTGTGATACCTGTAAAGTGGAACCAATTAGCTCCGTCTAAAATCTTATTCCAATCAAAGTCCTCTCTCTTTGCAAGTGCGATTGCAGAGTAGGCTCTATCGTAAATAACCTTTGAAGGTCTTTGTGATGCTCCTGTTTCAAGGTAGTAAATACCAACTCTGTCTCCGCCTCTTACGATATCGCTTGTGTCAACACCGTATCTGCGAAGTGAATTTACTGCCGCTTGACCGATTTCGTGCTTTGGAAGCTTCGTAACATAGGAAGCATCCATACCGTAGTTAGCAAGTGATACTGCAACATTAGCCTCACCGCCACCGTATGTAGCGCCAAATGTATCGGTTTGAACAAATCTTGTATAACCTGCTGGGTTAAGTCTTAGCATAATTTCGCCGAAGCAAACTGTTTTCATATTAAATCCTCCGTATTTTAGCCGCCAGCCGTTAGCGGTCAGCGGTTAGCTGGTTAGTTTTCCAGCATTTTTATCGCTATTATTTTATCACAAGTTTTATATAATATCAATGTTTTTTATATAATTTTTTATTTTTGTTTGTAGCTCCTCGTTAGTAGCTCGCTAACCGCTAACGGCTATCTGCTAACGGCTATCTATTATACCTTTCATAATAAAACAGATACTGCTGAGCGATACCACCGTTTTTGCCAAAGAGTGAAATATCAAGATTTCCGTTAAATCGGTTGTCGATTACTCGCTTTATCCACACATCAATGGGGAATGCTTCCGTTTTATCAAAGCCGAAAAGAAGCGCGCAGGATGCTACCTTTAAGCCTACGCCCTTGATTTGACAAAGTGTGTCAACGCAGGTATTAAAGTCCTTTTCTGCTGAAAGCTTATCAAGGTCAATTTCGCCACTTGCGATTTTTTCGCAGGCGTTTATTATGTATTTAGCACGGAAGCCTGTTTTAAGGTTAAAAATCTCCTCAACTCCTGCATTTAAAAGCGCTTTTGCATCGGGAAAGGAATAGTATGTTTTATCTAAATAAGCGATACTGTGTCCGTATTTTTGGCACATTGCATCTACTATTTTCTTAATGCGCGGAATATTATTATTTTGCGAAATGATAAATGAGCATATCATTTCCCATTTGTCCTGTCTTAAAATTCTTATGCCGTTGCCATACTCAATGGCTTTGTCCATATGCTCGTGATTTAAGGCAAGTGAAATTTCGCTATTTATTTTTTCATAGTCCACATCAAGAGCCAAAAAGCGACGCCATATATTTTCGTAATCCTCCTTGGTGGCGTTATAGATAATAATTTCGTTTGGATGATTTTGACCGAAAATTACATATCTGCCGAATGCGACTCCGCCAAATTCATATTTGTTGCCGAAAATTGATACCTCTTCAAAGCGAAAGCATTGACCACAGTCAAAGGTTTTGTATATATCAATGTACGGAATATTTTCAATTTTTACCGCATTTATCCCATTTTCAAGAGTAAATTCGCTATATTTCTCCATAAAATCCCCCTTTGGACTTGAATTATTTATATTATAAATGTATAATTAAATTAAGTCAAGAGGAAATTCAGGGGACAGGATATAGGGGATAGGATATAGGGCAAATTCCTTATGCCCACTTCAACATATTTTGTAATTTTGCAATTATCTAACCACCCTATACCCTGTGAGCAAAGCGAACCCCTATCCCCTGTCCCCTATCCCCTATTTTCGCCAAAGGAGAAAAAGCGGAGAAAAATGA
>JAZSHT010000035.1:0-6973 GCA_045533435.1 Eubacteriales bacterium | reverse complement strand
CTTCGTGTTGATGATATACAACCAAAGGTTGATGATATACAACCAAAGGTTGATGATATACAACCAAAGGTTGATGATATACAACCAAAGGTTGATGATATACATTCCTGCGGAATGATGATATACACGCTACGCGTGATTTAAAATTGTTAATCAAATCTCGCTGACCGCTAACAGCTAACGGCTGACGGCTTGCGACTGAAAGGAGCTAAAAATGATAAACTTACCATTAAACATAGACTATAAAAACAAAGTAGTAGTAATTACAGGCGCAGGAGGACTTATCTGCGGAGAAATATCACGAGCATTTGCCCAATGCGGAGCAAAGGTTGCTGCACTTGACTTAAATGAGGACGCTGTAAAAAATCTTGCAAATGAATTAAAAAGCGAGGGCTTTATTTGTGAGGGATACAAAGCAAACGTTTTAGACGTTGAAAACCTTGAAGCAGTTCACAAAGCAGTATTAAATGACCTTGGCAAATGTGATATTTTAATAAACGGAGCAGGCGGAAACAATCCAAGAGCAACCACCGATAACGAATACCATCACGAATCAGAGGAAGGCAAAAAATCATTCTTTGACCTTCAGCCTGACGGAGTAGATTTCGTATTCAAGCTTAACTTCCAAGGCACACTTTTACCAACACAGGTGTTTGCCAAGGATATGGTAGAAAAAAATAAGGGCTGTATTCTTAACATTTCATCAATGAACGCATACACACCACTTACAAAAATTCCTGCTTATTCAGCAGCAAAGGCAGGTATTTCCAATTTTACTCAGTGGTTAGCAACACACTTTGCAGGCACAGGCATTCGTTGTAATGCAATAGCCCCTGGCTTCTTAGTATCTGCACAAAATTATAGCTTATTATTTGATGAAAACGGCAACCCAACCAAGAGAAGCGCAAAAATCTTAAACGGCACACCAATGAACAGATACGTAAACGCAAATGAATTACTTGGCGCAACATTATTCCTTTGCGATGATAAATCTGCATCTGCAATTACAGGCGTAGTATTACCAATCGACTGTGGATTTGCCGCATATTCAGGAGTATAAAATGAAAATTACAAACGATATAAAATATATTGGCGTAAACGACCATAAAATTGATTTATTTGAAGGACAGTACATTGTTCCAAACGGAATGGCATATAACTCATACCTTATCGTAGATGATAAAATCGCAGTAATGGATACTGTTGATGCATCATTTACACACGAATGGCTTGATAACTTACAAAATGCATTAAATGGCAGAGCCCCCGACTATTTAGTAGTCCAACATATGGAGCCTGACCATTCTGCAAATATCTATAACTTCGTAAAAGCATATCCAAATGCAAAAATTGTATCATCAGTTAAAGCATTTGCTATGATGAAGCAATTTTTCGGCACAGACTTTTCCGATAAGCAGGTAGTAGTAAAGGAAGGCGATAGCCTTAATTTAGGTAAGCATATCCTTAACTTTGTAGGCGCACCAATGGTGCATTGGCCTGAGGTTATTGTAACCTATGATAGCTACGATAAGGTGCTTTTCTCTGCCGATGGCTTCGGCAAATTCGGCGCTCTTGATGTGGAAGAGGATTGGGCTTGCGAGGCAAGAAGATATTATATCGGTATCGTAGGCAAATACGGCGCACAGGTTCAAAGCTTGCTTAAAAAAGCATCAACACTTGATATTGAAAAAATCTGCCCACTTCACGGTCCAATTTTAACTGAAAATCTTGGCTATTATATAAACTTATACAATACTTGGTCAAGCTATCAGCCTGAAAGCGAGGGCATTGTAATTGCATATACCTCAGTTTACGGCAACACTAAAAAAGCAGTAATTATGCTTGAAGAAAAATTACGCGCAATGGGTTGCCCGAAGGTTGTGGTTACCGACCTTGCAAGATGCGATATGGCAGAGGCAGTTGAGGATGCATTTAGATACGATAAATTAGTCCTTGCAACCACAACCTATAATGCGGAAATTTTCCCATTTATGCGTGAGTTTATAAACCACTTAACCGAAAGAAACTTCGCAAATCGCACAGTTGCATTTATTGAAAATGGTAGCTGGGCGCCTATGGCTCATAAGGTAATGAAGGGAATGCTTGAAAAATCAAAGAACATTACCTACACCGAAAACAATGTTAAAATTATGTCCGCACTAAATGATGAAAGCATGGAGCAGCTTGATAATTTAGCACAGGAATTATGCAAGGATTACCTTGCAAGACAGGATGAAACCGCCAACAAAAATGACCTAAACGCTTTATTTAATATCGGCTACGGTCTATATGTGGTTACATCAAATGATGGTAAAAAGGATAACGGCTTAATCGTAAATACAGTTACCCAAGTAACTAACTCACCAAATAGAATAGCCGTTGCCATAAATAAGGAAAACTATTCCCACCATATAATTAAGCAAACGGGCAAAATGAACATTAACTGTTTAACCACCGATGCGCCATTTAAGGTGTTTGAAGCATTTGGCTTCCAAAGTGGCAGAAATGTTGACAAATTTGCCGATTGTGAGCCACTTCGCTCAGATAACGGACTTGTTTTCTTACCAAGATATATTAACTCATTTATGTCATTAAAGGTAGAAAGCTATATCGACCTTGACACCCACGGACTTTTCATCTGCTCCGTAACTGAAGCAAGAGTATTGTCCGATAAGGAGTCAATGACCTATGCATACTACCACGAAAATGTAAAGCCAAAGCCCGAAACAGAAGGCAAGGTAGGCTATGTCTGCAAAATCTGTGGCTATATCCACGAGGGCGAAATTGATGAATCCATCATCTGCCCACTCTGCAAGCATGGCTATGCAGATTTTGAGAAAATTGTGTAGCAATTTTTTCAAAATCAACTAAATTTGCATGTGCAAATTTAATTTCGCTATGTCGCCTGCGACATAATTTCGCTATTTTGCGAATGCAAAATTATTTCGCTACAATGCATAGCATTGTAATTTCGCTAAATCAAGCTAAAATCCCCCAACTCACCTTGCGGGGATTTTTCTTTTTACTTGACTAAAACTTTTTACTGTGCTAAAATATACTTATCACAAAAACGAGGTAAATTATGGAATTTATTATTGACAATTTAAAATTTAATGTTAAAACTGAAAACAAAATTAAAAATCAGTCCCTTACCAAGATAAAAGGTGGCGAGGTGTGTGAATATTTACTGAAAATTGAGTTTGAAAAGACCGTATCCCCATCTGTGTATTCTCTTATTTGGGAGGAGGACCAAATTGATATGATTGGCTTTTGGTCATCAAAAGCAAGCCTTAATCATAGCTTAAGACCTGAATGGGACATGCGCACGGAAATAAGCAAATCAGCCTCAGGCATGCCTCTTATGGCAATTTACAGCAAAAACGATATGAATAGAGAGCTAATAGCTCTTAGTGATACAGCCAATCCAACCAAATTACAGGCGGGTGTGTGTGAGGAAAATGCAACGCTACGATATAAAATTGACTTTTTTGATGCTATTTGCCCCCAAATGAGCGAATACTCTGTAACTATTAGAATTGACAAGAGAAATATCCCCCTTGCAAAAGCAATTATGGATACAAAAAAATGGTGGGGCGGAGAAGCATACATTCCTAACGAAGCAACGCTTCCAATGTATTCTTGCTGGTATAGCTTCCATCAGCACACAATTCCAAGCGAGATTTTAGAGGAATGTAAAATCGCCAAGTCTCTTGGCATGGATACCGTAATCGTTGATGATGGATGGCAAACCGATGATAATTCCCGTGGATATGCATTTTGTGGAGATTGGAAAATAAGCAAAACAAAAATTCCCGACATGCAAAAATTCGTTGATGATATCCACGCTCTTAACATGAAAATTATGTTCTGGTTTTCCGTTCCATTTGTGGGCTTTGAAAGCGAAAACTACGAAAAATTCAAGGGGAAGTATCTATATAACAACTACCGCATGAATGCATCTATTCTTGATATTCGCTTCAAGGATGTACGAGATTTCCTTGTTAATATCTATGTTGACTATGTAAAAAAATACGGCTGGGACGGCTTAAAGCTTGATTTTATCGACAGCTTTAGATTAACAGAAGATAGCCCAACAAATTACGAGGATATGGATACCGTATCTATTGAGGTTGCCCTTGATAGATTGCTTTTAGAGGTAACAACAAAATTAAAGGAAATCAACCCTGAAATTTTAATTGAATTCCGCCAATCCTATGTTGGACCTATCGTATCGAAATACGGCAATATGCTTCGTGTTACCGATTGTCCAAACGATGCAATTTTAAATAGAGTACACTCTCTTGATTTAAGATTAACATCAGGCAAAGGCGCAGTGCATAGCGACATGCTTATGTGGCATAGAAGCGATACTAACGAAAGCGTAATGTATCAGCTTCTTGCAGCTATGTTCTGTGTACCTCAAATTTCAGTACGCTTTGATAATATTTCAAATGAGCATAAGAAGCTGCTTGAAAGCTACCTTGCTTTTTGGCGTAGAAATCGTGATATACTTCTTAATGGAGAGCTTTTAGTTAGCGGCTTTGATGCTAACTTTTCATATGCAAAGAGCCAAAAGAACGACACAGGTATTACTGTTTTATACCAAAATGTACCTGCAATTTTGGAAAATGCAACCGAGTATATTTTTAATTCCACAGGATTTGATTATATCTACCTTGAAGCCGATACCGAAAGACAATATAAGATTTACGATTATTTCGGTAATGAACAGCAAAGCGGCATTCTTAATGCTGGCGTAAACAAAATTTATGTTAATAATTGTTATAGTGTAAAAGTTATATAACCTTATAAAAAGTCTAACGGTTTCGTTAGGCTTTTTCCTTTTGCGCCAAAAATTGACCGCTTGCGCCAAAATGCTTGAAAAAATTAGAAATTAGTGATATATTAAAAATAGAATGATTTAAGGAGGGAAAGCTTATGAATAATGGCGAATTTTATCAGTCAAGAGAAACAAGCACTATAAATGAATATAAGTATTTCCCTGCCGAGGAATATAGAACAAAAAAAGAGGAAAACGGTCTAGGCAAGGAGCAAAGTAATTCACAAAACGAGATTACAACGATTGAGACTAAGAAAAAGCGCCAAAGGAAAAACGCTGACGGCTCATCAAAAACTCTTATTGACAAAATATTCAATTCAGTTAAAACAATCGCAACAACAGCCACCGTTGCAGTTGCATCGGTTGTAGTTACTACTACGCTAATTGTAAACGCCCCAAGCGTTGATTTGAGGTCATTAGAAGCAGGCTATGACTATGTTGAATAC
Organism: Eubacteriales bacterium; assembly: GCA_045533435.1. Classification (GTDB taxonomy): domain Bacteria; phylum Bacillota; class Clostridia; order Oscillospirales; family CAG-272; genus RGIG2000. The sequence goes on along the minus strand of JAZSHT010000035.1, from coordinate 1,687 downwards.
GAAATGGATATATCCGACCTTGATGAAAACGGTAGATATTCCATTGTGGTAAGCACCTCAAACGAGGAAAATATTGAGCTTGAGGCTCAAAAAAATGGCAAATACAAAAACAGAGTTGAAGGCTTAAAGCCTGAGTGGGAATACACATTATCATTAGTGTGCCACGATACTGCCCTTGGAGATGTAACACATTTTGAGGTTAAATTCCAAACCTTAAAATATGAGGAGCAGCAGCCAAACCCACCACCCGAGCCTGAGCCAACTCCGCCGCCAAACACCTATACAGGCAAATTTATCTTGCCAACCATAGATGAAATCACGGTAAATTGGAACGAAATGACATCAAGCGTGCCAATTTTATTTGAAAATATTGATAATAAATATTATTATAAGCTTATTGCTACAAACCAAAATAGTGAAATTATTCACACAGAGTCCCAAAAAAATGATAAAACCATAGTAATTCCTATTATAGACACCGCCACCGAATATAATTTCACATTTGAAATTTACGGAGTAGGCGAAAAAGAGGAAAAGCTTATTTCAACACACAGTATAGGAAAAATTGATTTAATTAAGCCAAGCGTTAATATAACTGATATATCATTAAATGGCGAAAACCAAATTAAAGTAAATTTTGATACACAAAATGCAAGTGATGTTGACCTTATAATCACATACCCCGACAAAACCGAGGAAACGATTAAGCTAACAAATAAGGAAATTTCACAGGGATATGTGTCTATAAATATAAAGAACACCGCACTAAGTGTCGATATAACACCGATAATTACACTTGATGGATACACATTAAGGTCAAAAACCACATCAAAGACATTTGAAAATAATTTAGAGATTGAAGCACTTGTTGATTTACGGCTAGGTGGCATATCATTCTTTATAAGGTCTATTGATAACGGCTCAGACAGAGTTAAGGTCATTAGCTCCCTTGACCCCGAAAATCCAACCGAGCAATATATCTACGATGGCAAGGTAATGGTATTTTATTATGAAAATACCTCTATTACATACACATTATATCTTACCAATGAAAGCGGAGATATCCTATCAAACAAGGTTGAAATTACAGTTGATACTGCAAAGGAAATAAGTGCGGATTACATATTCAATTATGTAAATCCAAGCGAGGTCGTAGTAACCTATAACGATGACAACACCATAAATGCGATAGTTCCGCTAACCTTTGAAACGGAAAACCCCGATATCTATTGCAAGGTTGTGCTAGGCAAATACATGTATAACTGTAATGAAAGCATGCTTATAGCAACAGGCTTAGAAAATAGCGCATATTCATTGTCATTCTATATCTGTACGGATATTGATGGAATTACATACTCATTCTATTCAATGATCCCTTCAGGAATGGCAAACGAAATGTATATCAGCAACGGTGTAAATGTTGAGCAAAATGCAAAAGAGGTTACGGTAAGTCTTCGGGAAAGTATGAATTTTGATTTAGACAGTATCGTTCTTATTTCGTCAAGTGGCGAGGAAATAATGTTAAAGCAAGGCGACTTTGTCTATGATAGCGAACATGGAGAATATAAAGCTACCATATCATTTGATGCAGAATTTGAGCATGTAACCGTAAAGGGCAGATGCGCACCGTTTAAGGAAAAAACCGAAGCGCTAGAAATAGAATACCCCAAGTCGGAGGCCAAGCGGT
>JAZSHT010000041.1:0-15968 GCA_045533435.1 Eubacteriales bacterium | reverse complement strand
TCCGCCACACCCGCATATTTGCCGTTACTTTCGCAACGGCGATATTATATCATAGTTTTTGGTTTTTGTCAATACTAATTTTAAAAAGATATTTAAGATTAAGGATTTATTCATTACATATTATTTTGGCGTTTGTTTATTGCTCAGAGAGTTGAAATTACAATTCCGCAAATAATTAATAATGCACACAGGGTACGGTAAAGTATGTTTTTCTCCTTATAGATTAGTCTGCCAAGAATAATTGAAACTATAACTGAGGATTGCTTTAGCGGTGTCATTACAATAACGGAGCTATTTGGACTTGAGTTTGCTATAAATAATGCTCTATCGGCAATTATGAAAATTATGCTTAAAATATAAATCCACGGACACTTGAGGCACTTTTTTACATCAATTTTCTCTTTTTTGATAAGAATATAGATAAAGTAGAATGATACAAGATAAAGCATATACCAAAACTGTAATTGGGATGCGGTTAATACCTCGGTGCCGTATATAAATCTATCGGGGCTTGGGGTTAATAGAAATTTATCAAGTGTGCCTGAAAGTGCATTTAAAATACAGGACACAAGAACTAACGGAACTACCTTATAGGTATAATTTTCGTTTGCTCTTTTTTCTTTTTTAAGGTTTACAAGAGTGATGCCTGTTATTACAAGCGCAATTCCGATGATTTGCAAAAGGCGAAGCTTTTCGTTTAGGAATATTACGCCTAAAAGAATTGAAAATATCATTCTGCCCATATCCATTACGCTATACACGCTAAGTGGTAATCTTTTAATGGAATTTAATGCACATAGCCATGCTATAAAAATTGCAAAGGATTTTATGATAATTGCAAAATGATATTTAAGGCTTACAGAAAATACATCATGCGAAAATGGGATTGTCAATAAAAAAGCAAAGAAGGTATAGAAAAATAGCACCTCAATGACACTATTTGTTTCCATAGCCTTCTTTTTAAGCGCTTCTCTTAATCCCTTGAAAATTCCGTAAAGTAAAATGAGAAATATCCAAAGGTGTTGCATTTTAGAGTAGGTGAACTCCTTTTTTTAGACACTCCTCGGTGGTTTCCTTGCCCCAATGAGCAGATTGAACCTCGCCGATGTGTGCTTTTCTTAAGAAATACATACACATTCTTGACTGACCGATACCGCCACCAACTGTATATGGAAGCTCGCCGTTAAGTAATGCTTTATGATATTCTAATTCTTTTCTGTCCTCGCAGCCTCTAATTTTAAGCTGACGATTTAATGCTTCCTCATCAACTCTTATACCCATTGAGGATAATTCTAATGCAATATCAAGGACAGGATAGTAAACAATGATATCTCCATTTAAGGACCAGTCATCATAGTCAGGGGCTCTGCCATCGTGGATTTTGCCTGATTTTAATGCTCCGCCTATCTGCATTATAAACACAGCGCCGTGTTTTTTTGCAATTTCGTGTTCTCTTTCCTTGGCGGTTAAGTCAGGATACATATCCTCAAGCTCTTGAGTTGTAACGAATGTAATATGCTCAGGTAGCATATTGCCGATAAACTCATATTCATATGCGATATAGTTTTCTGTATGCTTTAAGGAATTATAAATGATTTTTACTGTTTTCTTTAAAACATCAATGGTTCTTTGCTCCTTGGAAATGATTTTTTCCCAGTCCCATTGGTCAACATACATTGAGTGGATATTGTCGGTATCCTCATCACGGCGAATAGCAATCATATCCGTGTAAAGTCCCTCTCCAACTCTAAATCCATAGTTTTTAAGAGCTACTCTTTTCCATTTTGCAAGAGAGTGAACGATTTCAAGCTCATCTCCATTTAAAATATCGAAGGAAACAGGTCTTTCGGTGCCGTTTAGGTTATCGTTAAGTCCGCTTTCGGGAGATACGAAAAGTGGAGCTGAAACTCTTGTTAGGTTTAAGCCGATTGCTAAGTCTCTTTCAAAAAAGTCCTTTACCTTTTTGATAGCAAGCTCTGTTTGTCTGATATCTAAAAGTGATTGATATCCCTCAGGTATTACAAGTGGCATAATAATTACCTCGCTTTAGTCAAGTAAATAATGTAGTTAGTATAACATATAGGAGCATTTTTTTCAAGTGTATTTTATATATTTTTTAATATCTGTTAATATATATTTAATTATTATAAGTATTGACAGTTAAGGGACTTTATGATAAAATAGTTATATGAAAATGTACTATGCTATAAAGGAGTATTATATGAAAAAATTATTATACATTTTTGTTTGTGTATTTGTCTTAGCTGTTATGCTTTGCTTGTCAGCTTCTGCGGCAAATACAACATATACTGATGAGGATGGTGTTGTTTGGAATGCTAGTATTGATGAAACCAACATCAAGGCAACAATTACTGGTGCAACAATAAGCAAGCGTACCAATAAAATGGATATTCCAGACACCATTAAATATAATGATGTAGATTATCCTGTAACATCTATCGGTAACGGTGCTTTTAGAGATAAAACACTTGCTTTCGGTAAGCTTTATTTACCAGAAACGCTTGAATCAATTGGAGAATATGCATTTTATAAAACAAATATTTATTCTGATATTGTTATACCTGATTCAGTAAAGACTATTGGAAAATACGCTTTTGCAGAGTGTAAGGGTATTTTATCCGTGAAGTTGCCTTCATCAATGATTAAAATACCAGATTATTTATTCTCAAATTGCTTTTCATTGACTTCTATTTATAGCGATAGAGCGATTGAAGAGGTAGGCTCAAATGCATTTAACTGTTGTTATGCTTTGCATAGCATAAGGATTGGCGAAGGAACTAAGTCTATCGGTTCAAAAGCGTTCTATAATGGCAGAGGATTAGATGGAACACTTGATTTATCTACTGTAACATCCTGTGCCTCTGATGCTTTCCAAGGCTGCTTTAATATCACAGGCGTTAAGCTTTCATCATACAAATTTGAGCTTTCAACATTCTCAGGCTGCTCCAAGATTGCAAGCTATGAGGTTGCCTCTGAAAATCAGCACTATACAGCCATTGACGGAGTATTATATAACAAGTCTGTAACTGTTCTTTATCGTTATCCTATTGAAAGAGCGGGAGAAATTTTCACAGTTCCGGAGACAGTTGTTGAAATTTACTCAGATGCCTTTTCAGGAGCTTACCATCTTGGCAGAATCAATTTAAGCAAAGGGCTTACAAAAATTGGCTCTAACGCTTTCAAGGGTACGGGTGTTGACTATATGTATATTCCCGACTCTGTTACATCAATTGGCTCAAGCGTTTTAGCTGATTGTCCATATGTTGAATGGGTTGTTATAAGCAAGCAATTAAGCTCTGCTTCAAGCTTAGTCGCAAATTGTCCAAGCATCAAATTAGTAATAGGACGACACCCTAACTTCTCTACATCATCTGTGGGTAATAGCACTGTATGTAAAAAAGCAAGTGAATATACATGTACAAGTCATATTTACGGATTTCTTGATGATACTGCATCATGTACTGAAAGCGGAGTAAACACATGTATTATTTGCGACCGTTCAAGCTATGTTAAACCAACAGGACATGAGGGTGCTATTGTTGAAACCTCTACTCTTGATTGCACTACCGACTACTACATTATAGTTGACTGTGTAAAATGTGGCGATTCTAGAGCGAAAACTATTTACGAAAAGGCTCCTGGACATGTTTCTACACCAAAAACAATTAAGCCTCAAGCTAATAAGCCAGGCTTTACAGTTGAAACATGCTCAGTATGTAATGAAACAATTATTTCAAATTATGTTGCTTCATTCTATTTAATTGGCGACATCAACAATGATGGCTTAATTAACAATAATGACTCTAATCTACTTGCAAGCTACATTGGCGGTAAAACATTTGATGTTAATGAGCTTTCATGCGATATAAATGGCGATGGATTAATTAATGTTTACGACTTAATTTTATTAAGAAGATTTGTTGCTAAGATTGATAGCGAAATTTTAACAAAATCAGAAGGCTGTAAGAAGCACCTACATGTATCAACTCTTGAAGCATCTAAGGTATCATGCATTGATGATGGAATAAACATGCTTTACTGTCTTGATTGCGGAGTAATAGTACATACAGATGTTACTGAAAAATTAGGTCATACATGGCAAATCAATTCAAAAATTGAAGCAACCTGCTCAAATACAGGATATAGCTCTGTTTCATGCTCAGTGTGCAAAACCTCAACAGTTTTAACTGAGGAAATGCTTCCACATACACAAAATTGGTGGACAATGCCAGGTAAGAAGGGGTACGAATACAGCGAATGTGCAGTATGTGGCTCGTTTGAAAATCGTATAGTTGATTATACCGAATTTGACACATTGATTAGCCAATTACCAAAGCACTACGAAACATACTATAACAGTGCTTCATTATCACTTATTAAGCCTATTTTAGAGAGCTATGCCCTTGCATTGACACAAGAAGAGGTTGACAAAAATGTTCAAGACTTCAAAAATGTAATGCCTCGTATTCAATATGCTGTAACAGATGTACCTGTTATTTACATCAACTCTTTAAGCGGCATTGGTATGGATTATTCAGCTGCTCAAATTGCAGTAGCATATTTTGATGATAACGGCGAATACAACTTCTATTACGAGGATAATGGCGAAGCAAAAATCAGAGGTAACTCTACTGCTAGTCCTACAAAGAAGCCATATAACATTAAATTTAGCACAAATGTAGATTTATTCGGTTTAGGTAAGGATAATAAATATTGCCTTCTTGCAAACGCCTTTGAATCAACTCTTATGAGAAATGCTCTTGTAAGAAAGTTTAACGAGACATGTGGCTTAGATTATGCTTGCAAATGGGAATTCGTTGATGTTTATGTTAACGGAGCATATCAAGGCAACTACTTAGTATCAACTCCTGTTGACCCTGAGGAAACAAGAGTTAATATTGATAAAAAGACAGATGCTATCTTGGAAGTAGAGGCTGCTCACAACACAGAAAACATTTTCTATTTCAACAGAAGCGGTTCAATCACAACTCCATTCTTTAATATTAAGTTCTTAGTAGCTGATGGAAACGAATTAAGTGGCGAGGGATATTCAAAGGTATTCTCTACCATTTATCAAGTTGAATATGCTATTGTAAGCGGTGATATAGATGAAATTAAAAAATATGCTGATGTTGACTCGCTAGTAAGATTCTATATTCTTGCTGACTATTTTAAGGATCAGGACTTCTTATACGACTCTACTCGTTTCTACATTGAAGATGGTAAGCTTCATGGCGGTCCTGCATGGGACTATGACCGTGCAGCAGGCCATGTACAGTTCTCAACATATAGAGCTAACTACAATAACTTCCCTGACTTTACAAACGGTATTTATGGCGATTCCACGACTGGCGAATGGGCTAATGCAAGCTTCCAAGGCTATCCTGGAGAAAACTGGACAAATACATTATCAAGAAATGATTGGGTTTCAACCTCTAACGGAAGTAACCAAGATAACTACACATGGTTAACATACATTTATCAGCTTTCTCCTGAGTTTAGAGAGACCGTTTCACAATATGTGTTTGACTTAAAGGATGAAATGACTTTAATGTATGCTGATATTGTTGATGAGCTAGGCGCTAAAACTCAAAATGAGCTTGATAAGATTTACAAGGATGAAGCTATTTACGCTTCTATTGCACGCGATGTACTTAAATGGGGCGTTCCAATGAAGGGCGATGAGCTTCCAATGAAGTTTAATTCATATAAGGAAGCAGTTGACCATTTACGCAGCTGGCTACAAGGCAGACATCAATGGATGTTAAATCATTATTCTGCTGAGCTTCTTGCTGAATACTGTGCTTCTCTTGCAGACAAGGAAATGTTAGACCCTTATGCAAATGCTTATGCAAAGGATACTACAACATCACTTACAGTTGATGAGGAAGGCAATTACATTTACACTGTAAATATTAACATTAAGTCCGATGGACTTATCGGTTATCTTGAAGAAATGATTTATAATCAAGTTCATGAGATATTTACTGAAAATCTTTCTTATACATATGTAGTTGTAAATCTTTGCAAGAACAATGAAATTGTGTCAACATATTCATATGTAGAAAACATTTTAGCTTTACAAGAAACTATAAATGCAGAGCTTGCTAAGACATCAAACAATGCTAACGCTGCAAGAACTACAACTGAGTACACTCTTGCTGATGGCATGGTTAAAGTAAAGGTAAAGATTACAAACGGCGATACTTCAATCGCTGAATCAAACCAAGCTGCAATCTTCAACTTAATCAAAAAGTATATGAATAATGCAGGATTTTATGTAACTGTTGATGTAGAATACTATACAAATACTACATTGAGCACTCGTTATACAAACAACTTTAAGAACTAAACAAAAAAATAAACCGCAAATTGCGGTTTATTTTTTTGCTTTAAATATCCTATAGTCGCTTTAGATGCTATCATTTTTAATATAAAGTAGTTTTAAACAATATTAAGGGCTAATATTTTAGATGTACTATTTAAGATATGCATTAAAGCAGCGCTAAATTTAAAGTGTATCCAATATATTAAAAGCTCCTGATTTAAAATCAGGAGCTTTATATATTTAATTAAGCGTTTTTGTCAACCTTTTTTACGCCGACCTCGTTATACTTAGCAAGACCTGTTCCCGCAGGAATAAGCTTACCGATAATAACATTTTCTTTAAGTCCGAGTAAGTGGTCAACCTTACCGCGAATAGCAGCCTCTGTAAGAGCCTTTGTTGTCTCCTGGAAGGAAGCAGCGGATAAGAAGGATTCAGTTGAAGAAGCAGCCTTAGTGATACCGAGAAGGATTGGGTCAAATGTTGCAAGACGAAGTGAAACATCACCGCTATCAATCTTAGCCTGTACCTTTTCGTTTTCTTCAATAAGCTCTGTAATATCAATTGTCATACCTTCAATAAGCTCTGTATCTCCTGGGTCCTTAATTCTTACCTTACGAGTCATTTGACGAGTGATAACCTCAACGTGCTTATCATCAACATCAACGTTTTGTGAACGGTAAACCTTTTGTACCTCGCGTACAATATAGTCATAAACCGCTTCAATGCCGTTAATCTTAAGAATATCCAAAGGAGCCATATAGCCCTCAGTGAGTGCTTGACCCTTAACTACACGGTCGCCATCATGAACAACCATTGTTCTACCGAATGGAACCTCATAGCTGTATTCTATGCCTGTTTCTTCATCAGTAACATAAATCTTATTGATACGACCCTCAAGCTTAATTGAAACCTCGCCTGTTGCTTCACATGCGATTGCAGGGCTCTTTGGTCTTCTTGCTTCAAATAACTCTTCAACTCTTGGAAGACCTTGTGTAATGTTAGCAGAAGCAACACCACCTGTATGGAATGTTCTCATTGTAAGCTGTGTACCAGGTTCACCGATTGACTGAGCAGCAATTACGCCGACAGCTTCACCGATATTAACTGCCTTAGAGCTTGCAAGGTCCATACCGTAACAGTGAGCACATACGCCGCCCTTTGTCTTACAACGAAGAACTGAACGCACCTTAACCTCTTTAATGCCTGCCTTAATGATTTTATCAACATCCTTGGAGAGGATCATTTCATTTTCCTTAACGATAACCTCGCCTGTTGTTGGATTTATTACATCCTCAACAGTATATCTGCCAAGAATTCTGTCCTTAAGTGGTTCAACAATTGTACCTGCATCAACGATGTCGCTCATTACCATATAGTCGCGAGTACCACAATCCTCTTCACGAATGATTACCTCATGAGATACATCAACAAGTCTTCTTGTTAAGTAACCTGAGTCGGCTGTCTTAAGAGCTGTATCTGAAAGTGATTTACGAGCAGAACGAGCTGCAACGAAGTATTCAAGTATTGTAAGTCCTTCACGGAAGTTAGACTTAATTGGAATTTCCATAGTCTTACCTGTTGCAGAGATCATAAGACCACGCATACCTGCGAGCTGACGCATCTGTGTCATGCTACCACGGGCACCTGAGTCAGACATCATCTTGATTGGGTTGTATCTATTGAAGCTTCCCTTAATTTCATCAACGACATCATCAGTTGCTGTATTCCAAATGTCAATTACGCAGTTATATCTTTCTTCCTCAGAAAGCTCACCATCTCTAAAGTGTTGGAAGATTTCCTCAACCTTACCTTCAGCTTCTTTAACAATTTCGTATTTCTTTTCAGGAATTGTCATGTCGGCAACTGAAATTGAAAGTGAAGCTCTTGTTGAGTACTTATAGCCCATTGCTTTGATATTGTCAAGCACTTCTGCTGCCTTAGTAAAGCCATGGATTTTAATTGTACGGTCAACGATTTGTGAAAGCTGCTTGCTTCCTGCTACGAAGTCAATTTCAAGTCCGAATGGATCTACTTCTCTATCTACATAGCCAAGGTCCTGAGGAATTGAGTTGTTAAATATTAATCTACCAAGTGTTGCATCAATAATCTTTGATTGCATTACACCATTAATTTCCTTTTGTACTCTAATCTTGATTGGAGCGTGAATTTCAAGGTCTCTATTTTCATAAGCCATCATCGCTTCATCAAAGTTACGATATACATTGCCCTCGCCCTTTTCGCCTGCTTTATCAAGAGTTAAGTAGTATGAGCCAAGGACCATATCCTGTGATGGTACTGCAATAGCCTTACCGTCAACAGGCTTTAAGAGGTTGTTAGCGGAAAGCATTAAGAATCTTGCCTCTGCTTGAGCCTCACATGAAAGTGGAACGTGTACAGGCATTTGGTCGCCATCGAAGTCAGCGTTGAACGCTTTACATACGAGTGGGTGAAGTCTAATTGCTCTACCATCAACGAGTACAGGCTCGAATGCTTGAATTGATAGACGGTGAAGTGTTGGAGCACGGTTTAAAAGAACTGGATGCTCTTTAATTACATTTTCAAGTGCATCCCAAACCTCATCGTTGTTATGCTCTACATTTCTCTTTGCTTCCTTGATGTTTGAAGCCTTGCCTGTTTCAACAAGACGCTTCATAACGAATGGCTTGAATAATTCAAGAGCCATTTCTCTTGGAAGACCGCATTGATAAATCTTAAGGTTAGGACCAACTACGATAACTGAACGACCAGAATAGTCAACACGCTTACCGAGAAGGTTTTGTCTGAAACGACCTTGTTTACCTCTAAGCATTTCAGATAAGGACTTAAGAGGTCTTGAGCTTGGACCTGTTACAGGCTTACCGTGCTTACCGTTATCAATAAGAGCGTCAACTGCATCTTGAAGCATTCTTTTCTCGTTCTTGATGATCATTTCAGGTGTATGAAGCTCAATAAGCTTCTTAAGACGGTTATTTCTGTTAATAACTCTTCTGTAAAGATCATTTAAGTCAGATGCAGCGTATCTACCACCATCAAGTGGAACCATTGGTCTGATGTCAGGTGGGATAACAGGAAGAACATCTAAAATCATCCATTCAGGTCTGTTACCGCTCTTTCTGAACGCTTCAACGATTTCAAGTCTTTTGATAATACGAGTCTTCTTTTGGCCGGTAGCCTTAAGAAGCTCTTCCTTAAGCTCCTTAGAAAGTGATTCAACATCAATTTCGCAAAGAAGCTCTTTAATAGCCTCAGCACCCATGCCAGCCTTAAATCTATCGCCGTATTTTTCGTAATATGTGTTAAATTCGTTTTCGGTAAGAAGCTGATACTTCATAAGTGGAGTATCGCCCGGATCAATTACAATTCTCTGCACAAAGTAAAGAACATTTTCAAGGGACTTTGGAGAAATATCAAGGATAAGACCCATTCTTGATGGGATTGCCTTGAAATACCAAATATGAGATACAGGACAAGCAAGGCTAATGTGTCCCATTCTTACACGTCTTACCTTTTTAGTTGTAACCTCAACACCACACTTTTCGCATCTGTGTCCCTTATGGCGAGCACGCTTGTACTTGCCACATGAGCATTCCCAGTCCTTTGTAGGACCAAAGATTTTTTCACAGAAAAGACCGTCCTTTTCAGGCTTTTGTGTACGGTAGTTGATGGTTTCTGGCTTTGTTACCTCGCCTGATGACCAGCTAAGAATCTTTTCAGGGGAAGCTAAGCCTATTTTAATAGAATCAAATGTATGTTCCATCAGCATTTTCCTTTTTTTAGTATTTTTAAAGTTTTATAACTTAGTATCAGTCTTCAAAATCATCGAATTTGTTATCATCTTCAACGCTTTCATTAGAAGAATTACCGAAAAGCTCTGCAAAGAATGCATCTGCCTCTAATTCATCATCCTCGCTGAAATCTTCTTCCTCATAATCCTCTGCAGGTTCATCATTATGAGTGTCTTCCTCTTCAACAGGAGCTACGATATTCATTGGTTCAATATCATCCTCGCCAAGTGAAGCAAGCTCAATTTCGTTACCATCAGCATCAAGAACCTTGATATCAAGAGCAAGAGCTTGAAGCTCCTTAACAAGAACTCTGAAGGATTCAGGTACGCCTGGTGTTGGGATGTTTTGTCCCTTAACGATAGCCTCGAATGCCTTAGTTCTACCGATTACATCGTCACTCTTAACTGTGAGGATTTCTTGAAGTGTATAAGCAGCACCGTAAGCTTCAAGCGCCCAAACTTCCATTTCACCGAAACGCTGACCGCCAAATTGTGCTTTACCGCCAAGAGGCTGTTGTGTTACGAGTGAGTATGGACCTGTTGAACGAGCGTGAATCTTATCATCAACAAGGTGGTGAAGCTTTAAGTAGTACATAATACCTACTGTTACAGGATTATCAAATGGTTCGCCTGTACGGCCATCGTAAAGGATGGTCTTGCCATCGCAAACCTTAAGTCTGCCTTCTTCGCGAAGCTTCTTAAGTGCTTCTGGATTGTTCTTAGTTTCTTCATCAAGTCTTTGAACATCCTTCTTGCCGTCCTCGCGTGTTACTTCCTCAAGAAGCTCCTTACCATCTGTGTTTTCATTTGGTAGAACATCTCTCCAAAGTCCAGCCATCTTTAAGCATTCAAAGATGTCCTTTTCCTTAGCGCCGTCAAATACAGGAGACATAATCTTCCAGCCAAGCTTTCTTGCAGCAATACCTAAGTGTACCTCAAGAACCTGACCTATATTCATACGAGAAGGAACGCCGAGTGGGTTAAGAACGATATCAAGAGGTGTGCCGTCCTTTAAGAAAGGCATATCCTCAGGTGGAAGTATTCTTGATACTACATCCTTGTTACCGTGACGACCAGCCATCTTATCGCCCACAGAGATCTTTCTCTTTTGAGCAACATAAACCTTAACAACCTTGTTTACGCCAGGTGCTAATTCATCGCCGTTTTCACGAGAGAATACCTTAACATCAACTACAACACCATTTTCGCCATTCTTAAGTCTTCTTGATGTATCTCTTACATCTCTTGACTTTTCGCCGAAAATAGCACGGAGTAATCTTTCTTCAGCGGTTAATTCAGTTTCGCCCTTTGGTGTTACCTTACCAACGATAATATCGTAAGCCTTAACCTCAGTACCGATTCTGATAATACCATTTTCATCAAGATTCTTCTTAGCATCATCGCCAACATTAGGAATATCGCGAGTGATTTCCTCTGGGCCGAGCTTTGTGTCTCTTGCTTCGTGTGAATATTCTTCAATATGGATTGATGTATAAACATCATCTCTTACTAGTTTTTCGTTAAGAAGTACAGCGTCCTCGTAGTTGTAGCCTTCCCATGTCATAAAGCCGATAAGAGCATTCTTACCAAGTGAAATTTCACCGTTTGAGGTAGCAGGACCATCAGCTAATACCTGTCCCTTTTCTACTCTTTCGCCAACAACAACGATTGGCTTTTGGTTTACACATGTGGATTGGTTGGAGCGCTTGAACTTTATAAACTCGTATCTATCCTTTAAGCCGTTATCGTTTCTTACTACAACATGCTTAGAGTCAACCTCTTCAACGATACCGCCGTTCTTACATACAACAACTACGCCTGAGTCAACCGCAGCCTTGTATTCCATACCTGTACCAACGATTGGGGAGTCTGTTGTAAGAAGCGGAACTGCCTGCTTCTGCATGTTTGAACCCATGAGCGCACGGGCGTTGTCATCGTTTTCAATAAATGGAATCATTGCAGTAGCAACGGATACAACCATCTTTGGAGATACATCCATATAATCAGCTCTTGATGCATCTGTTTCAATGATTTCGTTCTTATCACGAACAATAATCTTCTTCTTAACGAAGCGGTTATTTTCATCAAGTGCTTCATATGCTTGAGCAACTACATGATCATCTTCCTCATCAGCTGTCATATAAACAACCTCATCAGTTACTACGCCATCAACGATTTTTCTGTATGGTGCTTGAATAAAGCCGTATTTATCAATCTTTGCATATGTTGAAAGGTATGAAATAAGACCGATGTTTGGACCTTCAGGAGTTTCAACAGGACACATTCTTCCGTAATGTGTATAGTGAACGTCACGAACCTCGAATGCTGCTCTGTCTCTTGAAAGACCGCCAGGACCAAGTGCAGAAATACGACGCTTATGTGTAAGCTCTGCAAGTGGGTTATTTTGGTCCATGAATTGAGAGAGTGGTGATGAACCAAAGAATTCTCTAATTGCAGTAGCTACTGGTCTAATATTAATTAATGTTTTTGGAGTTAACTCCTCAACATCTTGTGTGTTAATTCTTTCTCTAATGCTCTTTTCCATACGGGACATACCGATGCGGAGTTGGTTTTGTAATAATTCGCCAACGCAACGGAGACGACGGTTGCCAAGGTGGTCAATATCATCCTTTTTGCCAATTCCGTAGTCTAAGCAGATGAGGTAAGAAATTGAAGCTAAGATATCCTCTCTTGTGATGTGCTTAGGACAAAGTGCTTCTGTATTGTACTTTAATTGCTCCCTGATAGCCTCAATGTCGCCAGCGCACTCATTGATGATTTCCATGAGCTTCTCAAAGTTAAGCTTTTCGCTAACACCGAAGTCCTCAAGACCATCTCTCCAGTTTTCGCCAAGTAAATACTTAGGATCAACTGAGCCGTTACCGAATACCTTAATTTCAACAGGGTTGCCTGTTTCCTTATCAATAACTGTTGCATAAATTTCGTTTACGCAGTTTTCTTCAATAAGAGCGATATCCTCTTTTGTGATAACCTTACCCATTTCACAGATGATTTCGCCTGTTGTAAGGCTAACTACATCTCTTGAAAGTGTAAGACCGAGAATTCTCTTTGAGATAGAAAGCTTTTCATTGAACTTATAACGGCCAACAGGATATAAATCGTATCTCTTGCCGTCAAAGAATAAATTGTGAATTAATTGCTCAGCACTTTCAACAATAGCAGGCTCGCCTGGACGGTGTCTCTTATAGATTTCCTTAAGAGCTTCCTCTCTAATTGTTGTTCCTTCCTCTAAAGCAAGCTTTTCGCTATCATCCTTTTCAAGGGTAGGAGTCATAAACTTTGTGCCGAACATTTCCTTAATGTCCTCTTCGGTTTCTACGCCGAGAGCACGGATAAGTATTGTGATAGGTAATTTTCTGTTTTTATCAATATGAACATAGAATGCATTTGAAGCGTCTGTTTCATACTCAAGCCAAGCTCCACGATATGGGATAACCTGAGCTGTGTAGTTATGCATACCTGTTTTGTCTATTGAAAAGTCATAGTACATACCAGGTGAACGAACGATCTGTGATACAACAACTCTCTCTGCGCCGTTGATTACAAATGTACCGTTGTCTGTCATAAGTGGGAAGTCACCCATGAACACCTCGTGTTCCTTAACTTCTCCTGTCATTTTGTTAGAGAGGCGAACATTTACTCTGAATGGTGCAGCGTAGTTTACATCTCTGATTTTGCACTCCTCAACCGGATACTTTGGCTTTGTAACATCAAGTGTGAATGAAACAAACTCGATTTCAACATCGCCTGTATGGTCGGTAATAGGAGATACGTCATGAAGGACTTCTGTAATTCCCTTTTTTAAGAACCACTCAAAGGATTCCTTCTGAACGTCGATGAGGTTTGGCATTTCACATAGCTCGTTAATTTTAGCGAAGCTTTTACGTGTGTTTTTGCCAAGCTTTTGATCTTTGACCATAGACTTAATCACTCCAATTCTCTTTTTATTATATAATAAAAAGTAATTATAATATAATATTTTTGCAATGACAGATTATAGCACTAAATCAGGTATCTGTCAAGCGTTTTTTTGAAAAATGTGTAATTTTTTTTCAAATCTTGAAAAAGTTTACAATTTGTCTCTTGAAAGTTTACAAAGAATTCATATGTAAATTTTTCATGAACGATATTCACTATTTTATAAAGCAAACATAAGTAGCTTTGAATTTTTAGCATTAAATTTTTTTTGATTTTTTTGTAAAAAGGACTTGATTTTTTAAATATATGTGTTATAATATGTAACTGTACGAACAGGCCATATTCGGAGCACCCTCTCAGGCAACGGATTGTGCATCTGTCGGATTAGTTATTATTAAAGGAGGATTTTACAATGCCTAATATCAAATCTGCAAAGAAGCGTGTAAAGGTTATCGAAACCAAAACACTTCGTAATAAGATGCTCAAATCTCAGCTTAACACAGCTATCAAGAAGTTTAAGGCTGCTGTTGAGAGTGGCGATAAGGAAGCTGCACAAGTTGCTTATGTAGCTGCTGTAAAGAGAGTTGACAAGGCTGTAGCTCAAGGTATTCTTCATAAGAATAACGCAGCTCACAAGAAGAGCCAATTTACTCTTATGTATAACAAAATGGCTTAATTGCTAAATAAAAAATAGCGAACTATGTTTAACCCGCATAGTTCGTTTTTATTTTTAATTATTATATTCATCCTTTAGACACTTCTCTTTTACATTATTTTAAAATGAAAAGTGTATATAACAAAAGTCCGAAGCAATGCTTCGGACTTTAATTATTAGTCGTCAATGTAAGGCATAAGAGCCATGAATCTTGCTCTCTTGATAGCCTTTGTAAGCTCGCCTTGGTGATGAGCGCATGTGCCTGTAATTCTTCTTGGAAGAATCTTTGCACGCTCAGTAATATACTTTCTTAAACGAGCTGTATCTTTATAATCAATGTGACCAATTTTGTCAGCACAGAAAGCGCAAACCTTCTTCTTTTTACGCATCATCTGTCTTGCTGGACGTTGAACCTGTTCTTTTTCAACTACATTGTTATCCATTTTAGTTATCCTCCTATGTTAATAAGTCGCCGCTCTGTAATTAGAACGGTAAATCGTCATCGCTTGCAATTTCTTCAAATTTTGGAGCTTGTTGAGTTTGGAATGCTGGCGCATCTGAATAGCTGCCTGCAGGAGCATCTGCCTTTGAATCAACAAAGTTTGCCTCGTCAACAATTACCTCAGTAGCAGTTCTCTTATTGTTTTGTTGGTCGGTCCAGCTTCTTGTTTGAATTGAACCGATAACACAGATTGAGCTACCCTTTTTGAAAAACTTGCAGATAAATTCTGCAGTTTGTCTCCAAGCTTGACAATTAATGAAATCCGTTTGAGCTTCCTTACCTCTGCGATTTACCGCGATTGAAAAGGTAGTTACGGATACGCCTTGTGGAGTTTGCTTAAGCTCTGGATCAGCAGTTAATCTGCCGCCCAAAATTACCTTATTAAGGTTAAAGTTTGCCATTTTGCCTCCCCCTTTGTTGCTTACGCTTCTTTCTTAGTTTTCTTGTCTTCAATGTGGCGGATTACGATTGAACGAAGAATGCCTTCAGTAATACCGAATACACGCTCAAGCTCAGCTGTAAAGCTGCCTTCACTCTTGAAGTTAACAAGAACATAGTAACCATCGTTCTTATCGTTGATTGGGTATGCAAGTCTGCGTTTGCCCCATTCATCAACGCTATCAATAGCACCGTTATCGGCGATAAGAGTTGTGAACTTGTTGATGAGTTCCTTCACTGTGTCTTCACCAAGTGAGCAGTCAACAACGAACAAGGTTTCATAAGAGTTCATTACTTTTTC
>JAZSHT010000143.1:0-9163 GCA_045533435.1 Eubacteriales bacterium | reverse complement strand
CTTAACCTCAATTGGAACTATTGGATTAATTAAAGCTATAAAGACCTACAAGTCTGACAAAAATATAAAATTAGCTACATATGCTTCAAGATGCATTGAAAATGAAATATTAATGTATATAAGAAAAAGTTCAAATAGAATAAAAGAGATATCAATTGATGAACCGTTAAATACTGATTGGGATGGAAACGAGCTACTACTTTCTGATGTTTTAGGTACTGATGAAGATGAAATATATCGTGATATAGAGGTTAATGAAGAGAAAATAATCATTAAAGAAGCGATAGAAAAGTTAAATAAACGGGAGCAAACAATAATAAATTTGCGCTTTGGATTATTAGGCCAAGAAGAGCTTACACAAAAGGAGGTAGCAGATATGCTTGGTATATCTCAATCCTATATTTCTAGACTAGAAAAAAAGATAATGAAAAGACTCAAAAAGGAAATAGAAACAAAAATTTAAAATAATTTAAAAAAAGACTTGACTTTTTATTATGTTGTGTTGTATAATAAGGCGAAATAATTTTACATCAGTTGAAAGAGGTGAAAAGAATGAAGGCAGGAATTCATCCAGAATATAAGGAAGCTACAATAAAGTGTGCTTGCGGTAACACAGTTGCTACAAAGTCAACTAAGGGAGATATCTCAGTTGAAATTTGTGCTAAGTGCCATCCTTTCTTTACAGGAAAGCAAAAGTTCGTTGACGCTGGCGGACGTGTTGATAAGTTCAAGAAGAGACTTAGCGGCAAATAATTTTCGTTTAAACGGGCAAGAGCTATATCTCTTGCCCTTTTAATTTGGTTTAAGGAGCAATTCTTATGAATGATGAAAGAAATAGTGCTATTTTGGTTGGTATATATCCGCAGGGTGGGGAAGATGCATGCCTTAGTTCAATAGAAGAATTGAAAAGACTTGCTGATACTGCTGGCGCTGATGTATTTGCTGTTGTTACTCAACAAAAGGCAACACCGGATGTTGCAACCTGTATAGGAAAGGGTAAGCTAGAGGAGCTTGCATCACTTTGTAAAAACAATAAAATTGATTTGGTTGTATTTGACTGCGAGCTTACGCCTGCTCAAATTAAAAATATCGAAAACGAGGTTGAAACTGAAGTTATAGACCGAAGTATGCTTATTCTTGATATTTTTGCACTTCATGCAACAAGTGCTGAGGGTAAAATTCAAGTTGAGTTAGCTCAACTTAAATACACCGCGCCAAGGCTTATAGGTAAAGGCAAGGATATGTCTAGATTAGGTGGCGGAATAGGTACTAGAGGTCCGGGTGAAAGTAAGCTTGAAATTGATAGAAGAAGATTATCATCTAGAATATCTTATTTGCAAAATGAACTTGAAGAGCTAGAAAAGAACAGACAAACTATGCGAGCACAGAGAGACAGAAGCTCTATTCCTAAGGCTTGTATTGTAGGATATACAAACGCGGGAAAATCTACCTTTCTTAATCTTTTGACAAATGCAGGAATTCTAGCTGAAGATAAATTATTCGCAACTCTAGACCCAACAACTCGTAAATTTAAATTACCTAGCGGACTTGAGATGCTATTAACTGACACTGTTGGATTCATTAGAAAATTACCGCATCACTTGGTGCACGCATTTCATTCCACTCTTGAAGAAGTGGTATATTGTGATTTTCTAATAATTGTTGTAGATGCATCTGATGATGAATGCTTAGAGCATTTAGCTGTTACTAACTCAATTCTTGAGTATTTTAAAGCCTCAGATAAGCCAAGGCTTTATGTTTTCAATAAGTCTGATAATTGTTCAAGTGAAAGGTTATATGATTTAAGATTATTTAACAGTCATAATGGAAGAGTTGTTTCAATGTCAGCTATAAATGGATTTGGATTTGATGAATTGATTTTACAGCTTGAATCATTATGTAGAAATGGTAAAAAAAGATTATCTTTTGTATTCCCATATTCTGAACAGAGCGCCTTAAGTGCCTTTTATAATTGTGCGGAGATTTTAGATACAAGCTATAACGATGTTGGCACGGTTGTTGAAGCGTGGGTTGATGATAAAACAAAAGGAAAATATGAAAAATTTATTAAATAAGCATATTTGCAAGTGAAAAAGAGGTATTTATGTCTAACAAAAAGATAAAAAGACCAAGAAATACTGCTAATATAGAATTTGTTGAAAGAAAATCGGTGTTTATTGGATTTTCTACATTTGTAGAAAATGAAGAAAAGGCATTAGAGATTATAAAACAGAAGAAAAAACAGTATTCTGATGCTACTCATAATGTTTATGCATATGTTATTGGCGATTCTATAGCTCGGTATTCTGATGATAATGAGCCTCAAGGAACCGCAGGCATGCCGGTTTTAAATTCAATTAGAATGTCGGGTATAACTGATGTTTTAGTAGTTGTAACTAGATATTTTGGCGGCATTCTTTTGGGTGCTGGTGGACTTGTTAGAGCTTATTCAACAGCGGCTTCTATGGCTCTTGAAGAGGGAGGCGCAAAGGTATTTGAGACTTACTATGCTTATTCTGTTAAACTTTCTTATTCTGATTATGGAAAATTTGTAACTGAGCTTCAAAATGTTAATGCGTTGATTGATGATACTTTATTTGAGGACGAGGTAATTATAAAATTTGCTATTAAGGAAGAAGTAGAGTGTGATTTCGGCAAAAAAATTACAGATATTTTTGCCGGACGAGTGCAGCTTCTCTTTTTAGAGCAGAGAATTGACACGAAATAGGAAATTTAATGTCATATATGGTACGCAAAAAAAGTATTTTTTACTTTTTTTGCGTATTTTATTTATGATTAAAATTTGGAGGTTATTATGACTGTAGCTGAAATGTTTTGTGAACGAGAAAAGTCTGTACTTTCTCCTTATGCTTTTCTTACTTCTAATACAAAGGGAAGAGAAAAGGAAAGTGATATATGTCCGAATAGAACGGAGTTTCAAAGAGACAGAGACCGTATTTTGCATTCTAAGTCTTTCAGACGATTAATGCATAAAACTCAAGTTTTCTTTTTACCGCAAGATGAGCATTTTAGAACCCGTATGACTCATACTTTGGAGGTTACTCAAATTGCAAGAATTATTGCACGAGCTTTAAAGTTAAATGAAGATTTATGCGAAGCAAGTGCACTGGGGCATGATTTAGGACATACTCCTTTTGGTCATACAGGTGAAAAAGCAATGCAGTTGTTCTATTCACCGGATTTTACACACTATAAGCAAAGCATTCGCGTTGTTGAAAAGCTTGAAAGAGATGGAAATGGTTTAAATCTTACATATGAAGTTAAAGATGCAATCTTAAATCATTCTGGAGACAATATCGCCGAAACGCTTGAGGGCAGAATTGTTAATTTAGCTGATAGAATAGCATATATCAATCATGATATTGATGATGCAGTTCGTGGTGGAATTATATCAATAGATGATATTCCAAAAAGATTACTTGATGTTTTAGGTAAAGGTCATAGCGAAAGAATTAATAATATGGTTTCTTCTGTCATTTCAGAAAGCACAGACAAAAATTATATTGGAATGACAAAGGAAATTTTTGAAGCTACAAGTGAATTACGAACCTATTTGTTTGAAAACGTTTATCACAATAGAATTGCAAAGAGCGAAGAAGATAAGGCAATAGAAATGCTTAGAATTTTATTTGAATATTTTGTAAAGCACCCTAACGAGATGCCTCTCTTATATCAAAAAAATCTTGACAACGAATCAATTGAGCGTTGCGTTTGTGACTATGTTTCAAGCATGACAGACAGATATGCTATTGATTTGTTTAGAGAGCTTTACGTTCCAAGCATGTGGAGAAGACATTTATGATTATATCACCTGAAATTATTGATGATATTAAATTTAGAAATCCTGTTGAGGATGTTATATCATCGTATGTTAATTTAAAGAGAGCCGGCTCAAATTATAATGGACTGTGCCCATTTCATAGTGAAAAGACTCCTTCCTTTACCGTTTTTCCTTCTACACAATCATTCTATTGCTTTGGTTGCGGTGCTGGTGGTGATGCAATTACTTTTGTTATGAGAACGGAAAATCTTGATTATATGTCAGCTCTTAGAGTCCTTGCTTCAAGGTGTGGTGTTAATTTGCCTGAGGAAACCGAGAGAATTCCTGGAAAAAAAGAGGTAAGCAGACAAAGAGTCCTAGATATGAATAAAGAAGCTGCTAAATTCTTTCATAATTGTTTAATTGATGAGAAATTAGGCGTTGAAGGAAGAAAATATTTAGTGGAAGAAAGAAAGCTTTCTATGGCGGTAATTAACCATTTCGGACTTGGTTATGCTCCTAACAACTTCTTTATGCTTCATGACCATTTGAAAAAGCTTGGTTATACCGATGAAGAAATGACAGTTGGTTTTTTGTGTGGAAAAAACGATCGTGGCGTATATGACTATTTTAGAAACAGAGTTATTTTCCCTATAATTGATACAACGGGAAATGTTGTTGCCTTTGGTGGCAGAGTTTTAGATGATTCTAAGCCCAAATACTTAAATACTTCCGATACACCTGCATTCAAAAAAAGTAAAAATCTTTTTGCTTTGAATTATGCTAAAAATCATTGTGAAGATAAAATGATTTTGTGTGAAGGATATATGGACGTAATAGCGCTTCATGCTGCTGGATTTGAAAACGCCGTTGCCACCTTGGGAACAGCTATAACGTCTGAACAAGCACGTATATTTTCTAGATATACAAAGAAAGTTGTAATTTCATACGATAGTGATGAAGCTGGTCAAAGAGCAGCAGACAAAGCGTTTAAGTTGCTTCAAGAGGTTGGCGTTGATGTAAGAATTCTTAAGATGGAAAACGCTAAGGATCCAGACGAATACATAAAAAAATTTGGTTCACAAGCATTTAAATCAATAATTGATGAATCGAAATCAAAATTTCAATTTGAATGCGACAGGATTTTTGCAAAATACAATATATCTAATTTAGATGAAAAGGTAAAAGCCAGTCGTGAACTTGCATATGCAATAGCTACTTATCCATCTGAAATTGAAAGAGAGATTTATTGTCAAAAAATTTCCGGTATATTAGGTATTCCAAAGGACAGTATAAAAAAAGACGTTATTTCAATTTTGAAGAAACATGATAAGGAAGCAAAAAGTAAGGAAGAGACAGAGCTTTTTAGAAAATCGAGCGGAAGTGGCGATAGAATTAATCCTTCGAGTTCGATGTATTTAAAGGCAAATAAAATTGAAGAGGCAATTTTAGGATTGATTCAGCTATTTCCTTCACATCTAAAAATAGTAATGACAAAAATGACAGCAGAAAATTTCGTAACTCCTTTTTGCAAGAAGGTTTTTGAAAAAATTAAAGAATGTTATGATAGTGTTGGTAAATTTGATATTGCATTTATACAGGACAGTTTTAGTGTAGATGAAATTTCGCGAATCACTAAAATGATGGCTGAGCGTCAAAGATTGGCTAACAATGATGAGGACATTCTTAATGATTTAATTGTTTCCTTGTCAAATGAAAAAGAAGAAACAAATGATGAGGATACACTAGATAGCATTTTAAGTGCTATAAACAAGAAGAAAAAATAAATGAAATGTATAAAATCCATGGGGGTATAAATATGGACGATAAGAATTTTAGTTTAGAGGATTTAGTAGAAAAAGGTAAAAATGGTGGTTCAATATCAAATGAAGACCTTCTTGACGCTATTAGTGGTTATCAAGATTTTGATATGGATCAAATTGACAAAATTTATGAAACTCTTGAAAGTAACGGCATTGAAATTACCGATGAAATTTCAAGTGATAAATTCGCAGATCTTGAAAGCGAAGTAGAACAAATGATTAGCTCTGAAGAAATCGAGCGTATGCAAGAAGGACTTGCTATTGATGACCCTGTTAGAATGTATTTAAAGGAAATAGGCAAGGTTCCACTACTTGAGGCAGATGAAGAAATTGTACTTGCAGAAAAAATGATGCAGGGCGATGAAAGAGCTAAAAATAAAATTGTTGAGGCTAACCTTCGTCTTGTTGTTAGCATCGCTAAAAAGCATGTTGGTAAGGGTATGCAATTCCTAGATTTAATTCAAGAGGGCAACTTAGGACTTATGAAGGCTGTTGATAAGTTTGACTATGCGAAGGGATTTAAGTTTTCAACATATGCAACATGGTGGATAAGACAAGCCATTACAAGAGCTATTGCTGACCAAGCGAGAACAGTTAGAATACCTGTGCACATGGTTGAAACAATTCACAAGGTATCTAGAGTGTCAAGACAGCTTTTACAAGAATTAGGCAGAGAACCAAGCTCTGAGGAAATTGCTGAGGTTATCGGCATGACACCTGAAAAGGTTCGTGATACAATGAAATATGCATTAGAGCCTGTTTCGCTTGAAACTCCAATAGGTGAGGAAGAGGACAGCCATTTAGGCGATTTTATTCCTGATGAAGACTCTCCTGCTCCATCTGATGCCGCTTCATACACACTTTTGAAGGAGCAATTAAATGAGGTGCTCCACACATTAACTCCTAGAGAAGAACAAGTTTTAAAGCTTCGTTTTGGTCTATTAGACGGTAGAACAAGAACTCTTGAAGAGGTTGGTAAGGAATTTGATATTACTAGAGAAAGAATTCGTCAAATTGAAGCAAAGGCTTTAAGAAAGCTACGCCATCCAAGCCGTTCTAAGAGATTGCGCGATTACCTTGATTAATTTTAAATATAACTTGACAAAAATAATAAAATATAGTAAAATATATTTTGAACTTTTTATTGGAGGAATATTCTAATGATTAAAAGAATATTTAGCGTTGCTTTAGCAATGCTTATGCTTATTCCTTTTGTATTCGGTCTCACTTCATGTGAAAATGAAAGAACAGAGGAAGAAATTATTAATGATATTGTTAATAGCGGAACTACTGCATTAACTCTTTCTGTTTGGATTCCAACAAATTCTGATGCGAATTCACAGGAATTCAAGGATAGACTTTTAGCAGTGCAAGATAAAATTAACGAGATTTTACGCGACAAAAATTTATCTACTGAGATTGAATTTACAGCCGTTTCTAATAGTGAGTATGAAGAAAAGCTTGCTGAGCATCTCGCTGATATTGAAGCCAAGGTTGAAGCTAAAAAAGGTTTACTTCCTTCAAGTGTTTCACAAGGTTATGTAAATAAAGCGATTAAGATTCCATACGGTGATAGCTATATGTATGAGCTTGCTTATCCAAAGGTGCTTGATACACAAATAGATTTATTTATGATTCGTGATTATGATAACTATAAGTCTCTTGTTCAAGCTGAAAATTTGTATGCGCTTGATTCATATCTAGCTGTTGGCGGTAAGTATGCAGATGTTAGAAAGATGATTTCTCCTGCTATATTCTCACAATATTTAATAAACAACTCTACATATGCCATTCCTAATAACCATCAATATACTGATGCTAAATACCAATACATGCTTATTGATAAGAAGGCCTTTGATTTAGTAGAGAATGCGGATATTAGTTCGATTACAGATATTTTCGCCTGTGAATCGTTTATTAACTCAATTGGTGCGAATACCGAAAGTGGATTCATTCCATTTGTTGGCAGTTTAAATGATGCTCCTGGCGTATATATGTTTGATGATTCCAATTTAATTGGATCTTCAATCGCAAATATTGCTCCATCAAATATTTTTAATGTAGAAGCATATACTAAATATGTTTCACTCTACAAAAAGCTTTCTGAGAATTCCTATGCTAAGGAATCTTTAAACGATGGAGAAAAGGCTGCGGTTAGCTTCTTCTATGGTACAAATGAGGAAATTAAAGCTTACGAAGAAAACTACTATGTAATAAAAACGGAAAAGCCTGTTGCTAACTCAGAAGAAATTTTCTCAAGTATGTTTGCGGTTAGCAAATATTCAGCCAACTACGACAGAGCTATGAGAATTTTATACCTTCTTCAAACTGATTCTGATATAATTACTTTACTTCAATATGGTATTGAAAATGAAGATTATGTTTTAGAATTTGATAATGATGAAAATGAGATTATTGAAGCAACCAAGGATTGTTCTTATGATATGTATGGTCTTAATTTAGGAAATAGCTACCTAACATATAAGGAATATGGAGCTACTATTGATAGTTGGGATGATGTTAAGTCTTCAAACTATGATTTGGTCGTTAATCCATATCTTAATTTCTTAAATAATTTCAACGAAAAAGCTACTGAAGAAGAGAAGGAGCAACTTACATCCTTAACAGCTTCGGTAATGACACTTTCAAATGAAGTATCTGCAATTATTAATTCAATGTCTAATGATGAATTTGTTGATTTTATTGAGCTTTTAAAGATTGATATTGCTGCTCTTGATAAAGAAATTGCTGGTTATGAGAATGAATTAACTAATGAACAAGCAAAAGAAGAACCTGATAGTGCTAAAATTACAGAAATTCAAGAAAAGCTTGGTATTGCCAACGCTACAAAAACTTCATATAATTCAAATTCAGCAGTTGTAAGCATTAATAGTTCTGAGGATTATAAATCACTTTTAAATCTTTATAACGAGCTATTCAATAAATATAATTGATTTTAAAGGGCGCATAATTAGATGCGCCCTTATTCTTTTTTTCGTTTTCTTCAATATAATATTTATAACAAATTTGAGGAGAAAAATATGAGAGATAGCATGACAGATTTAACAAATAAGCAAGTAATTAATATTTGTGATGGAAAAATTTTGGGATATGTTACAGATTTTATTGTGGATTCATGTAGCGGTAAATTAAATGCGATCATATTACCTGGAGAAAATAGTATTTTTAAGTTCAAAAAGTGTGAAGATATAGTTATTCCTTGGGAAAAAATCTGCAAAATTGGAATTGATGTAATTCTAGTTGAAATCTAGTTGCAATATGGAACCTTTTCGTATTTTGATTGCTGTAAAAAAAGATTTGTAAACTTTTTGTGAACTAAAATAATTTTGATTGACTTTATAATATTCATGTGATATAATTACGACCGTGCTATGAGAGGCACGAAAAATAACACACACATCTAGTGCCGTGAAGCGTTGCTCGGTGCCTGAATAGGTCGCAACTGTAAGCACAGATGGTGGAAATAACCAAAGGAGGACATTAAAAATGTCAGTAATCTCAATTAAACAACTTTTAGAAGCAGGTGTTCACTTCGGAC
>JAZSHT010000001.1:0-20200 GCA_045533435.1 Eubacteriales bacterium | reverse complement strand
ATTTATGATTGACTATTTTATAAAGTTATGATAAAATAAAAATGATAACTTTTTAAAGGAAAAGGAATAATTATGACAAGACAAGAAAAAATGACTTTTGCCCGTCAAGCTGCTGCAGATGGAATGGTTCTATTAAAAAATGATAATTGTGCTTTACCAATTAATAAGGACAAAAAAATTGCTCTTTTTGGCATTTGCTCGTACAGATGCTTCCGGCTAGGTTGGGGATCTGGAGATATGATGGCTCAAAGCATTTCTCAAATCAATGAAGGATTGAAAGATGCAGGATACAACATTAATACGGAAATTGAAGAAATTTGTCTGAATTATGTTAATCAACTGCCAGACCAACGCTTAATGAATAGAAGTTGGGATGTTTGGACATGGCGACAGGATGAAATTAAGCTTGATAATTCCGTTGTTGAAGCATCTGCAAAAAAATCTGATATTGCAGTTATTACACTAGGCAGAAATAGTGGTGAAGGATTTGATTTAAAGGATGAAGAAGGCTATTTTAGACTTCATTCTGATGAAATAAATTTAGTTAAATCTGTATCAAAGATATTTAAACAGACAATTTTACTATTAAATACATGTGGACCTCTTGATTTAAGAGAAATTGACGATTGTAATATAGATGCGATTTTGGATGTGTCTTTGGGTGGAGAAATGTTTGGATATGCTGTTGCAGATATCATTTCTGGAAAAGTAACACCAAGTGGTAAACTTACAACAACTTGGGCGTACAGATATGATGATTATTCTACAAAAGAGGGAATAACAACCAAGGAAGTACCATATAAAGAAGGCATTTATGTTGGATACAGATATTTTGACACATTTGGCGTTACTCCAAGATATCCATTCGGATATGGTTTGTCATATACTGAGTTTAAAAATGAAGTTATTGATATAACATTAGATGGTCAAATTGCAGAATTGACTGTTAAAGTTACTAATATAGGTAAGCTTAACGGCAGAGAGATAATTCAATGTTATCTGTCAAGTCCACAGGTTAAGCTTGAAAAAGCATACCAAGAGCTTTGCGCATATGCAAAAACAGATATTTTAGAGCCCAATGAAAGCTGCGAGCTTCTAATTTCATTTGATTTGACTGAAATGGCGTCATATGATGAGGAAAGAGCAAGCTTCATTCTTGAGGCTGGAAAATATTATGTAAGAGTTGGTAACTGCTCAAGAAATACAAAAATAGCATGCGCTATCAATGTTTCAAATGAGGTTATTTGCGATGTTGTTAAAAACAGATGTGTAAAACAAAATGATTTTGAAGAGCTATCTAACAAAAATGCTGTTTGCTATTCGTATAGCAATGAAGA
The DNA here is from genome assembly GCA_045533435.1 of Eubacteriales bacterium. Taxonomy (GTDB): domain Bacteria; phylum Bacillota; class Clostridia; order Oscillospirales; family CAG-272; genus RGIG2000. The sequence continues at coordinate 18,863 of JAZSHT010000001.1, read as the reverse complement.
AAGCGAAAAGACTAATGCAAAGACATTTGATTTTGACTGTAATTCGGTTGAAACAGTTATACATAATGTAATTGAAAATGTTCCGGTAAAGCTTTTAGAGAAAAAATGCGATAATTTTGTTAACTTAAATGATGTAATCGATGGCAAAGCAACCGTAGAAGATGTTGTCGCTGAGCTTTCAAATGAAGAGCTTGCTGACATTTTAAATGGCGTAATTTACGAGGGAGCGAACGCTAATGCTAATGTAGGTAGTATGGCTATAAAGGTGCGCGGAGCTGCTGGAGAAATGTGGTCAAGTGAAAAATACGCTATTCCTGTAAATGCGTGTGCAGACGGACCAGCTGGTGTAAGACTTGCGATATTCACAACTCCTATTGAAACCGATACTGACCTTTCTCGTGAGGTTGTTGCTTATCCTTCTGGTACATGTATGGCAAATTCATGGGATTTAGAAAGTGCAAGAAAGTTTGGCGAATGTGTTCGCAACGATTTGGAATTATCCGATATTGAGGGATGGCTTGCTCCTGGCATCAATATACATAGGAATCCTCTCAACGGAAGAAACTTTGAGTATTTATCAGAGGATCCGCTAATTGCAGGCAAAATCGGTGCTTATATTACCATTGGTGTACAATATGATGATAATGCTGAATCAACTGGTAAGTATGCAACGGTTAAGCATTTTGCTTGCAATAATATTGAATATGAGCGCGGTGTATCAGATTCGCAGGTTTCTGAAAGAGCTTTACGCGAAATTTATCTAAAATGCTTTAAAATTGCTGTTGAAGAGGGAAGACCTCATGCGATTATGACTGCATATAACAAGATTAATGGTATTTTTGCATCAACTAACTATGATTTGCTAATGGGTATTTTGAGAGGAGAATGGGATTATGAGGGCATAGTAATGACTGACTGGAATCCTTGTGCAAATCCTCAAGAGCATGTACACGCTTGCAATGATTTAATAATGCCAGGTCGTTTTAGAAAGCAAATCATTGAGGGTATTGAAAACGGAAATGTAAAAAAAGAGGAAGCACAGCTTTGTGCAACACGACTTTTAAAGCTTATTTTAAAAACAAATTTTAAACAAAACATTTGATTTTAGCTAATCCTGTCGCTTTTTTTAGCGATGGGATTATCTAAATTTTAAAAAATTTTAAAAAATCAAATTTTCCTATTGACAAATTTGGGAAAGTGTGATATTATATTTGAGCAAAAGAAAGTAGAGCACTCCGTTCTCACCTTAGCATATTGGTGTCTAGGGTTAATATTTATCACAATAAGTGGTATTTTGATGTGCGGAGAAAATTTTCTTACGCACAATTTTTATTTTTAGGTAAAATATTTTGGACCATAATGGAGGTGCTTAACTATTAGCAACGCAAAAGAATTGTCTATTAACGAAGAAATCAAGGTAAAAGAAGTTAGAGTTGTAGCTGATAACGGCGAACAACTTGGCGTAATGTCCACAAGCGCAGCATTAAATAGAGCTGATGCTGACGGTCTTGATCTTGTACTTATTGCTCCAAATGCGACACCACCTGTATGTCGTATCATGGATTATGGAAAGTTTCGTTACGAACGCGACAAGCGCGAAAAGGAAGCAAAGAAAAAGCAGCAGACTGTTGAGGTTAAAGAGGTTCAGCTTTCTTGCAGAATAGACACACATGATTTCCAAACAAAAGCAAACAATGCTATTCGTTTTTTAAAGGGTGGAGATAAGGTAAGAGTAGTTCTTCTTTTTAAGGGAAGAGAAATGGCTCATACTGAGGTTGGTGCTGAAGTTATCGGCAAGTTCCTTGATCTCTGTTCAGAATATGGAAGCACAGATAAGGCTCCTTCACTTGAAGGTAAGAGAATGTCCGTAGTAATTTCACCTATCAAAAAATAAATTTATTTTGTAAAAAAATCCAGAAAGGAATTAAATATCATGGGAAAAATCAAAACACATAAGGCTTCAGCAAAAAGATTTACTGTTACTGGTTCAGGTAAAGTAAAAATGTTCCACGCTCAACACCGTCATAACCTCGGTCTTAAGACAGCAAAGCGCAAGAGAAATCTTCGTTCAGTTTCTTATTTAAGTGCGAGCATGGCTCCAACTATCAAGAAGCTTATCAACAAATAATTTGCGAAAGACTTAATTAGGAGGATTATTTAAAATGGCAAGAGTAAAAGGTGCTATGATGGCACGTAAAAGAAGAAATAAAGTTTTAAAAATGGCAAAGGGCTACTGGGGTGCTAAGAGCAAGCACTTTAAGATGGCTAAACAAGCTGTATTAAAGAGCGGTAATTATGCATTTGCAGGCCGTAAGATGAAAAAGAGAGATTTCCGTTCTCTTTGGATCACAAGAATTTCTGCACAAGCTAAGGTATGCGGTATCAACTATTCAACACTTATGCACGGCTTAAAGCTTGCTGGTGTTGATCTTAACAGAAAGATGCTTGCTGAGCTTGCTGTTTCTGATAAAGAAGCATTTGCAGCAATAGTTGAAAAGGCTAAAGCGGCACTTTAATCAATTTATTAAACTCGGCATTTTTGCCGAGTTTTTTAAAATTTTCTAGGAGTTTTCTATGAATAATCTTATTTTTAATGTTACTGAAATAACAAGTAAAACAAATTCTACAATTGTCAAAATTGGCAAATTGGATAATAAAAAATATAGAAATGAAGAAAAATTATTTGTTTGTAATGGTATAAAGTTGTTTAATGAAGCGGTTGATTTTAACGCTAAAATCAAATATATTATTTTAAACAATAAAACTGTATTTGATGATTTAGTTATAAAATCAATAAAACTACAACAGGATAAAGGCGTAACAATTTTATGCGTGTCAGATGGTGTTTTTGATAAATTATCTGATGAGCAGGCTCCACAAGGAATAATTACCGTTTGCGAATTTATGGAAAATAATCATACTTTCTTTAGCTTAAAAAATGAGTATTCTGATGGTAAAATTATGCTATTTGAGTCCATTCGAGACCCAGGTAATGTAGGAACAATTATTAGAAATTCAGCCGCATTCGGAATTGATCGGCTAATTTTTTCATCTGACTGTGCGGATATTTATTCATCAAAGGTCATTAGGGCTGCTATGGGGGCTGTTTTTAAAGCCAAAATTGACATAGTAGATGACTTATGCGGTGTTATACAGATATTAAAAAACAGCGGTAAAAGAGTACTTGGTGCAGCATTAAAAAATGATTCTTTAGTGCTTGGTAGAGATGAATTATCCACACATGATGTGGTTATTATAGGTAATGAGGGACATGGATTATCGGAGAAAGTATTGTCATTATGTGATGACACGCTTTTTATTCCAATGTGTGAAAACACTGAATCCTTAAATGCTGCAATTGCTACTGCAATAATTATGTGGGAGTTTTCTAAATAATATTAAATATTTTATAATATAGCATTGACAATATTTATCTTTAATGGTATTATATTATAAAAGTATTTTAGAAAGGATTATGATTATGGACAAGACTTTATTGTGGGTATGGCTTACTTTACATATGAAGCAAGGAACGCATGTGTATCGCTTTTTGCTTGAAGAGTTCGGTGATATTGAGTCCATATATAACTGTGAAGATAATGATGTAAAAGATTTACCATGGTTATATGATAATCAAAAATCTAAAATTCTTGATAAAACGCTTGATAAAGCTAAATCAGTTTTAAGATGGTGTGAAAAGTCTAGTGTTAAAATTGTAACACTTGAAGATGATAATTATCCCGAACCATTAAAAGATATTAAGACATCTCCTGGCGTTCTGTATTATGTAGGTAATTTACCGGATTTTAATAATAATTTATGTATTGGTGTTGTCGGAACGCGTGAAATGACAAAATTTGGTGAGCAAAGTGCTTTTGAAATAGGATATGGCTTAACAAAAGGTGGAGCTATTGTTATTAGCGGTTGCGCTCTTGGCATAGATTGCACTGCTCAAAAAGGAGCCTTGGTGGCTGATGGCGCTACTGTCGCGATTTTAGGATCGGGAATTGATGTCTTGTATCCATATCAAAACAAAGATACATTTGTTAAAATTCTTGAAAAAGGTGCTATCATAACTGAGTATCCTCCTCATACACCACCTCATGGCTATAATTTTCCTGTTAGAAATAGATTGATCAGTGGAATTTCAAAAGGACTAGTGGTTGTTGAAGGTGACAGAAATAGTGGAGCTATGATTACCGCTGAAAGAGCTACAGAGCAAGGAAGAATGTTATTTTCTGTTCCAGGGCAGCCTGGTGTATTTCAAGCAACAGGAACAAACGAGCTTATTAGAAATGGCGCGAAGTCTGTGTCTAGCGCTATTGATGTTCTTGAGGAATATTTGCCGATTTTTGGAGATAAAATAAATATATCTTCATCTAAACAAAAGCCTGATATTTCAATTCTTAAAAAATACGATGATAATGATTATGGATTTGTTAAGAATTTTCTTGATTCAATTGGGTATAAATCAAGGGCTGAAAGAAAACAGAGCTCTAAGAATAAAACCAAAAAAGTTATTAATGAAGGCAATAGCGAAAACAACGATTTTCAAAAAAATGAAAAACCTTTTGATTTTGATAGTGTAGGTTTCCCTTTAGATGATGATGCGAAAAATATGTTTGAAAGCATGGAAATCGGGAAGCATTATTCTGTAGATAGTTTAGCCGAGCTTGGGTATGATGCAAGCAAGGTTGTTTCTTCTTTAACAATTTTTGAAATAGCCGGGACGATTAGTAAATTACCTGGTGGATTTTATAAAAGATTAAAATAAAATTTGTATTACCATAGCGAAAGGAAAAAATATGTCAACTAACCTTGTAATACTTGAGTCACCGGGTAAAATTGGTGCTGTAAAAAGCTATCTTGGCTCAAAGTATAAAGTCATTGCATCTGTTGGACATGTAAGAGATTTACCAAAATCAACTCTTGGTATTGATATAGATAACGGATTTGAACCACATTACATCAACATTAGGGGTAAAGGTGATTTAATAAAAGAACTTCGTAAGGAAGCAAAGAATGCTGATAAAATTTATTTTGCAACTGACCCTGACCGTGAGGGGGAGGCAATATCATGGCATCTCGCTACTATTTTGGGCGATGATGCAAAAAAAGCTAAAAGAGTTACCTTTAACGAAATTACAAAAAGTGCTGTAAAGGAAGCGATAAAGCATCCACGAGCGATTAACATGGACCTAGTTGACTCTCAACAAGCGAGAAGAATTCTTGACAGAATAGTTGGATATCAAATAAGCCCATTTTTGTGGAAAACTGTAAAGAGTGGCTTATCTGCGGGCAGGGTTCAATCTGTTGCTACAAAAATCATTGTTGAGCGTGAAAAGGAAATAGAAGGCTTCATTCCAAACGAGTATTGGACTATTGATGCTACATTACAGACTTCTAGCAACAAGACTATTACCGCTAGATTTTATGGCGATAAAATAAAAAAGATTAAAATAGAAAATAAAGATCAGGCTGATAAAATTTTAACTGATATTGAAAATTCACAATTTTATGTTGAAAGCATAAAAAAGGGAAAGAAACAAAAAACACCAGCGCCACCCTTTATCACATCAACATTACAGCAGGAAGCTTCAAGGAAGCTTAATTTTCAATCCCAAAAAACCATGAAGCTTGCACAAGAACTTTACGAAGGAATTAATGTAGGAGCAGAAAATGGTGGGGTTCTCGGTCTAATTACCTATATGCGTACTGACTCTTTAAGGGTGTCTGAAGAAGCACAAGTTGGTGCTAAGGAGTTCATTATCAGCAAGTTTGGGGATAGTTATTATCCTAACAAGGCTAGAATTTATAAATCTAAAAACAATGCACAGGATGCTCACGAAGCCATCAGACCATCAAAAGTGAATATTGAGCCTGTACAGATTAAAAAGTATTTGTCAAATGATCAGTTTAAGCTTTATAAGCTAATTTGGGAAAGGTTTGTTGCTAGCCAAATGGCAAATGCTGAGCTTAATACCGTAGTTGTTGATATTGAAAACAATGGTTATATTTTCCGTACTAGTGGATATAATGTGAAATTTCCTGGATACATGGCTATTTATCAAGAATCAATTGAGGAATCGCAAAAAAATATGGATGATGCATTTAATCCAGAGAAAAACTCAAAAATTCCAGATATAGCATCTGATGAAATTTTATACAAGGAAGAGGTATTACCAACTCAACATTTTACAGAGCCGCCTTTAAGATATGATGAAGCGAGCTTAATTAAATTCTTAGAGGAAAAGGGAATAGGTAGACCAAGCACATATTCACCTATTCTTACGGTCATTCTATCAAGAGGATATGTAGAGCGAGAAGGAAAATATTTAAAACCAACTCAATTAGGCGAAATTACTACAAAGATAATGAATGATCATTTTCCAGATATAGTAAATTATAAGTTTACTGCTGTAATGGAAAATAATTTGGATACAATCGAAAGTGGCCGTGTTAAAATGGAAAAGGTCTTGGGTGATTTTTATTTTGATTTTGAAAAGCAACTTGAAAAAGCATCTAAAGCTTTAAATAAAGGCGATATTGAACTACCAGTTGAAGAAACGGATATAGTTTGTGATATTTGTGGTAGCAAAATGATTGTTAAGGAAGGAAGATTTGGAAAGTTTGCTGCATGTCCCAATTATCCAAAATGTAAATGCACAAAGCCACTTAATGCTGATATACAAAAGGATAAAAAGCAAACTGTTGAGGTTGCAGATTTTAAATGTGAAATTTGCGGCGCAGATATGGTGCTAAGACAAGGAAAATTTGGTGATTTTTATGCTTGCGCTAACTATCCTAAATGTAAAAACACAAAAACTAAAAACGGAATTACAGGAATAAAATGTCCAGATTGTGGTGCAACTGTTATTTCAAAATTTACAAAAAGCAAAAAGCAATTCTATAGCTGTGAAAACTACCCAAAATGTAAGTTTTCAACATGGGATATACCTACTAATAAAAAGTGTCCTATTTGCTCTAATATGCTTTTGAAAAAGAAAATGAAAAACATTGTTTACTGCAGTAATGAAAAGTGTGAATATAAAACTGAGGAAAATGACTAAAGAATATATAAATGTTATAGGCGCTGGTCTTGCCGGCTGTGAGGCTGCTTATCAGGCAGCTGAGCGTGGTGTTAAGGTTAAGCTTTATGAAATGAAACCACAAAAATATACTCCAGCGCACCATAGTGAAATGTTTGCTGAGCTCGTTTGTTCAAACTCATTAAGATCTGATGAGCTATCTAATGCAATTGGTGTTTTAAAGGCCGAGCTAAGAAATATGAACTCTTTGATTATGGAAGCAGCAGATAACTGTAAGGTTCCTGCCGGTTCGGCGCTAGCTGTTGATAGAGAAAAGTTTTCTGATTATGTTACAGAAAAAATTAAAAACCATCCTAACATTGAGGTTTGTTATAAAGAAGTAACATCAATTGACCCAACAGACATAACTGTTATTGCAACTGGGCCCCTTACCTCAGACAGCATGGCTGAATATATAAAAGAGATACTTGGCCTAGATGGTTTACATTTCTTTGATGCAGCTGCACCAATAGTTGAATTTGAAACTATTGACATGGAAAAGGCTTTTTTTGCATCAAGATACAATAAAGGTGATGCTGATTATATTAATTGCCCTATGAATGAGGATGAATATAAAGCTTTTTATAATGAGCTTATCAATGCGACTGAGGCGGAGCTTCATGAGTTTGATGAAAATTCCCAAAAGCTTACTGTTTTTGAAGGCTGCATGCCTGTTGAAGTTATGGCAAAGAGGGGATTTGAAACTCTTTTGTTTGGCCCTTTAAAGCCTGTGGGTATTGAACATCCGATTACTAAGCAAGAGTACTATGCTGTTGTTCAGTTGAGAAAAGAGAATAAAGAGGGCTCAATGTATAATATTGTTGGATTTCAAACACATTTAACCTTTAGCGAACAAAAAAGAGTATTTTCCATGATACCGGGACTTGAAAATGCAAATTTTATAAGATATGGTGTTATGCATAGGAATACTTATATTAATTCTCCTAAATATTTGACACAGTATTATTCTTTGAGAACTAATTCAAATATTTATTTTGCAGGACAGATGACCGGCGTCGAAGGATATATTGAATCAACCTCATCTGGATTTGTAGCGGGATTAAATGCAGCAATGAACGCTTTAGGTAAGGCACAAATTGATTTCACGAAGGAATCGGTTATTGGCGCTCTAGCTCATTATGTAAAAGATGGAGCTTACTCTGGAAATTTTCAGCCTATGAATGCAAATTTTGGTATTGTAGCGCCATTAACATATAAGGTTAAGGGTGGCAAGAAAGCTAGAAATGAAGAAATTGCTAAAAGAGCACTTTCTGTAATTGGAAACTTAAAAGGAAAAATAATATGAATATAGCGATTGATGCAATGGGTGGAGATAACGCACCATATGAAATTGTAAAAGGTGTATATAACGCGGCACTTCTTAGACCTGATGTAAATATGACATTATTAGGAGATAATGAATCTATTTTAAAATGCTTTGAAAATAATGTCTTGCCAAGCAATTTATCTGTTATTCATACCAATTCTTTTGTAACTATGGATGATGATCCAATGATCGTTATGAAAGAAAAAAATGATTCCTCTTTGGCTGTCGGTCTGAATATGCTTAAAAATTGTGAATTCGATGGCTTTTTAAGCGCAGGAAGTACAGGTGCTTTACACGCCGCGTCATCTTTGATTGTTAGAAGAATTAAAGGAATTCGTAGAAGCGCAATAGCGACAATAATTCCTTTTGAAAAACCTATTTTAATGCTGGATTCTGGCGCTAATCCAACTGTAACGGCAGATATTTTAAATCAATGGGCGATTTTAGGTTCGGTTTATATGAATAAAATGCTAAATATTGAAAATGTTAGGGTTGGTCTTTTAAATAATGGCACAGAAGAGCATAAGGGTACCCCTGAAGTTCAAGAGGCTTATCAATTATTAAAAAACAACGAAAAAATACATTTTATTGGTAATGTTGAATCTAAAGAACTGCCTAATAGTCCATGTGATGTTTTAATTACTGATGGATTTACAGGTAATATTACCTTGAAGCTACTTGAAGGAATGGCGAAGTTTTTCTTTGGATCGCTTAAAAAGGTTTTTGTTAAAAATACTAAAACAAAAATCTCTTATTTACTGTCAAAAAAAGAATTAAAATCTTTAAAAAGCAGTTTTGATTCATCAAAATATGGTGGGGCTCCTTTATTAGGTCTCGCTAAACCGGTTATTAAAGCTCATGGTAGCTCAAATGCTATTGATATAACTAATGCAATTATTCAGCTAATTGAGTATGTAGAAACTGGCATTATTCAAAAGGTTGCTGAATCTTTGTAAATTTACAAAATGGGATGAGGAATATGTATCCAAATTTAATTGAAAATTTTGAGAAAACAATAAATTATTTTTTCAATGATAAAGCTTTATTAATAACTGCATTAACTCATTCTTCGTACTCTAATGAAAATAGAATGAGCGGAAAGCCTACTCAATGTAATGAACGACTTGAGTTTTTAGGCGATAGTGTTTTATCATTGATAATTAGTGAATATCTTTATGATAAATTTGAAAAAAAGCCAGAGGGAGAGCTTACAAAAATTAGGTCGCAGGTTGTTTGCACTCGTTCGTTATCTAAGCTTGCAAAAAAGATTTCTCTAGGCGATTACTTACTTTTGGGTAAGGGTGAATCTGCAAGTGGCAGAAGTAAGGACACTATTCTAGAAAATGCCTTTGAGGCTCTTATTGCCGCTATATATATTGATTCTAACCATGATAAGTCAGCTGTTGCTAAATTTATTATGCCACTTATTGTTGATGATGTAGAGGAAGCGTCCGCCGATCACATGGCGTATGATTACAAAACCTCATTACAGCAATTTGTTCAAGCGAGTGGCAAAGACAAGATACAATACATTTTAGTAAATGAATATGGTCCAGATCATCAAAAAACATTTGAAATTGAGGTTCGCTTGAATTCAAATGTTGTTGGTAAAGGTTCTGGCAAAACAAAAAGAGAAGCTGAGCAGCTTGCTGCAAAAGAGGCACTCCGCTTATTTGGAGTAAAATGAGGCATATAAATATTCCAATTTTTATTCCGCATTTAGGTTGTCCAAATCAATGTATATTTTGTAATCAAAAATATATCTCAGGGAATAAAGATTTTTGCGATAAAGTCATTGTGTGTGATGCCGAAAAAGAAATAAACAAGGTTCTTTCTACTGTTCATGCTGATGATTTTTGTGAAATTGCATTCTTTGGGGGATCATTTACTGGCATAGATAGAAATTTAATGGTAAATTTACTTAATCTTGCACAAAAATATATTGATGCTGGAAAAGTTAAAGGAATAAGAATGTCAACTAGACCTGATTATATTTTTAAAGAAATTATTGACATTTTAAAAAACTATACCATAACATGTGTTGAGCTTGGCATACAATCTATGAATGATGATGTTCTTTCTTATTTAAACAGAGGACACACCTCGTTTGATACTGAAAATGCAATTAGTCTGCTAAACAATGCTCAAATTCCTTTTGTTGGTCAAATGATGATTGGTTTACCAAATTCATCTGTTAATGATGAACTTTATTGTGCAAGAAGGATATGTGAGTTAGGCGCTATTGCTGCCAGAATATATCCAACATTAGTTTTTAAATCTACTGAGCTTGAAAAAATTACTCTTGATGGCAAATACACACCACTTACATGTGAAGATGCAGTTGAAAGATGTGCTCAAGTTTTAAAAATTTTCGTTGATAACAATGTTTCGTGTATTAGAATTGGGCTGAGTGATAGTGAAAATCTTCATTCATCTGAAACTTTTTTAGCGGGTCCCAATGAGCCTTCAATTGGCGAAATGGTTAAAAGTAAATTGTTCTATAATTTGTTATGTGATAACTTATCTGCTTTTAATAAAAAAAGCGTTGTTATTTATTGCCCAATTGGAAAAATTTCTCAGGTAATAGGCAACAAGAGAAAAAATATAATTGATTTAAAAAATAAATTTGAGTTAAAAAGTATAAAGGTAATTGAAAGTGCTGATTTAACTCAATATGAAATTAAAATTAAGGAGGAAGCAAAATGCGTTTAAAGTCATTAGAGTTACAAGGATTTAAATCATTCCCAGATAAAACTACACTGTACTTTGATGATGGCGCTACAGTTATTGTAGGTCCAAACGGTAGTGGTAAGTCTAATATTACCGATGCCATGAGATGGGTTCTTGGTGAGCTTTCTTCCAAAAATATTCGTGGCTCAAAAATGGAAGATGTAATTTTTATAGGTACTGAAGTAAGAAAGCCAATGAGCTACGCTGAGGTTTCGGTTACCTTTGATAATTCATCAGAAGAGGGTAGATTAAATAGTCCATATGATACTATTACTGTAACAAGAAGGTATTATAGAGCTGGAGAGAGCGAATATCTTATAAATAGAAATCCTGTTAGACTTCGTGATATTTATGAGTTATTTATGAATACCGGTGTTGGTCGTGAGGGTTATTCTATTATAGGACAAGGTAGAATCGCTGAAATTATTTCAAAAAAGAGCGAAGATAGGCGAAATATTTTTGAAGAAGCGGCAGGCATTGCTAAATATAGATACAAAAAAGAAGAAGCAGAAAGAAAATTAAAACAAACTCAGGACAACATGGATAGAGTTCTTGATATATTCACCGAACTGGAAAATCGTGTTGGTCCCCTTGAAAAGGAAGCTGAAAAGGCAAAGAAGTTTGCTGAATTATTTGAAAAGAAAAAGGTGGCAGATGTATCATTGTGGATTTATGATTCACAAAAGATGCGTAAGGATATTGAAAATCTTAAAAATGATTATAAGCTGTCTGCTCATGAGCTTGAAATGATTCAAGAGGCTTTACGCCAAATTGAAATGCAAGAAACCGAGCTTTATGAAAAGTCTCAAGAAAATGAACGTGAGGACAGAAGACTATTTGCTGAAATTACTAGCTGTCATAAAACTATCAGTGATTTAAATAGTGAGCTTAAGGTTATGGAAAATAATGTTGAGCACGCTAAGATTTCAACAGGCGAGCAAATTGAAGAGCTTGAGAAAATTCAGGCAAAAAGAGAGGTTTGTTTAAGCGAAATAAAAGATAAAGAGTCAAATTACGATATTGTGAATAATTTGCTTGAAAAAGCAAAAAATGAGCACGAAATTTTAAAGTCTAAGCTTGAAAAAGTAGAAAAAGATAGAAATGATGCTCAAAAAGAGCTTGACGATTTATTTAATTCCCAAAAAAATCTTGAAAATCAGAAAAATGAAACAAAGCTAAGACTCTCTGTTCTTGAAAATTCACAGTCAACAGGTGATGAAAGAATTGCTGAAATCAATAGTGACATTGAAAAGTATAGAATTGTGCTTGATGAGTTAACTGAAAAATCAGAAAATATTGCTAAAACAATGGCTCAATATGAGGAAGCGATTAACTCGTTACAGGAAATTTTAGATAATACAAATAAGGAATTTGATGAAAAGACCGAAAAGTACGATAAGTTAAAAGAAGAAATGAATGTTCTTAAGTCAAAGCAACTTGCATTGAGAGAAAGAATTAATGCTTTAACCGCAATGAAAGAGCTTTTTGAAGGGTATTCTAAGAGCGTTGGTTTCGTAATGAATAGCTATAAAAATGGCGAAATTGATGGTGCTAAGAAGGTATATGGTCCTATTTCAACCTTGATTTCTGTATCGGATGAATACATTACCGCGATAGAGACTGCTTTAGGTGCAGGACTTCAGCATATCGTTGTTGATAACGAAGCTACTGCTAAAGCGTGCATAAAAGCTTTAAAGGACAGTAATGCTGGTCGTGCAACTTTTTACCCAATTAGCTCAGTTAATCCACAAGCACCTACTATTGAAATGCAAAATGCAAGGAAATACAAGGGATATGTTGGCGTAGCTGATTCACTAATTGATTTTGATAAAGAGTTTACTGATATTTTCTCATCTTTACTTGGTAGAACTTTAGTTTTTGATAATATTGACAATGCTACTGAAATGGCTAAAGAACAAAAATTTAGAGTTAAGGTAGTTACTCTTGATGGTCAGATTATCAATGCTGGTGGTTCTTTCACAGGTGGTTCTGTAAAGCGTGATAATAACATGCTTTCAAGAACTTCCGATATTAAACGAATGGAAGAAGAAGAAAAGGAAATAATTGCTCGAATTGAAGATGTTAAGCGCGAAGGACAAAAGCTTGGTGAAAGACTTCGTGAATTAGTAACTAAGCGCGGAACAGATAAACAACAATTTGATCTTTATGACACTTTACATAGAGCTGAAAAAACAGAATTTGATTCCGTTATAGCGCAAATAAATGTTAATAAAAGCTTAATTGAGGGCTTTGAATCAGATACTAAGCGTTTAGCTGATGAGGATGAGAAAAATAAGAATGAGGTTGTTGCTTTAAAGGACAAGTTTGAATCTCTTGAAATTGAAATTGAGGATATTGGAACTCAAAGAATTGACCTTGACATCAAAAAAGGCGAGCTTGAGGAGCTTGCTGAGTCTATAGAATTAGAAATAAATCAAAAGCTCATTAGTATCGCCGAAATTAAAAAAGATGTTGAAATGGCAGTTGCTAGTATTGCTGATGCCAATAGCCGCCTTAATGAAATTGATGCTGAAATTGCTGAGAAAAAATCAAAAATGGAGCAGTTTAACAAAGAAGTTAGCAGTTCTGCGGAAAAAACCGCAAGAAACAGGGAACTTTATGATGAAGCTCAGGAAAGATTGGGTAAGCTCAGCGATGAAAGAAATAAGTTAACTGAAATTCGTGAAAAAATTGACCAAAAGAAAAACGAATTAAGCAAAAAGAGTAAAGAAATTACAGCAAATAAAGAAACTGTTGTTATTTCTCATACAATGTGCGAGGGTAAGCTAGAGCAGTTAAATATAGATTATGAAAAAATGGTAACAAAGCTTCATGATGATTATAATTTAACTTATTCTACCGCGGTGGAGTTGAACTATCCCGCTGTTGATGAAACTAACAGAAAAGAAGTTGCGCAAATTGCTGTTGAATGTAAAAACAAATTAAGATATTTAGGTGCAGTTAACCCTAATGCTGTTGAAGAGTATAAAGAAGTTAAGGAAAGATATGACTACTTAAATACACAGATTACTGACTTGAATAATGCAAGAGAAGATTTATTAAAGATTATCGGTGAGCTTGAAACTGAAATGAAGAAAAACTTTGTTGATGCTTTTAATTCCATTAACGAAAACTTTAATTCAGTATTTAAGGAGTTATTTGGTGGCGGACATGCTGAATTATCCTTAACTGACCCTAATGATGTATTAAATTGTGGAATCGAGATAAAGGCAGCTCCTCCAGGTAAAGTTATTAAGAGCTTAATGCTTTTATCTGGCGGCGAGCAAGCGTTTGTTGCTATTGCATTACTATTTGCAATCTTAAAGGTAAATCCTACGCCTTTCTGCGTATTTGATGAAATTGAAGCGGCACTTGATGATGTTAATGTTACAAGATTTGGTCAATACATTAAGCGTTATTCTAAACAAACACAGTTTATCATCATTACTCACCGTAGAGGTACAATGGAAATAGCTGATAGACTTTATGGTGTAACAATGCCGCAAAAGGGCATTTCTAAGGTTCTTACTATGGATGTTAATGATGTAGGTAAGGATAAAATTTTATCTGGAAATCCACCTAAGCAAGATTAATAGGAGAATATATGTCATTTTTTGAAAAATTAAAAAAAGGCTTACAAAAAACTAAAAATGCAATTTTTAAGCCGTTTTCAGACCTTTTTAAAAGCTTAAGAAAGGTTGATGAGGACTTAATGGAGGAGCTTGAAGAAATCCTCATTTGTGCCGATGTTGGTGCTTATACAACTGAGATGATTTTGGATAGACTTCGTGAGGAAATCAAAGAAAATAAAATAAAAGATAGCGATGATGTTAAGACAGCATTAAAAGAAATTATGCTTGATATGATCGGCGAGGGTGGAGAAATTCCTTTTAACGACGAAATGACCGTAATTCTTATAATTGGTGTTAATGGTGTTGGAAAGACAACCACTATCGGTAAGATCGCTTCCTCTCTTAAAAAAGATAAAAAGAAGGTTGTTGTAGCAGCTGCTGATACATTTAGAGCTGCTGCAATTGATCAACTAAATGTTTGGACCGATAGAGCAGGCGTTGATTTAGTTAAGCATACTGAGGGCTCTGACCCTGCGGCTGTTGTTTTTGATGCAATTAATGCTGCTAAAAAGAGAAATGCCAATGCTCTTGTTATTGATACCGCGGGACGCTTGCACAATAAGAAAAATCTTATGAACGAGCTTGCAAAGATTGACAGAGTTATTTCTAGAGAATTGCCAACTGCTAATAGAGAAACGCTATTAGTTCTTGATTCTACAACAGGACAAAATGCTGTTAACCAAGCAAAGGAATTTAAAAACGCTGCTGATATTACCGGTTTGGTTCTCACAAAGCTTGATGGTACAGCTAAGGGTGGTATTGTTTTTTCAATTAAAAATGAATTGAATATACCTGTAAAATATATTGGTGTTGGCGAACAAATAGATGATATGGAGAAATTTGACGCAAATGACTTTATAAATGCGTTATTTGATTGATTATGATTAAGTTAGTTTTAGCTTCAAGAAATAAAAAGAAAATTGAAGAGTTAAGAAAATTGCTTTCTACTGAGCTTGATAAAGAAGTATCCGTTTTATCTCTTGATGATATTGGCTACTATAATGATATCGAAGAGCATGGTACAACATTTGAAGAAAATGCCATTACAAAAGCTTCTGTTCCTGCAAAGCTTGGATTTATTGGTATTGCAGATGATTCTGGACTTTGTGTAGATGCATTAAAAGGCGCTCCTGGCGTTTATTCAGCAAGATATTCAGGTGGCGATGATGAGGACAATAACGATCTTCTTTTGAAAGAATTAGATGGTAAAGATAATAGAAATGCAAAGTATGTATGTACTATGGCATGCGTATTTCCCGATCATTCAAAGGATTTTGTTGTTCGTGGTGAATGTTACGGAAAGATTTTAACCGAACGACACGGTGACGGCGGCTTCGGTTATGATCCATTATTCTATTATGAACCATTTGGAAAAACATTTGCAGAGGTTGAGCTTTTTAAGAAAAATGAGGTTAGCCATAGGGCAATAGCGATTAAGCAATTTGTAAAAAAATTAAAGCAGGTGCTAAATGACAAGTAAACAAAGATCATATTTAAAAGGTCTTGCAATGAAGCTAGATACTATATTTCAAATAGGTAAATCTGGTGTTACTGATGAAATATGTACACAACTTTTAAATGCTTTAAATGCAAGAGAACTGATTAAAATTAAAATTTTAGAAACCTGTCCTACAAGCTTAAAAGAAACCGCAGAGCTTGTTGCTAGGGGAACAGGTGCTGAGTTAGTTCAGACAATTGGTTTAAAAATTGTTTTATTTAGAGTTTCTGACTTTGAGAAAAATAGAACAATAAACATTGATAAGATAAGATGAGAGTTGGTATATTTGGTGGGACATTTAATCCACCACATTTAGGCCACATAAATATGTGTACTTTATTTTTGGAGGAAATGAAACTTGATAAGTTGATTGTTATCCCTGCATGCATACCTCCTCATAAGCAAATAAAATCTAAAACCACAGTTGAGCAAAGGCTTGAAATGTCAAAGATTGCTTTTACTCCAATTTCTAATAAAATTTTTGTTTCAGATATTGAGACTAAAAGAGAAGGTAAAAGCTATACCGCTGATACCATTAAAGAAATAAAAGCACTTGGTTATAATGATTTATATTTTTTGTGTGGTACCGATATGTTGTTAACTCTTGACACATGGTATAATCCAAAATATATTTTTGATAATGCTACGATTGTATATATTCGCCGTGAAAGCGAAATTGAAAATGAGCATCTTATTTCAAATAAGATAATGCATTATAAAAAAACATTTGATGCTAATATAATCAATATTAAAGCAAAGCCTATTGAATTGTCATCAAGTATAGTGCGAAATGCTATAAAAAATGGTTTGGATGCTTCTAATATGCTGTCTAAAGGTGTTTTAGAATATATTGCAGAAAATAAACTTTATGAAAATGAGTAATATGTGTACTGTTAGTGAAAGTATAAAAGACATTGTTAAATGCTATGTCAGTGAAAAAAGATTTTCTCATACTTTAGGTGTTGAAAGAGAAGCATATAATTTAGGCATGATATTTATGCCCGAAAAAGTAGAAAAGCTTAGGCTTGCTGGTTTGCTTCATGATATTACTAAGGATTTTAAAACCGAAAAGCATATTGAATTATGCAATGAATACAAAATTTGCATAGATATTCATAATTTATCACCTAAGCTTTTACATTCAAAGACTGGGTGTGAGTTTGCTTTGAGGACATTCGGTAAAGATATTGTTGATGATGAGATTTATAATGGAATATTATATCACACCACTGGCAGAGAGAACATGTCTTTATTTGAATCCATCATATATCTTGCAGATTATATTGAGGATACACGAACATTTGAGGATTGTGTAAAATTAAGAAATTATTTTTACAGTAATATTAAAAATGCCAATAGTTATGCTGAAAAACTTGATGTTTTAAGAAAAACGATGGTTTTATCATTTGATTTTACAATTAAAAATTTAATTGATGAAGGAAAGATGATTGATAGAGATACTATAAATGCAAGAAATTATTTTTTATCTTGCAAAAATGTATTTAATGAAAATTTAGGAGAATAAAATGGACGCTGTTTTTAATGTTAAAGAAGGCGAATTATCAAATGCTGATTCTTTAAAGGTTGCGCAAACTGCAGTTAAGGTGCTTGATATAAAAAAAGCTAATGATATTAAGTTACTTAAAATAGATGAAAAATCAACACTTGCAGATTATTTTGTGATTTGCGCTGGTAATTCAAGCACACAAATTAAAACTCTTGCAGATGAGGTTGAATATCAATTAAACAATGGTGGAGTAGAACATGTTGTATTACAAGGTACAGACTCCGATGAGTGGAAGGTGATTGACTGTCTTGATGTTATCATTCACATATTCTCAAATGAAGCTAGAAGCTTTTACAAGCTTGAAAAGCTTTGGGCAGATGCCGAAGAAATAGATATAAGTGGTTTATTAACCGAATAATAAGGAGCAAAGACAATGAAGTACGAATTTAACGCCATTGATAAGAAATGGCAGGACAAATGGGATGAAAAGAAGGCTTTTAAGGTATCCGAGGACTATTCTAAGCCGAAATATTACACTTTAATAGAGTTTCCATATCCGTCTGGTCAAGGCTTACATATAGGCCATCCAAGACCATATACAGCTATGGATATTGTATCGCGTAAAAAGAGAATGGAAGGCTATAATGTTTTATTCCCAATGGGATGGGATGCTTTTGGTTTACCTACTGAAAACTACGCTATTAAAAATCATATTCATCCAAGCATCGTAACTGAAAAGAACATCGCTCATTTTAAAGAGCAATTAAAATCAATCGGTTATAGCTTTGACTGGGACAGAGAAATTAACACTACCGACCCTAAGTATGTAAAGTGGACTCAATGGATATTCTTACAGCTTTACAAGAAGGGACTTGCTTATAAGAAAGAAATGAGCGTTAACTTCTGTACATCCTGTAAATGTGTTCTTGCAAATGAAGAGGTTGTAAACGGCGTTTGTGAAAGATGTGGTAGCGAGGTTGTTCATAAGGTAAAGAGCCAATGGATGCTTAAAATTACTGAATATGCTCAAAGACTTATTGATGACCTTGATGGTCTTGATTTCCTTGAAAGAATTAAGACA
>JAZSHT010000077.1:0-17152 GCA_045533435.1 Eubacteriales bacterium | reverse complement strand
TTCGGTAAACCGAGCTAAATTCGCCCCGCGAGTTATAAAAAGCAAATTTAATTTACCTAAAAAATAAGACCCTCCGCGCCTTGTGTTAGCCGTTAGAAAGCCTCCCTCCCAGAAGGAGCCTAAGGGGTAGCCGTCAGCAGGCGACATGGTCGCCAGCTAAATTTGCGTTTCGCAAGCTAAATTGATAGTAGGCAGCTAAATTCGGTAAACCGAGCTAAATTCGCTCCGCAAGCTATAAAAAGCTATAAATTAAGAGCCAAGCGTTGCTTGGCTTTTTTTGTATCTCAGCTTTGAAAGCATAAGCGGAAGCGAAAGATGTACTTTTAATGATACCGCTTGAATTTTACTCCGTTATATGTTAAAATTACATTATCACATTTTAAGGCGAGGAAAAATGAAAAAAATTTTATTACTATTGCTTATTATAGCTTCTATATTTCTTGTATCCTGTCAGGTGGACTGGTCGCTGATTGATACTTCAATGTTTGAAAAAGCGCCCGAAATTTACACGGTGTCCTTTGACACAAGGGGCGGAAGCGAAATTGCTGATATGCAGATTGAGGAAAATTCCACGGTGAAGCGCCCTAAAAATCCCACAAGGGATGGCTTTGAATTTGATGGCTGGTACACGGAAAATGATGAAAAATATCAATTTCTTAGCTCCCTTGTGGAGTGTGATTTTACACTCTATGCTAAGTGGGCGCCACATCGCACGGTTACCTTTGTAACCGAGTATGGAGATACTCCAAATGCGCAATGTATCGGCTCGGGCAGATACGCCACCGAGCCAAAAATTGAGTATGAGCATTACTATATTGATTATTGGTACGATGATTACGATAACATTTGGGACTTTAAGGAAACGCCTATTCTTTACGATATAACGCTATACGCCAAATGGGAAAAAATGATTGAAATTAAAATAGAGGATGACATCATTTATTTAAAGCCTGGGGCAGAAATTGGCGATTTGCCAGAGCTTAAAAAAACAGGGGCGTATTTCCTTGGCTGGTATAGAAGAAATGACAAAATGGAGCTGGAGCGTGTAGATAAAACGACAATTTTTCATGAAAGCACATATATCGTTCCTAAATGGGAAGAAAACGAAAATGTTATTTTAATTACCCTTGATGCTAAGGAAGGAAAGCTTTCAGAAAATAAAAGCGTTTTAGTTACGGAAAAAGGTGCAAAATTAGAAAATTTACCTGAGCCTACTTCCTTTGGCAACAGTTATTTTCTTGGTTGGTATGATGAAAACGGCGTAAGATATTCAAAAAACTCCGTGGTTTTTGAGGAAATCACGCTAAGTGCAAGGTATCAATTCCACACATCATGTAAAGTAAGTGAAAACGGAAGCCACTATTTTTCACTATGGGAATATAATTCAGTTCCCACATGCACAGAGGATGCTTACGCTAGTCGCTACTGCTTTAACTGTAACGAAATTGAGCTTAAAATAATTGATGATGCCTACGGCCACAAATATAACGATAATTGGACATATTCTCTTATGAAAAAAACGCGCAAATGCTATGTTTGTGAATATGAGCAAGAGGTATCATTTGTAGATGTTACCGACAGAGTAATATCGGCTGAAATCATAGGCGAATGCTACGGCAAGGATAATGTTGATTGTTTATTTAATGAGAATTGGAATGATGAGGGCAAAAACGCTTTTTGTGGCAAGGAAAATAACGAAATTTCCGTTAAAATTTCGCTAAAGCCAAACACGTCCCTCAGCGGAATTTATTTAAAAGGCTCAGGAAGTAGCTCCTTAGAGGTGTATGTTAAATACCAGGGCGAAAGCCAATATTCCATAATTACAATTACATCATTTGGAGAAAATCCTAGCTTAGTTTTTCTTAACGAGCTATCAATTACGGAAATCCTACTTAAAATGCCAAACGGTGGCGATGGCACAGAAATCTGGCAAGAGGTTGCGCTAGTTAAAATTCCACAAGTATAAAAAATAACGCTTCGGCATTTAGCCGAAGCGTTTTTTAGTTATGCAGCCTCATTTTCATTTACAGGTGGATTTACAATATCATTATATGAAATGAAGAAATAGCTTTCATTTTCGTTAGGTGTGCCACCTTGCATATATGAGTAAGTGGTTACTTCTTTATCAGTTACGGACACATATGCACCCATTGCAAGCTTTACATTCTTGTTTGCATCGGTAAAGCCTGAAATTTTTAGCTCAAATGAAATAAATTCGTTTTTTGCCACCTCAGCTACTATACTGTTTGTTGTTGCATTTCCGTTTTCATCAAAAATGTCATTTGCGCCAAGCTTATCCTTTAATACAGCAAATACGCCGTACTTAACTATTTTGCCTGATTTTGATTCGTATTCCTTGATTGCTTCTTTATTTATCGTATAGCCTATTGTGATTTCGCATCTGCCATTTTCAGGCGCAGAGTAGCCATGGAATTTAAAGAGAGGCTCTGCTATTTCCTTGTTAGCAGTAGCGCCACACTTGGAACAAACCATTGTTTTTACGCCGATTTCATCAAAGCTCTTATATGAAATGCTATTTACAATGCTAAAATCGTGATTTGCTGTTACATAGTCATCAAGTCCGTCGGAATCGTTAAACAAAATTGTAATACCGCTTGCGGTAAAATCGTTGAAAATTGAGTTTTCAGTTACATTTTTTGCATTGTTTGGATGGGACAAAATGATAGTTTCAAGCTTTTCGTAAGGCGCGCGTCCTGTGGATATTGGGAAATAGAATGCACCGGTGTTGTTGCCTTGAGTTGCAAACTTTATTTGTGATACATCGCATTGAAATTCAATAGATACAAGCGCAGGCTTAATGTCAGCAGGTGCATAATGCACAGGAATTTCGTTGTGGTGCTGAGTTTCAAAAAGAACAGTTAACGCCTGTGTGCCGATAGATTGCACATTAGGACCTAAAATCAAGTGAGTTACATGGGAAATAGCGTTATTAAAGGATGATGAGCCAATAGTGGTAGCATCTAAGTAAAACTCGCCCTTAAATGCACGATAGCAATTATCAAACGCACTATTACCAACGCTTGTTAAATTTCTTGGAAAGTTTTTAACGCTTGCCATTTTGTAAGCTTGGTTTGCAAAACAAAGCGGAATAGCGGTAACTTGGCTGTTTTCGCCAAAGTCAATACATCTTAATTCTCTTACACACTCGTTCATGTCGTGAACCTTGTTTACAGTTCCCTCAAGCTGAATGTATCCGCATACATGCTTGAAATACGCGTGAGTTTTCATCGAGTTAAGATTTACATATGTAATTAAATTTTCGCCTATGTATGCAGGGAAATTAAATCTTGTAAGGTACTCTGTACCTATTTTTGATTTGTCAATGTTTGCAGCGGCCATATCTGCATCCATTGTATCAGTATTAAGATTACTAATAGTGCTACCAGAGCTTACAAAATATTTTGGCTCTTCAAATACAACGAAGTGAGTAAAAACATCATCCTTCGCTTTTAGTTCTTCGGGTATAGGCTCAAGATATACATCCTTTGCACCCACTGTAATAGCGAAAGCACATACAAAAAGCATAGCCAAAGCAATTAAAAATAAAATTTTTCTTTTCATATTTCTCTCCTTAAAATCGGTTAATACAATCTTATTATATAATAATTATAGTAGGTTGTCAACTTGGTTTTTATACCGCCAAAGAAAAAACATCGCACCACCTTTATTTTTTCTCTATATTTTAGTATGTTAGTATGCATACTTACATACCTTTTTTAAAAATTGATTTCTTTTTTGCTTATCTTTTTTCTTTTCCAAACTATAATTATCGCTTAGCTTTTACTCTTGGTTTCTTTTTTGCTTATCTTTTTTCTTTTTCCAAAGAAAAAAGTAAGTGTTGAAATGTGGATGTTTGTGTGATAAAATGGAATGTAGAGATTTTTTATTTAAAGGAAATAAATACAAATGAAATCAAAATTTTTTGAGGTGTTAAAAACATATTTAATTGTTACACTTGGTGGACTTATTGTTACATGTGGAGTTCACTTTTTCAGCTTTCCGAACAGCTTTTCCACGGGTGGCGTTAGCTCTCTTGCCGTTTTAGTTTCCAACTTGGCAAAAACAATAAAGCCGGGGCTTGAAGCGGTTATCACGCCGGGTCTTACTATGATGGTTGTAAATGTGATTTTGCTTACAATCGCGCTTATAATTTTCGGCAAGGACTTTGCAACAAAGACAATTTATTGTAGCTTGCTTATTTCCGTTTTATCATTCGTTTTAGAAAAGGTTTTACCTGTAAGCAAGGTTGCAGGGGAAGGCAACACGCTTACAAATGACCCGTTTTTAGACCTTGTGTTTGCCATTGGCTGTATCGCGGTGGGTAGCGCCATAACATTTAGCGTTGGCGCATCCTCAGGGGGAACTGATATTGTGGCAATGATTTTAAAGAAGTACACAAATCTTGATATTAGCCGCGCGCTATTTGTGTCCGATGCAATATTAGTTTTAGCAAGCTTCTTTATTATCAATATAAGAATAGGTCTTTACTCACTTCTTGGCTTGATTTTAAAATCATTTATCGTTGATATAGTAATTGATGGTATTTATAGAACGAAATGCTTTTACATAATCACATCAAGAGAAACTGAAATTGTAGAATTTATAAACAATCAGCTCCATCGCGGGGCAACGGTTTCCATGTGCACAGGCTCATTTACACATGAGGACAAGAAAATTATTATTACAGTATTAAGCCGTACACAAGCGATGCAGCTTAAAACCTACATAAAGGAAACAGGCGACGGTAGCGACTTTACTATTATTACAAACTCAAGCGATATTATTGGTAAGGGCTTTAGATCGATGATTTAAAGCAGGGGACAGGATACAGAGAACAGGGGCACACTATGTGTGCAGGGACTTTAGAAGAAAAATGTTTACTAACCACCCTGTGAGCAAAGCGAACCCCTAACCCCTGACCCCTGAGTACTATTACACGACTGAAAGGAGCTTTCGAATGATACCTAAAATCTGCCTCATTCCCGCAGGCCGTACAATAGGAATGATACCGTCAGATAATGGCTATAAGCCTCAAGAATGCTACATTGAAACGATATTTAGCGAAATTAAGGACTTGAAAAGCGAAAAAATGCCTGATTATGACTTCTATGAAATGTCGCCACTTCTTGATTCCTCGGACATGACCGTTAGCGAATGGAACAGAATTGGTAAGACAATAAGCGATAGATATAACGATTATGATGGCTTCGTAGTGCTTCATGGCACGGATACTATGGCTTATACCGCATCAGCGCTTTCCTTTATGCTAGAAAATCTTGATAAGCCTGTAATCTTGACAGGCTCACAAATCCCCCTTTGCGAAATACGAAGCGACGGTCTTGACAACCTTATTACCTCAATGATAATAGCCTCACAGGGAATTATCCGCGAGGTGTGTCTGTATTTTGGTGGTAAGCTAATGAGAGGAAACCGCGCAACAAAGATGTCCGCTGATGGCATGAGAGCGTTTTCATCTCCTAACTGCCCACTTTTAGCCGAGGCAGGAATTTCAATTACATATATGCCGTATCCGCCGCTACCTAAAGCTAAGGGCGAGTTTAATTTCTGTCAATTTGAGGATGTGCCAATCGGCGTACTTAAAATTTTCCCAGGTATTCGCTTCCCGCTTTTTGAGGGGGTAATGACAGAAAAATTAAAGGGAATTGTCCTTGAAACCTTTGGCGCAGGCAATATTCCATCAGATAATGGAACGCTTTTACCTATTATCAAAAAAGCATTTGAAAGCGGTAGCGTTGTGGCAGTTTGCTCACAATGCCCACAGGGTACAGTTTCCCTTGGCATATACGAAACAAGCTCATCCTTAAAAAAGGCAGGAGCAGTCAGCGGTTACGATATGACAACCGAATCAGCCGTTGCAAAGCTGTATTATCTTTTCAGTAAGGGATATACTAAGGAAGAAATCAAAGCAAAAATGGAGCAAAACCTAAGGGGAGAAATTACGATTACACCATAATTTTCCAAGCATTCAATCGAGTTGAACCAAAGTTAATCCTTATGGTTCAATTTTGATTTTTCTATTGATGAGTTCAATTAAAATTGAATGAATTTTATACTTAACAACAAAACTCATTTATTTGCGTAACGAACAAAAGGAGCTTAACCTATGGCTGATATTATAAGTTATGGTAACGATTTTGAAAAAATTGTTGAAATTATTGAAAAATCCAAAATGCGCGCGATAAAAGCTGTCAATACGGAAATGATAGAAATGTATTGGCAAATCGGTAAATATATAAGTGAAAAAACCAATAATGGCGGTTGGGGAAAAAGCGTCGTTCAAGAATTTGCTGATTTTTTGAAACGCACATATCCATCTGCAAGCGGTTTTTCTGCACAAAACATATGGAGAATGAAGCAATTTTACGAGACCTACAACGGAAATGAAAAACTCTCGCCACTGGTGAGAGAAATTTCTTGGTCGAATAATCTCTTAATTATGGCAGGATGCAAAACAGATGAAGCTAAGGAATTTTATCTTAGACTTACCATTGCAAACAACTATGGAAAGCGTGAGCTTGACAGACAAATTGACAGTATGTTATTTGAAAGAACAATGCTTTCTTCTGCAAAAAATGCTAATTTAATAGAAAAGCATCCTGTTGTAGGTGCACTTAGGGATAATTATGTTCTAGAGTTTTTGGATATGCCTGCCGAGTATAAGGAAAAGGATTTCCGCAAATCAATCGTTGCAAATTTAAAGCAATTTGTTTTGGAGCTTGGAAGAGATTTCACATTTATTGGAGAAGAATATCGAGTTCAGGTTGGCAATACTGATTTCTTTATAGACTTGCTTTTCTACAATAGAGCGTTATCTTGCCTTGTGGCTATTGAATTAAAAATTGGCAAGTTCAAGCCAGAGCATTTGGGTCAGCTTAATTTCTACTTGGAGGCGCTTGACCGTGATGTAAAGAAGCCCAATGAAAACCCAAGCGTAGGTCTGATACTTTGCGCATCAAAAGATGATACTGTCGTTGAATATGCATTGAGCACGAGCCTTTCTCCCGCAATGGTTGCTGATTATACCTTGCAGCTGCCTGATAAAAGGATATTAGAATCAAAGCTTCGTGAAATTACGATGCTTGCCGAAAATCAAGATAAAGATTAAAATGCACAGCTTGATTAAAATACAAACAATGAAAATGCTCGCAAATAAACCACTTGCGACATAATTTGACCGCTTGCGACAAAGCTATTGAAAATTTTCCTTAAATATTTTAGAATATAATTACAATAAAGAATATAAAAGGAGTAATATTATGGTACATTTAAGTATAGATAATTTTGAACAAATTACAAAGGAAAACAAAAAGGTTTTAATTGACTTTTACGCAGATTGGTGCGGACCTTGCCAAATGATTGCGCCTATCTTAGAGGAGATTGACAAGGAAAATAGCGAAATTTGCGTTTGCAAGGTAAATGTTGATGAAAACGGAGAGCTTGCAGGTGCTTTTGGAGTACAATATATTCCATATCTTGTAGTAATCAAGGATGGAGCTGTTACACATCAATCAAGCGGAGTTAAGTCTAAGGAACAGATTTTGGAGCTTTTTAAGTAAAAGGTCAGCGGTCAGCTGTTAGATGTTAGCGGTCAGCTGGCTAGATTTTCGAAGGAAGGGACAAAAAACATGAAAAAAATCATATCAATTTTACTGATTTTAGCTACATTGTGTCTGTTTTTAGTGTCCTGCAATGGAAATAACGATACAGATACAAGCGAAATTATCGACACATCAAGCGATATTTTAACGAATACTGACAGTAATACCGTATCTGACACCGATGTTGATAAGGATACAAGTGCGGATACAAATATCGATACAAATACCGACACAAATACCGACACAGATATTGATGCCGATACAAGCACAGACACGGATACAAATACTGATACAACCACCGATACCAACACCGATACAGAAAGCGAAACGGATGATACTGAGAAGGTTTACGCCCCCAATATCAATTTGCTTGACTACAACGGTAATGAAGTAACACTTGAAAGCTTTCGCGGAAAGGTCGTTGTACTTAACTTTTGGGCAAGCTGGTGTCCACCATGCAAGGCAGAAATGCCCGATTTTGAGACAGCGTATCAAAAATACGGAAATGATGTTGAGTTTGTAATGGTTAGCCACCTTGCATGGGGTAGCGACACCATAGAAAGCGCAAAAAGCTTCTACAATAGTAGCGGATATACATTCCCAATCTACTTTGATTATCAATTTGAGGGCTACTATGCGTATGACCTTCAGTCAATTCCGCGCACAGTAATTATCAACTCCGATGGCACAGTCTGTGCCTACTACACAGGTATGATAAGCGAGCAAATATTAGAAAATGCAATCAATTCAGCAAAATAAAAAACAACGCCTCAACAAAAATGTTGAGGCGTTTTTTGTAATGCATTCGGATTACATACAACCTAACGGTTGATTCCATACACGCTCCGCGTGATACGCACCTTCGGTGCGCGCTGACCACTGACCACTGATCACTAATAGCGCACAACTCGCGCGTTAGTCCCTTTTTTCCAGCCCCACTTTAGGCGGCAACGCTTTGGTATTCTGATTTCCTTTAATGATGTGCATCCACCAAATGCGCATTTGCCTACTGATTTTACGCTTTTTGGCACTTCTACTGCTTCAAGTGAGGTACAGCCCCAGAATGTATATTCGCCGATTTTTTCAAGATTGCTTGATAATTTTAGCTTGGTAATCCCTGAGCATTCCTCAAATGCGCAATCATCAATCACGGTTACAGTATCGGGCATGTCAATTTCAGTTAATGACATACAGCACCAAAATCCGTAAACGCCGATTTTTTTAACTCCTGTTAAGTCAATAGATTTTAAATTTATACAATGATAGAAGGCGCTATGCTCTATTTCCTCTACCGTGTCAGGCTTAGATATTTCCTCTAAATCCTCACACATACCAAACATTTCAGTTGATATTTTTTTAACGCCATAGGGCAAGGTTATTTTTTTAAGGTTAAGCCACTCAAAAAATGCGCCCGCTCCAATATCGGTCAATTTTTCAGGTAGATCGATTTTTTCAACCCAAATTACTCCGCCCGTTGCATAGTCCTCTATTTTTTCAAGAGTGCTTGGATAGGTAATCTCCCTTACATACATCACATTATGGTCAAAGGCCTCTTCCTTAATAACAGTTACTCCCTCGGGAATATTTAATATTTTGTCGTCCTCAGACTCAATGTACTTTACTAGTTCGTTATTTTCTATTATAAGCTCCATAGTTCGTTCCTTTCAGTCACTTCAAAGTGGTCAGTGGTCAGTGGTCAGTGGTCAGTGGTTCGCTACGCGTAACAGCCGTTAGCTGTCAGCGAGATTAGATTATTGAATTATCTAACCATAATAGCGCGTAGCGTGTATATCATCAGTATCAAAATAGGGGATAGGGGTTCGCTACGCTCACAGAGAAAAGCACCTGTTTTGCTTGCAAAACAATTTACCTGCAAAGCAATGCTTTGCAATTTACCTATGTTGACCGCAACATAATTTACCTGCTTTGCAGAGCAAAGCAATTTACCCGCAGCGAAGCTGCAATGCTGACCACTACTTCGTCTCTAACATAAGGCGGATAATTGCCTTGTCCGTCTCACTCATGCCCTCTTTTGCTAGTCTGCCTACATTCTTTATGGTGTTCTCAACGCCCTTGACAACGATACCATCGCCGCCCATAAATTCTCTGCCTGCCTTCATCATTTCGTAGCCTAAAATTCCTGCTTCAACTGCCATTGCAATTTTTGCCGCGCATGATGGCTTTGCTCCATCGCAAATTGTTCCGGATAGAATTGCTACCGCATTTACAAGAGTGTGTGCAATTTCGTGATATTTGCCACCGTTTAGATATGCTATACCACAACCTGCTCCACATCCGGCACTAATTGCTCCGCAATATGCACTAAGACATCCTATACCTGTTTTTTGGTGTATGGTTATTAAGTCGGACACAAGTAGCGCGCGAATTAACTGCTCCCTTGTTGCGCCCATATCCCTTGCGTAAATGACAACAGGAATTGTGGCGGTCATGCCTTGGTTGCCACTACCTGAAATTATGCAAACAGGCATTTCGCAGCCACTCATTCTTGCATCACTTCCTGCTGCCGCAAATGCTCTTGCTCTAATTCTTGTATCTGTGCCACCACTCAAAAGTGTTTTACCGATACAAGCGCCCCATTCGTTATTTATGCCTTCCTTGGCTATCGCCATATTTAAGTCAATCTGTCTTTCAATAAGTGGGCGCACTCTCTCAATATCAACTGTGTCAACAAATTCTATAATTTTCTCAACTGTAAGTGAGGAACGGTCAACGCTCTCGCCTATAACCGTGTCAGCTTGTCCGCCTGAATACTTGTCCGTATAGTCTTTTCCGTTGCACTCTGCAAGAGTAATATTTGTATGTCGCTTTGCAAAATGCACTCTTGCTCCATCTGCTTGTAAATCAACCTCAAATGCTTCATCGGTTTCAATTTCATAAATTTCAATTTCTACCGTATCGTGATAGGACTTGATTTTGTCCGCATCCTCTTTTTTAAGGGAGCATAAAACCTCAAGCTTTTTATCGGGAGCATTGGCAATAATTCCCGCGCAAATAGCGGCACTAAGACCGTGCATACCGCCTGTTGCCGGAACAATAACGCTCTTTACGTTTTTTATAATGTTACCGCTAAAGCCAGCCTTTATCCTTTTAGGGTTGTCCTTTAACATATTTCTTAAAACCGAAGACGCATAAGCAATAGCAATCGGCTCAGTACAGCCCATGGCTACAAGTAGCTCCTCGTTTAGTATTTCTATGTATGTATCTATCATTGGTTTTGCTCCTTTTAGTCGCTCCCAGCAGTCAGCGGAAGAACAATCCTTCCACCACATTCGTGGTCCCCCTTCCTTTACACAAGGAAGGCTAAGTTAGCTGTCAGCGAGGTTTGTTATTGATTTAGTTTTAGCTAAATTACAAGGCTATGCCTTGTAGCGAAATTATTGCTATGCAATAGCGAAATTTCACTTCGTGAAGCTAAATTAAATTTGCACATGCAAATTTAGCTGCAATTTGGATTAATCCAAGTTAATCCACATTGCAGGGCGGACGCCAAAAATTGTTCCTGTAACATCGTAGCCCATTTGAGATATGCCACCGGTATAGAAAATGTATGATGCATTTTGTGGAAACTGTCCTGCGGTACGAAGCCACCAATAGCCGAAGTATGCGCCATCGCAGTATGCTCCGTTGTTCTTTGCAAACAATGTTACTTGACATCTTGTTTCATTAAAGGTTTTGTAGTATTTTTGAACTTCATCAGCGCTTAACAAGAATATTTTGTCGTTTGTATCATTACCGCTACTTGTACCGTGCTGTTGGTTTGGCGTATTTTTCAAAGCGGTAGTTAAAATCTTGCTTTTTTCCGTTTCGGTAAAAGCAATTTTATAAAAATAGTTATTGAGCCATTTACGAATAGAGGACCTTTCCCAATCGACCGCTTCAGCGCTTTCGTTAAACTTTTGTCTGTCAATGATATATTTGGAAATTAAAAGCGCCTTATTGCCGTTTCTTTCAAGAACCTTCCACTCAATGCCTTGTGTAGAAATTCCATGATTATAAGCGCCAATGGTGTGGGTTGTTCCTGCATTATACTGACTATATATTGAGTTTCTTTCCTCTTCCTCTTTGCGCCTTCTTTCAGCCTCTATGCGTTCTTGTTCCTTACGCTTTTCCTCGGCTATTTTGTCCTCTTCCTCTTTGATTTTGCCTAAAATAGCATTTTCAACGCCCACAATGTTAACTCTTGATTTGCCATCACATTCTGTAACGAAATCCTTAATGCTTACAAGGTCAGCTCTCCTTTGAGCCTTATCACTTAAGCAAGCCTTAATAACGCTTTCCTTATAGAAGGTAGAGCCTAAAATAAGGGTGTTAAGAGATGTATTCTTAAATGTATCGGTATAAATAATTTTGCAGCTTGCAGGAATAGAGATTTCAATAAGAGATGAGCATGAGGCAAACGCTTTTCTTCCTATGCTCTTAACCCCTTCCTCAATCTCAACGCAGGTAATTGTTTGATTACCCTCAAACGCGCTATCGTAAATTTCCTCAATAGAGCCAAAAATTGTAATGCTTCTTTTTTTGCCTGTATATCCAACTAAAACGCCGTTTTCAACCTCAAAGCCGTTTTGAGAATATAATTGCTCGGTGGCAACTGCGGATATTGAGCCAAGAGCATCAAAATTAAATCCTTCAGTTATGCCACTTGATAAAGCAGTTTTTTCCTTTACAACATCAGCTCCGCATTCAGAGCAAAAGTCAGCATCTGCCATTAGCTCCGCGCCACATTCGGTACAGTATAGTACCTCATCATTGTGTGCTTTTTCATCCTCGTATTTTTTTATGTTAAATCTGCACTTATGACAGAATTTTGCGGTATCAATAACGCTTGCATTACAATTTGGACAATTTTTCATATTTATGCCTCTTTCGTTTAATCTATATATACTATTTTCGTATTACAATTGCCACCAAACTTATATACATCAACATCGATTCCTCTTGGCAATTTTAAGGTTTTTAGTCCATGCTCCGTACCGAACACATAATTTTCTATGGTTTCAAGTGTTCTTGGAATTTCAATGGTTTCAAGGCAGTTACAGTCGCTAAATACGCCTTCTCTTAATACTCTTACCCCGTTTTTAAGCTCAATCTCGCGTATATTTGGACAGCGCATAAACGCGTAACGGCTAATTTCCAAATCGCTGCCAAATATTCTTACGGTTCTTAATCCTTTGCAAAGAGTAAAAGCGGCGTATTCAATAAAATTAACCGTGCTTGGAATTACTACGCTTGAAAGGGACGAGCAGCTATCAAAGGCGCTCTCGCATATTTTTCTTACGCCGTTATTTAATTCAAGTGTGGTTAAAGCCTCGCAGCCTTTGAATGCATAAGGACAAATTTCCAACCAGTTTCCGCTTATTCTAACTGTTTTTAATCCCTTGCAGCCTAAAAATGCAAAAGCGTTTATACACCTTACACTGCTCGGAATATCGACCTCTGTAATACCGCCGTTTCCTTCAAATGCAGCAACGTGAATATTCTCAACGTTGCTTGGAACACTGTAAAATCCTCTTATACTTGATGTAGCCTTAATAAGCTCACGGCCATCATAAGTAAAAAGCACGCCATCAATTACCTTAAAATATACACTACCCGAATCAACCTCTATCTGCTCTACGAAAGCAGGTAATGCTGCTCCTTGAATAATACTGCAGCTTGCAGGTAATCTTAATTTTTTAAACTTCTGTGTATAGTCAAACGCTCTTGGCTCAATGTAGGTTATTCCATCGGGAATATAAACAGTATCATCATTTCCCGTATACTTCATCAATTTCGTTCCATCAAGCGTTGCATTGTTATAAAATTTTTCAGCTTCTATTTTACTATTAAGCTGTGCGTTTGCCTCGTTTTCAAGGGAAGAAATGTCGCTAAAGTCAAATCCAGCTCCTCCACCTTGAATAGATGCGCCACATTCAACGCAAAAAGCGCTGTCGGGTTGAAGCTTTGCACCGCATTCGGTACAGAATAAATTTTCGTTTGCTTGAAAATTATAACCGCATTTATTACAGAATTTTGCGGTATCAATAACGCTTGCATTACAATTTGGACAATTTTTCATTGTTTTACTCCTTTGCGGACTTTACACGCTGGTGAAACCGAAAAGCAAAATTATATAGTTTCCTTAGTACGTCGATACGATATCGAACCTTTTGAGGAAGGAATTTTCCCTTTGGGAGAAATTCCGTTTTTGCTTTTCTATTTGCGACTGTGGTCTCTACCGTACGAAGTACGCCTACGACGCCACATTCACAAATTTTTCCTCACCCTCTAAAGCCCTTATTTGCTTATGTTTTTTTGTTTAGTATCAATTTAGTTTGTTTGTATCGTTCGTATAAGTTACTTGCTACTGCTAACTGCTGGCGGCTCGAAATTATTTCTTCAAAGAAATAGCAATTTTCGCTTTCTCAACTATTCCCTTTGCGGTAAGTCCGTAATACTCAATTAATTCCTTTGCAGGACCACTTCTGCCAAATTCATCGTTTACGCCATGCTTAACAACAGGCACAGGGCAAGTCTCACAGAGCGCTTCTGCAACTGCGCTACCAAGACCGCCAATGATATTATGCTCCTCTGATGTTACGATTGCGCCTGTTTTCTTTGCCTCGCTAATAAGTAATTCTGTATCAAGCGGCTTTACTGTGTGCATGTTGATTACAGATGCTGAAATTCCTTCACTTGCAAGCATATCCTTAGCAATCAATGCTTGCTCAACCATCATACCGTTAGCAACGATTGTTACATCGTTACCGTCAGCCATCTTAATGCCCTTGCCGATTTCAAACTTGTAATCTGGATTATCGTTGATAACTGAAATTGCAAGTCTGCCAAAGCGCATATACATAGGGCCATTATATTTAATTGCTGCCTCAATAGCGGCTCTTGCTTCTACTGCATCACTTGGATTGATTACTACCATACCAGGAATTGTGCGCATTAAAGCAATATCCTCGTTGCATTGGTGTGTTGCGCCATCCTCGCCTACGGAAATGCCCGCGTGAGTTGCACAAATTTTAACATTTAGGTGTGGATAACCGATTGAGTTTCTAATTTGCTCATAGCTTCTGCCTGCGGCAAACATTGCAAATGTTGATGCAAATGGAATTTTGCCTGTTGTGGAAAGTCCTGCGCAAACGCCAAACATGTTATTTTCCGCAATACCACAATCAAAAAATCTTTCGAGGAACTTTTTCTTGAACTTAATAGTTTTTGTAGCCTCTGCAAGGTCTGCATCAAGGACTACGATGTTTTCATTTGTAGCGCCAAATTCTGCAAGCGCATCGCCATATGCTTCTCTTGTTGCTATCTTATCTGCCATTAGTTGTTACCCCCTTCATAAGAATTTTTAAGTGCTGTTAATTCAGCCATAGCCTGATTATATTCTGCTTCGTTAGGTGCTTTACCGTGCCATCCTGCCTGGTTTTCCATAAAGGATACGCACTTGCCCTTTATAGTCTTTGCAACAATAGCAGTTGGCGCGCCCTTAAATTCTCTTGCCTGCTTAAATGCATTAAGAATTTCATCAATGTTGTGGCCGTCAATCTCTATAACATTCCAGCCGAAAGCTTTTAATTTTGTATCGTAAGGCATTGTGTTCATAACATCGCTTACCTTACCGTCGATTTGAAGTCCGTTATTATCAATAATTAAGCAAAGGTTGTCAAGCTTATAGTGGGCGGCAAACATAATCGCTTCCCAAATTTGACCCTCTTGGCTCTCTCCGTCGCCAACTAATGCATATGTACGGTAGTCCTTACCGCTGATTTTTGCGCTGAGCGCCATACCGCAAGCGCATGAAAAGCCTTGACCAAGTGAGCCTGATGACATATCAACGCCTGGAATGTATTTCATGTCAGGATGTCCCTGTAATGTAGAGTCAGTATGACGGAATGTTTTAAGTAGGTCGGTTGAGAAAAATCCTCTGTGTGCAAGAGCAGAGTAAAGACCTGGGCATGAATGTCCCTTTGATAATACAAAACGGTCTCTATTCTCCATATTAGGATTTTGTGGGTCTATGTTTAATTCATTAAAGTATAGACAAGCAAGAATGTCTGCGCTTGATAACGCTCCACCTGGATGTCCACTCTTAGCGTTGAAAACTGCTTCAACGATGCCAAGGCGAATGTCTGTGGCGTGCTTTTGTAGTTCTTTTGTGTTCATGGTTTTTCCTTTCAGTCAAAACAAGTGTTCAGTGGTCAGTGTTCAGTGGTCAGCGGTTAGCCACGCACCTCTAAACGACACTGCTTGTATGATAAAATTTAATGTATTGTTAAACAAGTGAGGTTGAAATGTAATTCAAGAGATTAGGTAGCCAGCTGATCACTGACCACTGACCACTCTCATTTCAACTCCTCAAGTTGAAATGGTGTTACCTGATATACATAATAGTTAAGCCAATTTGAGTATATAAGGTTAGCGGTTGAGAACCAATTCGGTACAACAACGGAGTTTTCGCTGTCACGGAAATAGTTCTTTGGCGGGTCAATGTCAAGTCCCTTGTTTAAGTCGCGGTAATACTCGTTTTTAAGAGTATCACGGTCATATTCCATATGACCCATAAGGAATATTTGGCGGCCATCAACAGAGCGAACAACGCTTGCTCCCACATCACGGCTTCCTGCAAGGATGGATAAATCGGGAACATTTTCAATGTCCTCGTATTTTACTGATGTGTGGCGAGAGTGTGGAATATAAAATTCCTCATCTGTACCCTTTAAAAGTGGGTCAAAGCGAACGAATTTATGGTGCTTGAATACTCCAAAAAGCTTCTTATCAAGAGTATATTTATCAAGACCATAATAATAATGTAGCGCCGCCTGCGCGCCCCAACAAATAAAGATTGTTGATTGAACATTAGTTTTGCAATACTCAAAAATTTGAGTTAATTCGTCCCAATATTTAACCTCGGTAAAATCCATCATTTCAACAGGTGCGCCTGTGATAATCATACCGTCAAAATGCTGGTCCTTAATATCGGAAAATGTTTTATAGAATTTTTGTAAATGTCCTACTGATGTGTGTGTTCCCACATAGCTTTCAGTACCGATAAGGGTTACCTTAATTTGAAGTGGAGAATTTGACAAAAGACGGATTAGCTGAGTTTCAGTTTCAATCTTTGTAGGCATTAAATTTACAATAGCAATTTCAATAGGGCGAATGTCCTGTCGCATAGCCCTCTCAGAGTCCATAACGAAAATATTTTCGTTAATAAGCCTAGAAAATGCTGGAATGTCTTTTGGGATAATAATAGGCATAGCAATAGCTCCTTTCAGTCGCTATTTAGTGGTCAGTGTTCAGTGGTCAGTGGTCAGCGATTAGCTGAACACCTATCTGTCCAAAACCATCTTATAAGCGAAGATTTATTGTTTTGACTTTATCAATTTGGTTCTTTTTAAAGAAAATCGGTAGTGAAACTACTGATCACCGATATATCTGCTTCGCAGAGTGATATGGCGTACAATGTACGCGTGATATGACCACGCTTCGCACGGTCG
>JAZSHT010000186.1:0-3927 GCA_045533435.1 Eubacteriales bacterium | reverse complement strand
TGCTGTCTTCCTAAGACCGCTTGGCCTCCGACTTATCTCATATAAGCTTGTTGCATCATTTTTTCTAATAATATCACGAACATCAAGAACTTTAACCTTTAGTTTTTTCTCGCCAAAGGTTATCTCTATAATATCCCCTTCTTTAACATCATATGAGGCCTTTACCTGTCTTCCGTTCACACTTACATGAGAAGCATCACATGCCTCGTTAGCAACTGTACGGCGCTTAATAATTCTTGATACTTTTAAAAATTTATCTATTCTCATAATTCTCCTAAACATTAAAAACCTGCGCATCATAAGATACGCAGGTCTGCAAGTATTTACGCGTTAATCTTGTTCTTAAGTGTTTTACCAGCTGTAAATCTAACCTGCTTTGAAGCCTCAATTTGAATTGTTTCGCCTGTTGCAGGGTTACGACCTTCTCTAGCTGCTTTTTCTTTTACATCGAATGTACCGAATCCGATAAGTTGAATTTTATCTCCTTCAACGAGTGCTTTTTCAAAAGCTTCTAAAACTGCATTAACTGCTGCTTCTGCATCCTTCTTCTTAAGATCTGTTACGTTAGCTACTACTTCAATAAGCTCTGACTTGTTCATTGGTTTTGTTCTCCTTAATTTTAAAATTTACTTATCCCGAATACATTCGGTTCTGTATTTATATTATAACATCATAATTTTAATATTTCAAGTATTTAATGAAATATTTTACAAAAAAATCGAAAAAATTTATATTTTTTTATATATTTTGTACTAAATTTCTAAAAAATTTAAATTTCATCAAGCGTTTTAAAATTTTATCGCCATTGGGAACCATATAAATATCATCAATTGTTAAAGACTTTATCTTAAAAGAAACAATAAAATACAAAACAACAGATAAAAGTATTGCTAAAATTGTTGATATTTTTTCTGGAATAAAGGTTATTAGCACAATGAATATTGCAGCTGATGAGCCAATAGATAAAATTGATGAAATCAAAGGTAGTATAAATAACTTTTTCAAGCTACCTATTTTTCCAAAATTTTTCACTGTAAAATAAATATTTAGTGATGATGCGCATAAATAACACACTACTGTGCTAGCAGGTGCGCCAAAAATTCCTATTTTCCCAAGTAAAAAATAATTTGATATTAATTTTGCTGTCGCACCAACTATCATTGAAATTATGGGCAATTTCTGCTTACCCGCAGTGTTTAAATAAGCGTTTGTTACAGATATAATTCCCAAAAATATAACAGAAATAGCCGCGACAGACAGCCAAGGAGCAGCTCTTGATACGGAATCATCCTTAAACATTAGTAATTTCAATATAGGATAAGAAAATATGCCTAAACCAAGTGCGCATGGTATAGCAATTATATTGATCACTCTTAAAGCTAATTCTCGTATTTCTCTACTCTTCTTTTGATTTTTTTCGCTATGAGCTAATGATATGAAAGGCACTAAAGCATTAGCAATAGGATAAAATAAGATTGTAGGCAAATTAAACATTGAAATTACTAAGGAAGTATAATCTCCATAATAAATCCGCACCGATAATTCGTTCATGCCAAAAGCTAGAAGCCTATTTTGTACCATAATAGTATCTATAATAGTGGTTAAAGATAAAACCGATGAGCTTAAGGTTATCGGGATTGCAATCGAAAATAGCTCTTTCAAAATCTGCTTTCTATTTTTTTGATTATCATCAACTAATAATTCCTTAGGTAAATAATCGTGCTCTTTAAATGATAGCTTCTTAATATATAAATATATCATTCCAAGCAAAACTCCAATTGTTACACCTAAAATTGTATATGCAGCTACAACAAAATCGCTGTATCCCTTGCTTTTAGCATAAAAAGCAAGCAACACGCCCAAAAACACCTTAATTACAGCCTCAATAAGCTGAGATATTGCAGTGGGCGCCATTAGTTGATAACCTTGAAAATATCCTCTTAAACAGCTTGACAAGCATACAAATAGCATCGTAGGTGCTACCATTATTATTGATAATCTAGTATCGCTTGCGCTTATAATCGTTGCGATTTTATCAGAAAACAAAATCATAGCCAGCGAAAGTACAGTACCGATTATAAGCAAAACTATAAATGCAATGTCAAATATTCTTTTTGCTTCCTTTATTTTTCCTCGTCCTCGGCTCTTAGAAACCATTATCGAAATTGCAACAGGTAACCCTGAAGTAGAAATTACATAGAGATATGCATATATTTCATACGCAGAGCTATAATATCCAGCTCCTACGCTCCCTACAACACGATTTAAAACAATTTTCGATATAAGTCCAACTGCTTTGACAAGAATGTTTGCTAAGGTTAATACAAACACCCCTGAAAAAAACATTCCAATAGCACTTTTAGGTAATGCTTTTTTCTTGTTTATATCCAATCTGCCTTCCTCACATTATTTTTCGCCTAAAAATTCAGTATATAATGATCCTTTCGGTATATAATCATAACTAATTTCATCAAGACTACTTATCTTTTCAAGAATATCTTTGGCTTTTTCATAATATTTGCTACTTTTATCAAAGCTTGTCAGAACATCAATTAAGTATTTTTTCATTAAAAAAAGCTCATAGCACATAAATGAATCTATTTGAATTTGACATATATCTTTATTGGGGAAAATGCTTTTTTCCTCATTTTCCCTAACAGATTCCCAAATATAAAATGTAAATTCGGGAGTTGCACCTCTAAACTTTTCATCTCTTACTATGCGACGAATTAGTCTAATTTCATTTTTTGTAAAACGAACTCCATTTATGCATACATCATCATTTACGCATATAAAAATTCCCATGTATTCCACATCAAAAAGAGATGTAATTTCAGGATATACAGCTTGTATTCCCTCAAAAATTATTATTTCATTTTCATCAATGGCGTGTTTTGTGTATCCAATTCTCTTTTGTGAAATAAAATCAAATTTCGGAACGCTAATAATATTCCCAGCCTTTATGCTTTGAATGCAATCAGCTAAAAGAGGTAAATCAATAACATCCACAGAATCATAGTCAAGCTTTTTGTCTTCGTTAACTTTTCTGTCTTCAATTTTTTCTTTAAAAAAGTCATCAATAGATATTACCGTTACGCTTTTTCCTATTTCGTTATAATCATGGATAATTTTATTAGCCGTTGTTGTTTTTCCGGCACAGGTGGGTCCAGATAAAAGCAAAATTCTTACACCACTATTTATTGCATTTTGGCTTACTTTGTCAAGTCTTTGCTCAAAATCTCTTTCGCATTCATTAACGAAATCAATTTTGTCCTGTTCGTTTTTAAAGATAATATTAATATTTTTCAACCTATGCCTCCTTTCCAAGATAACTACTTATCCTGCAAATATTCATATGGATATTTTTTTGAAAATATTCTATTAATTTCTATTTTCCCATCAAAATTCTTTACAATTTTAGTTGTTGCACCCGCTCCAACCCCATAAACTGTATGGCAATCTGACATCATTAAAACATTGTATAATCCAAAAGTGCCTTTTTTAGCGTATCCAACATTTTCTAAATCACAAACTGTATTTTTTTGACGATACATATAATAAGGCTCATATCCACAAGCAGTAAGCTTTTCATACGCATAATCAACACTTTTTACTGCAAAATCATTGTCTTTAAAGTATATATCCTCATTATCTCTTAAAATTTGTGCTGATTTTTTAACAGAAAAGGAATGGACTGTTATGTTATCGGGATTTAAATCAATTATTTTATCAACGGTTGATTTAAAGCTTTCAAAGCTATCATTTTCAAGTCCCGCTATTAAATCAGTATTCACAAACTTAATACCACTTTTTTTAACTCGTTCAAAAGCTTCAAGAAAGTCATTAACAGTATGTTTCCTACCTATTGATTCTAAAACTTTATCATTTAAAGTTTGAGGATTGACACTTATTCTGTCAACACCATAT
>JAZSHT010000076.1:0-10768 GCA_045533435.1 Eubacteriales bacterium | reverse complement strand
AATTTATGGTAAGGAATTACCAATGATTGTTGAAGAGCGTTTAGAAAAAGATCATAATTCTATTATTCGTAATGGCTATGCTGTTATTTATTATATTTCTGAAGAATTAGTAAAAA
Organism: Eubacteriales bacterium; assembly: GCA_045533435.1. Taxonomy (GTDB): domain Bacteria; phylum Bacillota; class Clostridia; order Oscillospirales; family CAG-272; genus RGIG2000. Next base: position 10,652 of record JAZSHT010000076.1, on the reverse strand, counting down.
AATCAAATGAAGATGGTTTCCTTGTAGGTTCGCGAGGATCAGTTGGTTCTTCATTTGTTGCTACAATGGCGGGAATTTCTGAGGTTAATCCTTTGCAACCACATTATAGGTGTCCAAATTGTAAGTTTAGTGAATTCTTTACCGATGGTAGTGTTGGTTCAGGCTTTGACCTTCCCGATAAAAATTGTCCGCATTGCAACACAAAGCTTATTCAGGATGGTCATGATATTCCATTTGAGACATTCTTAGGCTTCAAAGGCGATAAATCTCCTGATATTGACCTTAACTTCTCAGGTGATGTTCAAGGCAAAATTCATAAATATACTGAAGATTTATTCGGCGCCGAGAATGTATTTAGAGCTGGAACAATAGGAGAAGTAGCGGAAAAGACTGCTATCGGCTATATTCTTAAATATATGGAAGAGCATCAGTTAACTGTTAATAGCGCAGAAATGAAGCGATTAGCAGGACTTTGCACAGGAGTAAAACGAACAACAGGTCAACATCCAGGTGGCATTGTTGTTGTTCCTAAAGAATATGAAATATATGATTTTTGTCCTGTTCAACATCCTGCTGATGACCCTAACTCTAATATAGTAACAACACACTTCACATTTTCTTACTTACATGACACTCTTTTAAAGCTAGATGAGCTTGGACATGATATTCCAACAAAATATAAAATGTTGGAAACATATTCTGGAACATCTGTTTTAGATGTTCCAATGAACGATCCTAGTGTTTATGAGCTGTTTTTATCAACCAAACCTCTCGGATCTGCTGATCTACTAAGCGATTTGAAATGCTCAGTGGGTACATATGGTCTGCCTGAATTTGGTACAAAATTTGTTCAGCAGATGCTTGTTGATTCAAAGCCGAAAAACTTTTCGGATTTACTGCAGATTTCTGGTCTTTCACATGGTACTGATGTATGGCTTGGCAATGCGCAGGATTTAATAAAAGATGGTATTTGTACAATTTCAGATGTAGTAGGAACGCGTGATAGTATAATGCTTTATCTTATTTATCATGGACTTGAAAAAGGCATGGCGTTTAAGATTATGGAAGATGTTCGTAAAGGCAAGGGACTTAAGCCAGAATATGAAGAGGCAATGATTGCAAATAATATTCCAGATTGGTATATTAGTTCATGCAAGAAAATTAAATACATGTTCCCTAAAGCACACGCTGCTGCTTATGTTATGTCCGCTATTCGTCTTGGCTGGTATAAGGTGCATATGCCACTTGTATTCTATTGTGCATTCTTAAGTGTTGCTCCCGGCGGATTTGAATCATCAATGGTAGAGAAGGGGAAAAGAGGTGTTCTTGACCGAATTTCTGAGATTGAAGCAAAGGGTAATGATGCTACACAAAAGGAAAAGGATATGATTACTGCGCTTCAAATGGTATACGAATGTCTTGCTAGAGGTATAGAGTTTTTACCGGTAGATCTTATGAAATCAGATTCATTTAAATTCTTACCTGAAAATGGTAAAATTAGAATGCCATTTTCTTCAATAGATGGAATAGGTGAAAATGCAGCAATAAAGATTAAAGAAGCACGCGATAGCAATGAGATTTTTTCAGTTGAGGATTTCCAACAAAAAACTATGCTATCTAAGGCTGTTATGGAAACTCTTGAACAAAATCATGTTTTTGATAATCTTGCCAAAACAAATCAACTTTCAATTACTGATTTACTTTAATAATAACGGCGATACTTTGTATCGCCGTTATCTTATATTAATTTATCTAATTGTTTTAATGAATGCTTTTCAAGTGCTAAGAATATACCGTCATACAATTCATGAGAAAATTTATAAATCTTATCAAATTTAATAGCTTTAAGTAGTATTTTTTCACCAATTCCTTTCTGAGGAATTTGTATATGAGAGTATAAAGACATTGAATATTTATTTCCTAGTTTAAAAAGTATTGCTTTGTCTTTTTCTGAAAGGCATGTTAATATAATTTCTTCTTTAGACATGATTTTTGTTGTTTTTGGAAGATATTTTATCAATTCATTGCTGCAAGAGGCAAAAACATCAATGCAGTATTTTCCGAAATCATGCTTGCTTTTAAATCTTTTATAAAGAATTTCTACATTAGCCTGCATGCTTAGTCTTGGGATAATGACAAAATCAAATCTGTCAACAACTCTTCCACATAAATCAATAGAAATACAGCGAAAGCTTTTATTTGTTTGTTCAAAAAACATAGTATGGCATTTATTTTCTATTCTGTAATAGTTTGTAGGTCTTCCAGTTTTATTTTCTAAGACAGTATCAACTGCAATTATATTTTTTTCTACTAGCATTTTAGTTAAATTAATAGCAGTAACCTTTGAAATTTTGAGCTCTTTTGAAAGCTCGTCCAAGCTTTTACTTTTTTCTTTAATAGCGTTAATTATCAAAATCAGATTGTTTTTTCTTATGTCAGTTCTATTCATAAAATCACCTCAATGAAATTATAAATAAAATTTTATAAAATGTCAATATTTTGTCAAATTATGCTTGAAAAAATTTATTTATAAGTATATAATTAATCTATAAAACATTTTAGTTAAGCGGAGAATATATGATTAACAGAATTTTAGAAATAATTTCAAGATATGTTGAAGCTCCAAGAGCATCATATAATGAGGATACAAACATATTTGATTTAGGGGTTGATTCTTTGAGAATGCTTCAAATTGTAATGGATGTAGAAGCCTTTTATTTAGTTAAATTTGAAGATAAAGATATAGTTGATATAAGATGCGCCTCAGATATTGAAAAAATTATTTTAGAAAAAAGAGCATAATTTTAGACACATGTCGCACTGTTTTTTTACAGTGCGATTTTTAGTTAAAAAAATTTGTCAAATTCTGTTGACAAACATATTAGACAAGTGTATAATATAGAAGCGTCACTTAAAGAAAGGAAATCAACATGGATAACTTAAGAAGACTACCGGATTCAGAATTTGATGTTATGAATGTCATTTGGGAATGTAATGTAGCTCCGGTAAATACTGCTTATCTTATGGAAAATGTTGGAAAGCACAAAGGCTGGAAAGCGCCTACTTTGATTTCATTTCTTTCAAGATTAGAGGAAAGAGGCTTTATACATTCTGAAAAAATGGGGAAAGAAAGATATTATTATGCTGATGCAGCAAAAGAAGAGTACATAAGAAGTGTAACAATTGATTTCTTATCTAGATATCACTCTGGATCTTTTGTTAAAATGATGGATTTAATGTATGGAAAAAACTCAATGTCCTCAATAGAACTTGATGAAATGCTAAAATGGCTACAGGAGCAGTATTGATTTTCTGTGCTTATTGCTTTCAATGTTTTACCATGAAATTCATTTCCAACAGAAAAAAGAGGAATTTTGTTGGAAATGAATTTCAAAATCACAATTTTACTAAGAGCTATTTTGCTCTTTTTTTATTTTGCTATTTATTTTTTTATAAAAATGTGATAAAATAATATAAATTCGATAGAAAGGACAAATTATGGGTTTATTTTCAAAAATTTCTGAAGCTATAAATAATTTTAAAACCGGTTTTGTTTCATCAATTATTTTGTGCGCTGGATCTTCAACGAGATTTTCAAATAAAGGAGAAAATAAGCAGTTAGCTGAGATTAATGGTGTAGCAGTTATTGAAAGAACACTGAATGTATTTGAAGAATGTCAGTCCATTAATGAAATTATTTTAGTAGTTCGCAAAGAAGATGCTGAAAATTATAAATCTTTTGTTTATGATAAATGTTATAAAAAAGTAAAATGCATAGTTACAGGTGGACAGACGAGGCGAATTTCGGCTTTGCGAGGATTTAAGTATGTATCTAAAAAAGCGAAGTATGTTGCTGTCCATGATGGAGCGAGGTGTTTAATAACTCAATCTATCATAAATGAAGTCTTAAATGAAGCGATTAAGCACGGAATTGCGACATCGGCATCAAAGGTAACTGATACAGTGAAATTGGCAAACAAGGATGGTTTTATTCAAAAAACGCTTGATAGAAGTAACATGTGGAATGTTCAAACTCCACAAATATTTGAATATAAAAAATATCAAATTGCTGCTTACAAAGCAAATCAAGATAATTTTGATGCGACTGATGATTGCATGCTTGCTGAACATGCGGGATTTAAGGTTAAATTAGTTGACACGGGCAATGAAAATATTAAAATAACTGTTAAGGATGATATTAAGAGAGCAGAAGCGATTTTAGCTTCACGAGGTAATGTTTAATGAGAATTGGTCATGGATACGATGTACACAGGTTCTCTGATGGAGAATTTATTATTATTGGTGGGACAAAAATACCTTATGAAAAAAAATTAGAAGCTCATTCTGATGGAGATGTTTTGGCCCATGCAATTGCCGATGCATTACTTGGTGCTTGTGGAGTTCGAGATATAGGATACTTTTTTCCAGATACAGATATAAAGTACAAAAATGCAAATAGCTTGGAGCTTCTAGCAAAAGTGAAGGTTATAATTACTGAAAAAGGCTATGAAATATGTAATATTGATTCAACCATAATTGCTCAAGCACCTAAAATGGCTCCATATATTGAAAATATGCGCACCAATTTATCTATTGCCTTGGGCATAGATAGAGAAGATGTTAATGTAAAAGCTACTACCGAGGAAAAGCTTGGATTTACAGGAAGAAAAGAGGGCATTGCAGCTCACGCAGTATGCTTATTAAAGAGAAAGGCGTAAGATAATAAATTTCACTTCTTATGATTTATATATCCATTCTTACGCCTTACTCTGAGCTTTACTCTTTACTATATTATACTAAATTATTTTATTTGACACAAAAAATCAAAATTTGACACGAGGTATAAAATGAAAACACTGGCCCCATCTATTTTAGCGGCTGACATGCTTAATCTTGGAAATGAAATTAAAAAAATTGAAGCTTCAGGCTCAAAATATATTCATATTGATGTTATGGACGGCGTTTTTGTTCCAAATATAAGTTTTGGAATGCCTGTAATTAGCGCAATTAGAAAAATGACAAATTTAATGCTTGATGTACATGCTATGATAGTGTCGCCAAACAAGTATATTGATGATTTTGTAAATTGTGGTGCTGATATTATTACATTTCATTATGAAGCTCTTGATCACAATAGCATACTAGAAGCGATTAATAAAATCCACAAATTTGGAAAAAAGGCAGGTATTTCCATAAAACCTAGTACAAAAGCCGATGAAATTTTTAAATATATAAATTTAGTTGATATGGTTTTAGTTATGACTGTTGAACCTGGATTTGGCGGTCAAAGCTTTATGCATGATACCATGCAAAAGGTGTCTGACATAAGAAATTATGCGAATAATATTGGAAAAAGTCTTGATATTCAGGTTGATGGAGGAATTAACGCTGAAACCATCAAGATTGCTGATAATGCAGGAGCAAATATTTTTGTTTTGGGTACAGCTTTTTTCAAAAGCAAAGAGCTACTGAATATAGGAAGTTTACTAGATAATGAAGAATAAAATTATATTAATCGTGTTTTCTTGGTTATTAGTTATTGCTACTATGCTTATTATTTATAGCTTTTCCAACGAAACTGGTGTAGAATCATCAAAAACAAGCGGTGGAATAATTAAAGCATTTTTAGAAATATTTTTACCTCACGATAAGGTTACTGTAGAGCTTATTGCAAAATTTCAACATCCTGTAAGAAAATTAGCTCATTTTAGTATATATGCGTTATTAGGCTTAACGATTTCAAACGCGTTTTATCACTCATTCAAAATTAAATTTATTTATAAATATTTACTATCATTTGCTTTATTGGTAGCGTATGCATTAAGTGATGAATTTCATCAAGGCTTAGTTGCTAATCGCGGACCTTCGTTTAAAGATGTGCTGATTGACTCTTGTGGCGGCTTATTTGGAATTATTGCATTTTTAATGATGACTTATATAATTAGAAAATTTAAAACACACCATAAAAATTACTAACAAAAGGACAGAGAAGATTATCTTTGTCCTTTTTGTGTTTATATATAACTTTTTGAAATGCTATTTATTACATTATAAGTGGAATATATGTCATTTTTTGTGTTAAATGCGCCAATTCCTATGCGCACAGCTCCATTTTCACCTGATTTTAATACATTATGTCCTAGAGGAGAGCAGTGAAAACCACTTCTTACACATATCCCTTTTTTATTAAGTTTTTCAGAAACAATGCTTGATGGTATATCTTTTATATTGAAGCATAAGGTGTTACCACGATAACTGTTCATTTTATAAACAATGATTTTTTTGTTATCAAGCATGAGCTCAATTAGAGTGTTATACAAATTTTCTTCATGACATCGTATGTTGTCTATGCCTGCATTTTTAAGCCACTTTAACGACTCATTTAAGCCGATTATGCTTGGCGTTGACAATGTTCCAGCTTCGTGTATTTCGGGTAAAAAATCAGGCATTTCAAGCTCCAATGAGTTTATACCAGTTCCACCCTCAAATATGGTTCTCCCTACCTTGTCGCTACCAAAAATTATTGCTCCAACACCCTGTGGTCCGTATAAGCTTTTATGTCCGGGAATACAAAGAGCATCAATATTCATATTTTTGATTGAAATATTATGAACACCTGCACTTTGTGCTCCATCTACTATGAAAGTTATACATTTTTCTTTACAGAGCTTACCAATTTTTTCAATGGGTAATCTCCTTTCGCCAACATTTGATACATGTGTGCAAATAAGCATTGATGTGTTTTGTTTTATTTTTTCTTTAATATTTAAAATAATTTCTTCATCGCTACCACTTGTTGAAAAAATATCATAGGTACATAACTTTTGTGTAGCAAGTGCGTTTACCGGTCTTAGTACAGAATTATGCTCTATATCACTAATCAGGATGTGAGTTGAGTATTTTAAAAGTGATTTGATTGCAATATTTAAAGCATAAGTGGTGTTATAGGTAAATATTACATTTTCAGGAATAGCATCAAACATTTCACTTAACAATTCGCGGGTTTCGTATATTTTTTCAGCACTTTTTATAGACAATGAATGCGAGCTTCTTCCTGGGTTTCCGCAATATTTTTTTATGCATTCAGACATTTCTTTTATCATTGATGGTGGTTTAGGAAATGTTGTAGCTGTATTATCAAGATATATCATAAATTTTCCTTTTATAATCTAAAAATATCTGTATAATTAACTCTTTTTTTCTTTAAAATATTTTCCAAAGAGTTTATATTCACACAATTAAATTTTATGCCATAAGCACAACCTTTTTTAGTCATATTTGGTTCTAATTTTATAATTTCACAGTCTATATAGGCTTCCTCGAGTGCTTTTCTTGCTTTCATTGCAACTGTCATAGATTTTAAAGAAGCGATGCACATATTTTGTCCTCCTTTATCCTTTAGATTAAATATCTATACTTATATTATGTGTTTTGCAATAATTTGACAGTTCACATAATTAACAAAAAGCACTTGCATAAAAGCAAGTGCTTAAGCTTTATAAAATGACAGCTGTTGCAATACCGAAATAAATGAGCAAAGAAATAGCGTCAACAACAGTTGTAATAAACGGACTTGCCATTACAGCAGGGTCAAGTCCAATTCGCTTTGCTAAAACAGGAAGAATACATCCAACCAATTTAGCAACAATTATTACAAGTATTATCGTTAAGCTAACAGTTAGAGCTACCATAATAGTTATACCGTTATTGCCAAGTAATAGCTTATCAATCAAGATGAGCTTAGCAAATGTTGCTATTCCCAATACACCGCCACAGAAAATAGAAACTCTTAATTCTTTAAAGATTATTTTAAAAATATCTCTCAAACGAATTTCTTCTAGGGCAAGACCACGAATAATAGTAACAGATGTCTGTCCACCAGCATTACCGCCTGATCCCATAAGCATAGGAATAAACGCGGTTAAAATAGCAGATAGCTTTCCTTCAAAGCTTGTAATAATTTGGCTTGTAAAAGTTGCTGTAAACATAAGTAATAGAAGCCAAGGAATTCGTTGTTTCCATATTTCAAAAACACTTGTTGCTAGATAAGGCTTGTCAGAAGGAAGCATAGCGGCCATCTTTTCCATATCCTCCGTTGCTTCTTCTTCAATGACATCAATGGCGTCATCGACAGTGATAATACCTACTAGTCTGTTTTCGTTATCAACAACAGGCAATGCTAGAAGGTCATATTTACTCATTTCATTAGCTACAATTTCTTTGTCCTCGTGGGTATTTACGAAGATAATATTAGTATCCATTATATCAGAAATAATAATATCCTCGTCAGCTAAAAGTAATTGTTTAGCAGTAACATAGCCTAATAGGTGTCTGTTTGGACTAGTAACATAACAGGTATAAATGGTTTCCTTATCAATACCTGTACGGCGTATTCTTTTTAAGGCGTCTTCAACAGTAATGTCCTCATCAAGCTTTACATACTCCGTGGTCATAATGCTTCCTGCGGAGTCCTCAGGATAGTTAAGTATATCGTTAATTGCTTTTCTTGATTCTTCATCTGAAATCAAGAGAATTCTTCTTACCACATTTGCAGGCATTTCCTCAATAATATCAACAGTATCATCAATATATATTTCATCAAGCATTTCTTTAAGCTCAATGTCTGTAAAAGAAGAGAGAAGTATCTCTTGATTTTCTCTATCCATTTCTACAAATACTTCAGCCGCTAGGTCTTTAGGTAAAAGTCTAAATAAAATCGCTATTTTTTTAGGAAACTCTTGAAGCACTATGGAAATATCCATTGGCTCCATGTCTTTTAATATCTCTTTGATTGCGCTAAAGCTTCTATTTTCAATTAACTCATCAAGTTGATTTACAACAATGTTTAATTCTTCCATATTTTTCTCCTTTCTAATTTTCGTGAAAGGGCTTTAAAATAATTTAATATGGGTAAACACCAATGCATATATAGCATCTACCGCATATTAAATTGCACCCTCGCGGTTTACTGCCGGTTGTCGTGTCCATACATGCATCTCCTTTTTTAATATAATATAGTATAATTATATATTCGCTTCAAAAAAAAATCAATATTTTTCTTCAAATTTGATAAAATTTTTTGTTTGTTCATTTTTTGTTTGAAAATATAAAAAAATTAATGTTTTACATTTGTCTAAAAACTTTACTTTTTATATAACTTATCTGTTATTATTGACCCGTTTGTAACATAAACATTATATGTAAGATTTGTAATAGTGGAGAATAGTATAATGTTCAAAAAGAAAATTGAAAAGATATTTTCAGAAAGCTTTGATATACCTATTGACAGCCTTCTCGACATACCTAATGTACAATTTATAGGTAACAAGCATTTGTATATTGATGGAGGCATGGGCGTTAAAAAATATGAAAAAAATAACATAATTATAAGATGCAAAAAATTTATATTAACGATCAAAGGAAAAGAGCTTACTATGCTTACTTTTTCAAACGGAAGAGTTAGTATAAATGGTATAGTTCTAAGCTTTCAAATTGAGGAAATTTAATGAGCATTTTTAGTTCTAAATCAAATTTTATAGTTAAAAAAGAGCTGTCTTCTAGGGTACTAGATATAATTTTATCTAGTTCTTTATCATACATAAAAGCTGAATTTTTAAAAAATGATAATTTAAAAATTACTATATATTCACATCAAATTGTTGAGTATAAAAAAGCGTTTGATGATGTAAATATAGAATTGTTTTTTAATCAAGAAAAGGGATTTATAACAGCTTTTCAAAGTAATAAGTACAGAGTTGGCATTTTTATTGGTCTTCTTTTACTATTAATATCATCATTTGTTTCCACAATGTTTGTTTGGAAAATCAATATCACTGGTAATACATCGCTTACTAAAAGCGAGGTTGTTGCTGAGCTGGATAAAGCCGATTTTCACATTGGTAGCTTTATTCCCAAAATAAATTATAAGAAATTACATAACAAGGTTCTTATTTCATCTAATAAAATTAGTTGGATTTCAGTAAATATTGTAGGTAATGTAGCAAATGTGGTCATTAAAGAAAAGTTAGATGAAAATGAAAATAAAGCTTTTAAAGATAAATATACTAATATTATTTCAAAATTCGATGGACAGATATCTTTTATAAGCGTTGAAGAAGGAAGAAAGCAAGTGTCCATTGGTGATGTAGTAAAGAAAGGCGACTTGTTGATATCCGGGGTTTTAGATTCGCAATCTCAAGGAGTTCGATATGTTGATGCAAAGGGTACAATTAAGGCGTATGTAAATAAAAAAATTGAAGTAAAAGTACCGTATAATGACACGAAAAAAGTATATACTGGCAAAACATATACGCGCAAAGAGTATAAAATATTTAAATATAATATAAAAAATTTAAATAAGTATAGAAATTGTGAAATGGTTTGTGATATAATAGAGAAAAATGAGCAGATATATCTTTTTAACCTTATAGAGTTACCTATTTATTGTATAACAGAAAAGCATCTTGAATATGAAATTCAAAATGTAAAGCATACAAACGAGCAAATTATAGATATAGCATTTCAAAAATTAAGAGTTGAAATGGATAAATCACTTTTAAATGCTGAATTAATTTCTAAAAAAGTATCTACAAGCTATGATAGTAAATATTTTTATGTTTTTTGTGAGTTATACTGTTTGGAGGATATAGGTA
>JAZSHT010000049.1:0-13740 GCA_045533435.1 Eubacteriales bacterium | reverse complement strand
TTACGTTTGAACCGTCTGCTTTCTTAACACCAAGACGCTTAGACTCACTATCACGGCCGTTCTTTGTAGAACCAACACCTTTTTTGTGTGCGAAGAACTGTAAGCTAATTCTTAACATTTTATGTTCCTCCGTATAAAATTTACAATTATTTGTTACCAAAGATTTTGGTGTTACTCAAAATCCTTTTCCACTACCTCTACATCTAAGTAGTCGTAGTATTCCTCTACCAAGTCAGTTAACTGATAGAAATAAGCCTTAATAAGACCAGAAATCGCATATGATTTCTTCTCATCCTTCTCATAGCTTGGTAACGCGCTACGAGCTTTAACGGAAATGTTTGTTGTTTCTTCGTCGATTATATAATCAACCATGGAATCGTATGAAACCTCTATTGCATTGATAACAAGCATTGTCATAGCAGAAATAGCTGAGCATAAAATATCATCGCCACTGCTTGCAAAGCCTGAGTGTCCTTGCTCTTCAAAGCCCCAATAGATGTCGTTTGATTTGTAAAATACGACTTTTGTCATAATTTTTCTCCGAATTAACCAACAATCTTTTCGATCTGAACCTTTGTATATGGTTGTCTATGACCGATCTTCTTCTTCTCGTTCTTCTTTGGCTTGTACTTCATAACGTAAATTTTCTTTGCTTTGCCGTTACGAACAACCTTTGCTGTTACGGAAGCACCGGAAACATATGGAGCACCAGCTACGAAGCCATTGTCATTTGATACTGCAAGAACTTGATCAAATGTAACTTCAGCGCCTTCCTCTACGTTAAGTTTTTCAACGAAGATTACGTCTCCCTCGTTTACTTTGTACTGCTTTCCGCCTGTTTGGATAATAGCAAACATGAAAAGCACCTCTCTTTCAACAAAACTCGCTAAGTCGGGTAGGATATACATCCGTTTGCGACCACAACATTATGCGGCGTCAATATTGTATCATAATAATATAGAAATGTCAAGTAGTTTTTTTCTTTGAATGTGAATTTTTTGTAAATATGTATTTTTTTATTGACTTATCAATACAATTATGATAATATTTTTCTGTTATAAAATGAACGAGGTGATTAAATGGGAATTCCCGAATTGATTATTACCGCTATCGCACTTTCTATGGATGCTTTTGCCGTTTCTATTTGCAAGGGACTTGCTATGAAAAAGGTATCTATTAGAGAAATGGCTATTGTAGGTCTTTGGTTTGGCGGTTTTCAGGCGCTTATGCCTTTAATTGGATATTTTCTTGGTAGCGCATTTGAAAAATACATAGTAGCTGTTGACCATTGGATTGCTTTTACTCTTCTCGCTTTAATTGGTGTACTTATGATAAAAGAAAGCTGCTCCAAGGATGATGAGGATACCGATGCATCGTTGTGCTTTAAAACAATGCTTCTTATGGCTATTGCAACAAGCATAGACGCTTTAGCCGTTGGAATTTCCTACGGTATTTTACCAAACGTAAATATTTGGGTGGCTATTTCTTCTATTGGAATAATAACATTCCTGCTTTGTATGATTGGTGTTAAGCTTGGAAATGTATTTGGAGCTAAATACAAGTCAAAGGCTGAGCTTGTGGGCGGTGTTATTTTAATTTTAATTGGTTTAAAAATTTTACTTGAACATTTAGGAGTTATAAAATGAATAAAAAAATCAAAAAACTGTGTGTATGCGGCATGCTTGCTGCATTGATATTTGTTATAACCGCTTTCGTTTCAGTGCCTGCGGGTGCTTACGGAAATATCAATTTAGGCGATGCATTTATTATAATTGCTACTTTTATTCTTGGTCCTTACGGCGCTATTTGCGGTGGTATAGGTGCTATGATTGCTGATTTAATTGGCGCGTATGCAATTTATGCTCCAGGAACATTAATAATTAAAGCTCTTTTGTCTCTTGCTTGTTATTTTACATACAAAGGAATAAAAAATATTATCCGTTTTGATTTAATTTCAAGGTTAATCGGTGCGCTTTGTGGCGAAGCAGTTATGGTTTTGGGATATTTCTTATATGAATGGATGTTATTTGGAATAAGCACAGCAGTTATCTCAATTCCCTTCAATGTCATTCAAGGTGGAGCTTCGTTAGTGTTAGGAACAATAATTTCATATTTATTAACTAAAAACAAAACTGTAAATAAATTTATAGAGGATTTAAAATAATTCATTATACATCACAAAAAGCATTGCCGAAGCAATGCTTTTTGTTTTATAAATTATTCAATTGATTCAACGTTTTCTATTGATTCGCCATTTTCAACAGATTCGCCTTCTTCAGATGGTGGAGCGATGTAGTCAGGGTTCTTGACATAAATTTCAATTTCTAAGAATTTATTAGTTGTTCCTGTTTCCCACTTTTGTTGTCCAAGCTTAATAACAATCTTTTTAACCTTGACTACTTCTGAGTTATAAATCTCTAATTTTTCAACAGAATATGCTGCGCTTAAAATAACCTCATCATTTTTAGCAACTTCGTTTTCTTCGCTATCAAACATAGTCCATGCTGAATATGACCAGTTACCAGAGCCGTACAAATAAATTTGAGCTATCTCTACTTCTTCTGTAAAAATAATAGTTAATGTTTCTCCTGTTTTACCGTACCAGCTTTCATCTCTTCCATCGTAAATACCACCAGAGGTAGCCTTTCCGTTAAATAGATTTTGTGCTTGATCTTTTCTTTCATTTCCTTCGGTTGGTGTTACGCTTTCAACCTTAGAAGCATCAAATTTCATTATTGGATCGCTTAGCTTGTCAAACCACTTCGCATATACAGTAATATCCATAGATAAACCACTTGTGGATCTAATTTCCTGTGTGAAATTTTCATCTAAATACCAGCCCGAAAGATATGTTCCCTCTTTTGTAGCAGCCGCAAATGTAATATTACTATCTATTGTATATGTAGCTTTATTGCTTTCTGCATTAGTTCCGCCATTTAATTCGTATGTTATATTATAAGTAACAATTTCCCATTTAGCATATAGCACAATATCTGTAAGCATTAATGCAGGAATCTCAGTAACTGATTCGCCTGCAAACTTTTCATCAAGATACCAACCGATGAATTTATAGCCACTTCTTACAGCATCATCAAGAGATAATTTGTTGTCACCAACATTTTCAACTGTATATGAGGATGGATTTCCTTCAGGTCTTGTGCCATCATTCATAACATATGTAATGCTATAAACATTCGCTGTTATCTTTGCATAAAAGCTTGTATAACCAAACATTTTTTCAATGGTTTCAACCTTTTGAGTAAATTCCCTATCTATATACCAACCCTCAAATGTGTATCCAGTCTTAATATTAAGTGGATCTAATAGCTGATGAGTGGTTTCAACTGTATAGCTAGATGGATTTTCAGGATTTAATTCAGCAAGGTCTCCAAGAACATATTTTACATCAGTTTGAATAATTTCCCATTTAGCGTAAACTGTTATATCTCCCTTGCTACCGAAGGTTATTCCTGTTGTTTTCTCGGTACATGCTTCATCTAAATACCAGCCGATAAATTGATATCCATATTTACTTGGCTTACCAAATACAACTGTGGATTTTTCATTATATTGAGATGGGTTATTTTTATTATTTTTACCGCCATCTAGCTGATAGTTAATATCAAAGTTTTCTATCTCAAATTTTGCGTAAAGTGTAATATTGCCTGTTGAAGAAGCAGGAATTTTTTCGCATGGTGTTGAGAAATATTGGTCAGAATACCATCCTACGAAATCATAGCTAGCTTGCGATGCAGCTTTAAGTATAATATCATCAGATGTAATATTATATGTTGCTGGGTTGTCCGGATTATTTTCGCCGCCGTTTAAAATGTATGTAATATTATAAGCAACGGTTTCCCAATTAGCGTATAGATTTATATCTCCTATTGAGCCTTCGGGAATTTCTTCAACCTTTGTTTTAAATTCAGCATCTGAATACCAGCCTAAGAAATTATAACCTGTTTTTGATGGATTGTTAAGAACGATTGTTGATGATTCAATGGTAAATGTTGATACATTTCCATCATCATTTGTTCCACCATCAAGCTCATATTTGATACCATATTCTATTGGTGTTTTAATTGCAGTAACAGTAATATCCTCTGAAAGATATGTAAGGTCTGTAACATCCCACGCCACAATGTAGCCTTCAATTTGCTTTAACTCCGGAGCTGTCGCTGTTTTTCCTATATCAACAGTTACTTTTTCTTCTGTTCCATCTGCTTGAACAAAGGTAACGGTGCATTTATTTTTAAGATTTTGATTTGAATCGGTATTTGTATCGCCATTGCCACCACATGAAATTAATGCAACAGACATCACTAACACAAGTAGCATTGATACTAATACTAATAATTTGATTGATTTTTTCATATTTTTCCTTATTAAATATAGAATATTCGAGAAAATTTTTGCGTGTAATAGATATAAAATGTTGTGTCTTTATCAAAAACAGGAAAAGGAAGTTCCTTTTCCTGTTTAAATCATGTTTAATTATTGTGCAGGTGCTTCTTCAACAGGTGCGCTTACACTTGCATAAATATTGAGTTCATAGAACTGTAAATATGCAGGCTGACCGCTGTCTCTGTTATCTCTTGTAATAACGATAGATTTCACCTTAACATCACTTGGTACTGCCAAAACAATAGCTGAGCCATCCATGTTGTTATACCAGTTAAATCCCATCTCAAACACAGTATTGCCATCAGCATCTAAAAACTTGATAGAGCCAGTTGAGTTTCCGTTTGACCAAATATATGTTTCTGCACTAGCAATATTAATTGCTTCTTTGAATGTAATTGTACCGGATGTTCCCTTCTCGGTGTACCAACCACCGCCTGGATACCAATCGCCGCCAGAGTTTTGATTACCGTCAAATAATACATTCATGTTTTCCTGTGATAGCTCAACATCTTCAGCAGTTACTTTCTTACCCCATTTAGCGTAAACGGTAATATCGCCTACTTGATCATTTGTCTTAGTGATTGCTTGCGTGTAAGCAGCATCAAGATACCAACCAATAAAGTCATAGCCTTCTAATGTAGGAGCGACAAATTCAAAATCTGCATCTCTGCTAAATTGTGCAGCATTAGTGTTTGTAACACCTTCTAAGCCTAATACATATGTGATGTTGTACTTAATATAATCCCACTTTGCAGTAATTGTAACACCGCCAACTGTTGCAGGAACCTCTGTTACCTTATCTTCGCCAATGTACCAACCTAAGAATGTTGCACCAGCTAATGTAGGATCAGCTAAAACGATTACATTCTCGCCAACATTTTCTACTGTGTATGTTGCAGGGTTTGTTGAAGCGTTTTGTGCTCCGCCGAGCTCATATGTGATGTCATAAGCTATTGCTTCAAACTTAGCGTATAGCTTTGGTAAGTTAACTGTCTTGTCAAATGATGTAATTTCGTTAATATAAGCGCCTTCTGTAAACCAACCAACAAATGTGTAGCCTGCTTTTACATTGAGAGGAGCAGCTAAATCCTTGGCTGTTTCAATGGTATAGCTTGTTGGGTTTTCAGGGTTAGTTTCGGCAAGGCTACCAATAACATATTCTACTTCATATGTGATGATTTCCCACTTAGCGAAAACTGTTACAGAAGCTTCTGTTCCCTTAGCAATGCTTGTGATTTCAGTACCAGCAGCAAATTCTCTATCTGTGAACCAGCCCTTGAATTCGTAACCACTTCTTGTAGGAGCTAACAATGTAACAGACTCTGTCTTGTTAAAGTCAGCAGGGTTATTTTTATGATTTCTACCACCGTTTGTTTCATATGTGATATCAAAACGCTCAAATTGGTATTTTGCATATAATGTGATGTTACCTGTTGTACCAGCAGCGATCTTTTCAACTCTTACAGTTAGGTTTTCATCTGAGTACCAGCCTTCAAAGTCAAAGCCTGCGCCTGCAGCAGCTGGCTTTAAAATGATATCATTCTCTGAAATCTTGTACTTTTTAATGTTACCTGGGTCATTTGTGCCGTCGCCTACTTCGTAGGTAATTGTGTACTCAATTGCCGTCTTAACAGCGTTTACTGTCATGTCAGCAGCGATGTTTGTGAAATCAGTTGTTTCCCATGCTACTGTATAGCCATCAATTTGCTTAGCATCTGGAACTGTTACTGTTTCGCCAGCCTTAACGGTTACCTTATCTTGAGTACCGTCAGCATGCTTAAATGTGATTGTGTAGGTTTTTTCAACCACGCTTGAATCTGTGCTTGAATCTGTGTTTGAATCAGCACTTGTGTCTGTGTTTTGGTTTGTGTCTGTATCTGTGTTGTTATCGCCACCGCATGAAATTAATGCAAATGACATAACTACAACGAGTAATAATGATACAAGAGCTAACCATTTCATTGTGTTTTTCATATCTTCCTCCGTATATTTAAGCGTTTCCGCCTGTTTTAACAAAATTATTTAATTTTTACATCAAATGAGAAATTAATTTTCTTTTCATTTAATGTATATTGTGGTTCAGTATCAGGTCCACATGATGATGAGCCTACTCCTGAATTTTTATAATCAATTCTTACATGAGTTGCGTATGAGTCGCCGATTTCATCGGTATGCTTTGCATTGTAAAGCTGATCAATGCTATAATCGGATACATTTATATCAAAGCATTTACTTGATTCAAAGGTTAACTTATTTTCAATATTAAGCACACGAACCTGTCTGTGAGTGCCGTGCTCTTGTGGCATTACGTAGTTAACATATTCGTCCTTGGATGTGCTTTCAAACCAGCCTTGCTTTACATGGTGGCACATATCAATGTAGTTTTCATACGGTCCCATACCAAAATACTCAAAGCGTTGATTGTTTTTATTAAGAGTAAATTCAAAGCCTAAGCGTGGAAGCCATACAGTGTCCTTTCTTACATCGCCATTAAGAGAGTATGAAATTTGACCGTTTGTATAAACTGTAAGCTTTAATTTATACTTAAAGAATGGAACGCGTGAAATTCCGCCGATGCTTGCATCTGCAACTATTGAGCCGTTTACAATTTTTGCATTATAAACATTAGTGAACTGATAGTCCATATTTTCGCCTTGCCATTCATCCTTTTTAGCCCAACGGAAAATCATTCTCTTATCGTTATCTGTTGCGGCTCTAAATGCGCTTAGCTTAACAGGCTCATAAAGTAGCTCTTCTCCGTTTACTACCATGCTATCAATGTTGCCTAGCTGCTTATTGAAGCGATACTCAAAGCTTTCGCCCTTAGCGTAAATATAGATGCTCTCTTCCGTTAATTGAACAGGTGTAAGTTCATTTTTTGCTTCAATTATCTTACATGGAATTGTTTGTGAAAGCTCTCCAAGTAAATTGCCATTTGGAGCGTATAAGCTAACGTCAACGCTTGCGCCTAAATAACATTCAGTTGGCGCAACATCTGTTGTGATATATGCGCTCTTCTTTGCTGCTAAAGCAATTTGAAGCTCTTTTTCTTCAACAACATTGTCATCAACTCTAATTTTGTATATGAATTTATGATTTTCAAGATTTGTGAAATCATAATGATTCGTTATCTTGATTTTTCCGTTTTTATATTCAAAACGGAATGGAGCGAATGCGGCTTTTACCTCGTATGAGCCTGCTTTAAAGGTTCTATCAGCAAACACAAGTCCATCGCAACAGAAGTTGCCATCATGTGTAAGCTCGCCCTCAAAGTCGCCACCGTATTTTTGAACACCATTATCAAGCACAACGTGGTCAGCCCATTCCCAAATATTACCACCGATAAAGTTTGGATATTTATGGAACATGTCAACATATTGCCAAACATCTCCAGGACCGTTACCCATTGCATGTGAGAATTCGCATAGATAGAATGGTTTGCCTTTGTTTTTATAAACGAGCTCATCCATCATTCTTTGTCTGCTTGGATACATTACAGACATTACATCGGTTTTAGCAATGCCGTCTTCTCTCCAACAAGCACTTTCAAAGTGAACTAGTCTTTCGCCATCACGATTTCTTAGATAATTTATCATTGGATCATTTGAAATTGGATGATAGCCAGCTTCGTTACCCAAGGACCACATAATAATTGATGGGTGGTTCTTGTCTCTTTCGTAGGTACGAGCCATTCTTTCTTCATGCTCTTTCGCCCAATCAGGGTGACTACATGGCCATTCGTTTATAGTGGAGTCATAGTTGTAATTTACATTAGGGAAACGACGAACAAAGCCGTGCGCTTCGTTATCACACTCTAAAATTACATAGAAGCCCATCTCATCGCACATATCAACAAATTTAGGATGTGGTGGATAGTGGGACGTTCTTACGCTATTGATGTTTAATTCCTTCATCAAATCAAGGTCGCGGAGCATATCCTCATCGGACATGCAATAGCCCTTGCCTATCATTGTATCGTGGTGGTTAATACCTTTAATCTTGATTGGTTTTCCGTTTACAAGTAATTCTTGCTTACTTGACACCTTAATCGTACGGAAGCCAACCTTTTGCTCAAAGACTTCGCCCTTGTACTCTACAACAAGATTATAGAGATATGGGTCCTCAGCTGTCCACAGGTGGGCGTTTTTAACTGCTAATTCGCAGCTTTCGCCTTTACCCTCGCATAGAAGGTTATCTCCATCATAGAGCTTATATGAAGCATTTTTATCTGCTTTGATAACAACCTTTTTGTTATCTACTGTTCTTACATCAATATCCTTAATATGTCCCTTTGGTCTTGAAAGCATATAAACATCTCTAAAGATACCATTGAAGCGGAACATATCTTGGTCCTCAATGTATGTGCCGGCACAATATTTATACACCTTAACGCGAATTGTGTTTGTGCCTTCCCTTACATACTTGGAAATTTTAAATTCTGCTTGAAGGTGGCTACCTTGTGTAAAGCCAACATACTTACCATTAATGTATAGCACAGCGCATGAGCAAACGCCCTCAAACACAATATATGTTTCTTTTTTTGTATCGGTTACCTTAAATTCTCTCTCATATACGCCCATAGGATTAATGTTCGGTACATAAGGCATATCGCATAAATGAGGGAAATTGATGTTGGTGTAGTTTGGATATTCATAGCCATAGAGCTGCCAGCAGGATGGAACAGGTATTTCATCCCATTTTTCAGGCTCTGTTGCAATATCACTATTTTCAAAAAAAGCGAATTTCCAAGTGCCATTAAGCAATGTATATTCCGCAGTACCATTAGGAATATAGTATGCTCTTTGAATCTCTCTGTTTTCGCTAGTTTTTAGTGGATTTTCGTAAAATCGCATAAAGACCTCGCCGTTTTTTTAAGTTCTATTGTTATTTTAGCACATAAATGAAATTTAGTCAACTATGTATTTACAAATATTTTATTTTATGTTAAAATAAATATATAAATTTTAAAGAGGAGTTTTTATGAACAATACCGTTTTTATTACCGGGGGTAGCCGAGGAATAGGAAAATGTGCTGTTGAAGCTTTTTCAAAAAATGGATACAATGTTGCTTTCACATATTTAAATTCTGGGACAGAAGCAGAAAATTTAGCCACAGGGTGCGGTGCTTTTGCAATAAAGTGTGATGTATCCAAAAGCGAGGATGTAAAAAATGCTATTGATTTAACCATTAAGAAATACGGTAAAATTGATGTATTGATAAATAATGCCGGTATTGATGAATTTTGTTTATTTACTGATATTACCGATGAAAAATGGCACAAAATGATTGATACAAATCTGTCAGGTGCTTTTTATGCTTCAAGAGAAGCGTTAAAGGACATGATTAAGCGTCAAGATGGTGTTATTATTAACATTTCATCAATGTGGGGTGAGGTTGGTGCATCCTGTGAGGTACACTACTCTGTTTCAAAGGCTGGACTTATAGGACTGACTAAAGCTCTTGCAAAAGAGGTTGGTCCATCTAATATTAGAGTAAACTGTGTAAGTCCAGGAGTTATAGATACTGACATGAATGCGCATTTGACAAAAGAGGACATGGAACAATTAAAATACGACACTCCCCTCGGCAAAATTGGAAAATGCGAGGATGTATGCAATACACTTTTATTCCTTGCAAGCGATAAAGCTTCATTTATTACAGGACAGGTTTTTGGTGTGAATGGCGGATATGTTATTTAGGTAATAGGCAATAAGTAATAGTGAATAAGTTACAGCAAACAAGTGAATGCTGATAAATAAAAGTGCTCCGTTGCGATTGCAACGGAGCGCTTTCTTTATTCGTTAGTTTCTATGTTGTTTTCAGTAAAGATTTCTTCACTATTCTCTTCTACATTCGCTTCAGAAAGAACAGAAAAATTTTCATCGTCAGAATTTTGTACATTTGACTCATTATTAGAGTTATACGAATTGATTAAATTTTTACGTTTAATTAGATAAACAATTGCAAAAATTGGCACCATAATTCTAATAGAGGATGCGCCTGTTGCGTATTTAATGAACGCGGTATTATTTAGCAGTGAGATAATTGCGCTAAAATTAAAGTTAATTCCGCTTGCACTTAAATTTATTGTAATTGCAAAAGTTCCTAATAGAATTAATGCGAGCCATAAAGGCTTCTTATCGAATTTTTGTTTTGCTGCATCAATAAATACAGCGATAACAAAAGCAATTTCTAACAGTCCAACAATTAAGAAAATCCACTGAACGGTATTTGCGCCCTTCATTGTAGTGATGGTTCCACTTTTTAATCCATCATTAGCAATTTGTGACTCAAGAATATGAAAGCCGTAAAGTCCTTCTACATCCGAACAAACCTGAGATTCAACCATATATGTTTTTGCGTTTGTTTTCATTAAATAAGTAGCGCTGACTAAGGTTATTCCATTTTGTATCTTGGAGTTTATTCCAACCTGAGAAAGCTCATATTCAGTTACGCCATCTATATAATCTGTCATTTGAGCATAAACGCTCTGAAACTGTTCCTTTGTTGTGATGCCTGAAACTAAATTATAAGCATCATTAAAGTTATTATCAATTAAAGCATCAAGCATTTGTGTGGTCTGCTCTCTTAATTCCTCGTTTTCTGTGCAAGAAAATAAAGTGAATACAGCAAGTAATACTAAAAATACGGATAAAATTTTACAAAGTTTTTTCATATGGTACCTCCAAAATGAATAATATATTGCAATTATATTTTATCAGACTATCTTGGTCTTGTCAATATTATGTAAACCATAGGTTTACAAAAAATACTCTGTTGCGGTTGCAACAGAGTATTTTTTTATTTATTAAAGACCACGCTTAACATACTTTGTGTGGAGAATTTCGTGAGCCTTGTGGCTACCTGGTTCGCCAAAGAATTCATCGTAAAGCTTCTTAACTGCTGAGTTCTCGTGTGATTTTCTTACATCGAGGTTCTTATCAGCTGTGTAAAGAACGCTTGCGCGGAGAGCCTTAAGATCAACATTGTTACGAACAACTGCTGGTTGAGTTGGCTGACCACCACCGTTTACACATCCGCCTGGACATGCCATGATTTCGATGAAGTCTACCTTTTCTTCGCCTGCCTTGATAGCATTGAGAAGCTTCTTAGCATTTGCTGTACCGCTTACTACTGCAACCTTGATTTCAGCGCCGCCGAGAGTATATGTTGCTCTCTTAATGCCTGCTGTACCACGAACATCTTCAAATTCAAGCTTTTCGAGCTTCTTGTTTTCAAGAACCTCAGCTGCTGTACGAAGAGCCGCTTCCATAACACCGCCAGTAGCACCGAAAATAGCGCCTGCGCCTGAACCGATGTGGAATGGATCATCAAACTTTTCATCAGCAAGGTCTCTGAAGTTGATACCAGCTTGCTTAATCATTCTTGCAAGCTCTCTTGTTGTGATAGCAACATCAACATCAGGAACGCCTGCAGCGTTTTGATGATCTCTTTGTACTTCAAACTTCTTAGCTGTACATGGGATAGCTGATACAAAGAAGATATCCTTTGGATCAAGACCCATCTTAGCTGCATAGTATGTTTTATACATAGCACCGAACATTTGTTGTGGGGACTTGCATGATGAAAGATTGTCAGTAAATTCTGGGAAGTAGTGCTCGCAGTACTTAATCCATCCTGGTGAGCAAGATGTGATAAGTGGGAGGTTCTTACCTTCTTTAAATCTGCCAAGGAACTCTGTTGCTTCTTCCATAATTGTAAGGTCAGCTGTTAAGTTCATATCATAAACGCCATCAAAGCCAAGAGCCTTCATAGCTGCAACCATCTTGCCCTCTGTGTCTGTACCAGGAGCGTAATCAAAGCACTCGCCGATTGTAGCTCTGATAGATGGAGCTGCGCAAATTGCAACATGCTTTGTTGGGTCTGCGATTGCATCAAGAACCTTTTGTGTGTCATCCTTTTCATAAAGAGCGCCAACAGGACAAGCTACGATACATTGACCACAGCCGATGCATGATGTCTTATCAAGTGTTTGCTCAAATGCAGAAGCGATGTGTGTATCAAAGCCACGGTCGTTAGCACCGATAACACCGATTGCTTGCATGTTCTTACAAGCAGCTACACAACGACGGCAAAGGATACACTTTTCGTTATCTCTTACGATATAAGGAGTTGTGTCATCGATTGGGTATGCATTGTTGTTGCCGCCGAAGTGATCCTCATCAACACCGTACTCTAAGCAAAGCTTTTGAAGCTCGCATGATGTTGAACGGATACATGTTAAGCACTTTTTCTTATGTGCTGAAAGAACAAGCTCTAAGTTTGTCTTTCTTGTTTGTCTGATTTTTGGAGTATTTGTTAATACTTCCATTCCCTCATTTACTGGATATACGCAAGCAGCTGCTAAGCCTCTTGCGCCCTTTACTTCTACAAGGCAGAGACGGCAAGCGCCGATTTCATTGATATCCTTGAGATAGCAAAGTGTTGGGATTTCAACTCCTGCGTATCTTGCTGCTTCAAGAACAGTTGAATTTGCAGGAACGGAATATTCTCTATTATTGATTTTAATGTTTACCATATTTTCCATTACTCTCTACCTCCTATTAGCCCTTATAAATTGCATTTACTCTCTTACATGTTGGGAGACACGCACCACACTTAACACACTTAGATGCATCGATTGTCATTGAAGCGAGCTTATGACCTGCTGCAACATAGTCTGTTCTTGAAATAGCATCAGCAGGACATTGCTTAGCGCAAAGACCACAACCGATACACTTGTCAAGGTCAATCTTATATGTAAAGAGATTCTTACATACGCCTGCAGGACACTTCTTATCAACGATATGAGCTACATACTCATCACGGAAGTTTGCAAGTGTTGAGAGAACAGGGTTTGGAGCTGTTTGTCCAAGACCGCAAAGTGAAGCGCTCTTAATGTAGTTAGCAAGCTCTTCAAGCTTATCAAGGTCTTCCATTTCGCCGTTACCCTCTGTAATCTTGTTAAGGATTTCAAGAAGTCTAACTGTACCGATACGACATGGTGCGCACTTACCGCAGGATTCATCAACTGTGAATTCAAGGAAGAATTTAGCAAGGTCAACCATACATGTGTCCTCATCCATAACGATAAGACCGCCTGAGCCCATCATTGAGCCTTCAGCAATAAGGTTATCGTAGTCGATAGCAAGATCAAACTTAGAAGCAGGGATACAACCGCCTGAAGGACCACCTGTTTGAGCAGCCTTGAATTGCTTGCCGTTAGGAATACCGCCACCGATTTCCTCAACTACTTCTCTTAATGTTGTACCCATTGGGATTTCAACAAGACCTGTATTTGTAATCTTACCACCAAGAGCAAATACCTTTGTAAC
>JAZSHT010000167.1:0-23626 GCA_045533435.1 Eubacteriales bacterium | reverse complement strand
ATGTTGAGAACTTGCATTTTTTTGCAAGTTCTCTTCATTTTTATGTCTGTTTTTTAGACGCGAACACGGCTCTACCGTACGCAAGTACGCCTACGCTCCGTGTTAAAGCGCGTCTTCTGCACTCATTTCACTATCCCCATTCAAAAAATGGGCTTTTGCTTAACGCAACAGCCCCTTTTTTATAGTGCATAATTAAGAGATCTTGGTTATATTATTTCCAAATCGTTTTTACTTGGGAATTTTGGATAGGTATCATTCAAATTATCGGAGTACCAATATGCAACAGATGAAATATCATCTTGAAGTGGCAGATAACGCCCCTCGCTTCTCCAGCCTAATGCTTGAATTGTTACCTTTAAATCCTCTTTGAAATATACGGGATCTGTTATATGAAAACGATACATATCGAAATATCTTTGTGCCATATAGGTTGAATCCGTTTTATTTACTTTAGACAAGCCTTGATATGGAGTTGAAAATTCAACATATTTTCCATCAACATCAAAATTATATGCACCGCCAAAATAGTCCTCTGTGCCTGTGCCACATATGGTAGGAAAGTCCTTGTCTCCATCAATATAGAATTTGATTTCGCCTTCCCCCCACCAACCATTGGATTTTACGCCCCAATGCATATATGTTCCAACATATACACCGTTGCCTCTAATATTATCAAGTATTGTGTAATTTTCCATATAAGGCAGTGGATTTACTCGCCTGTACTGCGCGTGAAAATAAAGGCTATTTTCGTTGGTTTCCTTTTCTTCACAGTCAATTTGATAATAAACCATTATATCCTCAGTATGTAGATTTTCAATTTCAATACGAAAGGATTTAAAATAAGGCATTTCAAAATATGAGTTCATTCCTCGTCTTGGATTGTAGCAAATAGGAAGGCTGTTTATTTGCCTGTATTCTGTATTATCTGCATTGCAGAAAAAATCATAAAGAGGAGCTTCTACGCTTGGATTTTCTTGACCATCAAAATAGATACGGAAAACCGTTAGTCTGCCGGCGGGAGAGCTATCCACTATCCAAATGTGCTTAATAGCTCCTTGTCCTTGGATGTTGGCTATATTATATTTTTCTCCTGCTTTAATTACCACATAGGGATTGACCTTCCAGCCCTGTCCTAACTCTCGTGCATTGTAGGCAGCACTGCCTTCTATTGCCATTCCACCCTTGCCCTTTTCTCCCGTGGGATTTTCAGCAGACAAGGAAAATGAACGAATGTTGTCTTTTTTAATCGTTAAATTATGTAGCATATTATTACCTCGCAAGTGTGAATGTAATTAAAGTATAGCATAGTAAATTTTCTTTTTCAATACTCAAAAATCAAAAAAATCTAATTGAAAAAAGTAGTGGGTTTTTATATCAAAAATACACCTAACAGTTGTAAAAATAACAATTTAAAGTTTGTTGCCTGTTGTATAATATATGTGATATAATATGTGTGGTATGATAAAATCAAAAACAGGAGATATTATGACTCTCGGAAAAACAATACATAAAATCAGAACCGAAGCGAAGCTCACACAAGAGCAATTTTCTCAAATATTTGGCATATCGCAGCAATCGGTTCAAAAATGGGAAAGTGGTGCTTCAGCTCCTGACCTTGATAAAATTATTATGATTTCAAAGTATTTTGACATTTCTCTTGATGCTCTTATTCTTGGAAATGACAATAGAATCGTAGATGAAATGAAAAAGACAAAGGTAATAAAGCCTCACTATAAAAACATACACGATTGGGAGTTTTATTCCTCAAACCTTTTGCTTGAATACCAAGAGTCTATTGATGAAGGATTAGATATAGAAATATACAATGATGTTTTTTCTTCTATATCAAGGCTTCCAAAGGGAGAAATAAAAAAGAAGCTTGGAGATGTTTTATTTGAGGCTATCACATCCGCTAATCAAAGAGATGCCTACCCATATATTGAGCCCTCGGAGCTTGAACAAATAAAAGGACTAAGGAAAAAATATAACACTCAATTAGCATATAATTTCGCTGATATGGAAAACAAGATTCACGGCGCGTGGATGGGGCGAATTTGTGGTTGTATGCTCGGTAAGTCTCTTGAGGGAATTCGCACAGATGAGTTAATTCCATTTCTTAAGGAAACAAATAATTATCCAATGCGCAGATATGTTTTAAAAAGCGATTTAACGGACAAGATTATTGAAAAATATAAGTTCGGCTTTGCAGGGCAAGCATATGCTGATGAAATTAACGGTATGCCCATAGATGATGATACTAACTATGTTGTGCTTGCGCAAGAAATTATAGATAAGCACGGAAGAGATTTCACATCATACGATGTTGCAAGTGCATGGCTAAAATATCAAAGTAAGGAATATTATTTTTCAGCCGAGCGCGTTGCTTATCTTAATTTTGTAAAGGGCTTTGACCCGCCTGAATCAGCAGCTTATAAAAATCCTTACCGCGAGTGGATTGGAGCGCAGATACGAGGAGATTATTTTGGATATATCAATCCGAAAAATCCTGAGCTTGCAGCAGAAATGGCATGGAGAGATGCTTCAATTTCTCACACCAAAAACGGTATCTACGGAGAAATGCTTGTCAGCGCTATGTTGGCTGTGGCTTCTTGTACGGACAATATTGAAGACATCATTCTTTGTGGACTTGCTGAAATTCCACACACCTCAAGGTTGTATGAGGATATAATGGCGGTTGTTGAAGCATACAAAAACGGTGCTTCTCAAAATGATTGCTTTGATATGATTCATAAGAAATATGATGAATACACCTCACATGGCTGGTGTCATACAATATCAAATGCAATGATTGTTGCGGCATCGTTATTATACGGAAATGGTGATTTTGCAAAATCCATCTGTATGGCGGTAGAAACAGGCTTTGATACTGACTGTAACGGAGCAACCGTTGGTTCTGTGCTTGGTATGATTATCGGCTTTGATAAAATCCCAGAATATTGGAAAAAGCCAATCAATGATACACTATACACCTCGCTTTTCGGCATTGAAGCGGTGAAAATTTCTGAGCGAGCCAAATTAACAATGAAGCATATTGCTAATAATTAAACTGAAAATACAAAGAAATAAGGAGAAAAACGATGAAAAAGAAAATTCTTTTAATTGCTATGATGGTATCAATACTTGCTTGCTTTTTTGCTCTTTCTGTTAGTGCTGAAGCAATCACTTACGATGGGCAAGAAATTGAGCTAGTTAACAATCTTGGCGACCCATCATGGTACACAGGCACAACCGCGTCTAAGATTACAGACAAGGAGTCTATCGTTATTTTAAAGGATGCTAACGGCAGCTTGACCGCTTATCCTTCATATTATGTTTTCAGGTATATAATAGAGGGCTCAACTGTGCGTGTAAATTGGGCTGACCAAAACGGAGTTGATTATTCTTTCATAAATGAAAATGATGGTAAGAATTATCAAGCAGGAAGCCTATACTATGTGGAGCTTCCATATGGAATAACTCTTTTGACAAATGCTAATCTTTGGGGCGATGGTAAAAAAGAGCCTAATGTAGTTGAGTTTGCTTTTCCCGACTCTGTTACTCTAATTCAAAATAATGCTTTCACTCAAGTAAGCGCGTGCAAAAAAATTACTATGTCTAAAAATCTTAAGACAATAGAAATGTGGGCGTTTTATAACTCCACAAATCTTGAAACCGTTGTTTTCCCAAAGGATTGTGCTGTCGAGAGCATAGACAAGGGTACTTTTAGTGGATGCTCAAAGTTAGCAAATATAAATCTTGAAAACTGCACAAGCTTAAAAGCACTTGGCGATGGAGCACTTCAAAGCTGTAGAGCTATTGACAGACTTGCATTGCCTGATTCTTTAGAGACAATAGGTTTTCAAGCGTTTTATGATTTAGGAGAAATAGAGCTTGCAAGCGACTATTTACCAAAGAGCTTAAAAACAGTTGACCAATACTTTTTAAATAGCTGTAAGCTAAAAAATAGCATATTATATTTTCCACAAGGCTTTACATCTCTTACTGCAAGATATTGCTTTGCAGGTAGCTTTGAGCCTGAAACATCGTTGGCACTTGTTTTCCTTGGCAAAATGACAAGTGTAAATTTATCAGATACTTCCCTTACGACATTTTTAGACAAGGGCTCACAAAAGCCGATAAAATTAGTGTTTGCACAAAACGAACATAGCGACCTTTTTGGACCAATTGTTTCTACTGTTGATTATAACGGACAAAAGGGATTTATCGCTATCTCAAAGGACGGTAGCTCTCTTTATACAAAGCAAGAGGGAACACTAACAGTAAGCTTTGAAAATACTAACTATTACAATCTTACAGGTCTTGGAAACGACGCAAATGGCAACACAATTCATAGTGTTGGAAATTCTCCAACAGAAATAATTTTCTGTGGTGGGGATAGCGTGGAAATAAGCTATACCATAAGATGCAATCACACAGATAAGGGTTGGTACAGATTCCATACATCAAGCGAGGTGTATGATATAAACACACACGAGGCAGAAAATGTGCACTATAACGACAGAGTATATCAACAGGGTAACTGTGGTTATGATGAAACAACTACAAATACATGTGTAATTTGTAAGCTTCAAAGCGTGGTAATTGGTGAAAAAGCAACAGGTAATCATACATATGTTGATGACTTTAACTGTGAAACTTCACTCAACTGTGATGTTTGCTTAAAAACACTTGAAGAAGCACTTGCACACGATATAAAAGCAACGATGTTGTACGAAAATGGTTATACCAAAGAGGGATTAAAAACAGTTGAGTGTCAAAACAAGGGATGTACGCATAACGTAATCGAGAAGGTATCTGCACTCTTTACTTGTCAAGGCTATTCAACGCCAACAGATGGCAGAGGAGCACTTGCTATCGGCTATGGCATAAACAACGAAGCAATCAAGGAGTACGAAAATGTTACAGGCAAGACCTTAAAATACGGTGTATTTGCAGTATTAAAGGATAAGCTTGGTACAAGTGATATCTTTAATACAAACGGAGAAGTAGTAAACGGAGCAATCAACGCAGAAATTTCAGGTAACAATTATATTGCAGTTGAGCTTAAAATAACTGGCTTTACCGATGACTATAAGGACATCAAGCTTGCAATGGGCACATATGTAGCGGAGAATGATGGCGAAAATACCAAGTATTCATATCTCCAAGTAGGCACACCAAATGCAGGCGAAAAATACATTTTTGTTTCCTATAATGATGTAGCAAAAGAGCCTACAACAGATAATGTAGAATAAAATATAGAAGCCCATGGATTTTTTTCATGGGTTTTTTGATTTTAAAAATAAATGCTACTGCATTTTGAAGATATGTCGATGAGCGAACGAAGGTCACAACAAAACGAAAAAACACTCCAAGTGGAGCGCTTTCGCTTTATTGGTGAACTGTAGTGTCGAACTAATTATAACATCAATGGACTTAAAGGATATAGCACAATGAGAAACCCTTTGTATCAAGATTTGTTCCTATTTCTATAAGCCCGAGGCGACATTCCCACATGATTTTTAAATAATCTGCTAAAGAAATATTGGTCAGTATATCCAATCCTTTCGCTAATTTGCTTTATTGACATTGTAGTATTTTCAAGCAAGCTTTTTGCAAACTGAAATTTCAAATCAATAATATATTCATTTGGCGATTTTCCTGTTTGCTTTTTAAATTTTGTAACATACCTTGAATAACTTAGATTTTCAATTTTTGCAAGGTATGGAATATCAATTTTGCTTGTAAAAAAGCTATGTATATGCTTGAGTGAAGCTTTTAACGGAGAAGTGTTAGCTTTATCTAATTCGATTTTAGCAATATCAGTAATGATTTCCTGTAAAATATACCCACACACTTGAATAGCAAGTGGTTCTTTTAATAAAAAAGTATCAATTAGCTTTTTACACTTGTTTTGTATTTCCGAGCTAAATTCACTGTTGATAATACAAGGCAAATTATTAAATCCACATTCCTTTAAAAATCTATCAGCATATGAGCCTGTAAAGTGTACAAACAAATAATATGCAGGTGGATTTCCAGAATATTTGTATTGATATTTTGGTGGAAAAATAACAAAATCACCCTTTGTTGCAGTACAAGTATTTCCATCAATTACAATAGATAACTGTCCATTAGTAACAACTGCTAGATAATAATCATCTCTGCCGATGGAATTGTATGTTTCAAACGGTGTCCGAACATCATAATGTCCGGCTGTATTTATAAGCAGGGGATAATCGCTGGATGATTTGCTGTTAAAATTCATTAATACATCATCAATATATCGTATAATTTTTGCCATTTTTCACCTCTAAAAAGTATAAAAATCCATTTTATTGAGTAGTATAATCTATTGAAATGTGCTTATACATATTGTACAATAAATTTGGAGCAATGTCAAGTCAATTGAAAACTCCATTTTAAATTTTACAAGGAGATATGAAAATGAAAAAGAAAATCTTTTTAATGTTGGCAACTGTGGCAACATTGATATGTGTGCTATCCATTGCAGTTAACGCACAAGAAATCAAAAAATTTGCAACTGATGAATTTCAAAGCGAAGACAACATTACATATCTTGAAGGCATAAACGAGGATATGTATTTAACACAAGATGGAAGAGATAATAGCTTTTATGAGCTATTGGATCCAAATTTTACAGCAAGAGCTGTTTTGAAAAACAGTGACGGAACATATACTACCTATCCATCTTGGTATTTTATTTCCTTTACCCATTATTCCAACGGTGCGGATTATGCATATACTATGGACAGAATAAATGCCTTGAGTGAGGTAACAGGTGAAACCTACAGTACAAGTAGTATTATTAGATTTGAACTTCCGGAATATAAGGAAAATCATACATTCAAAATAAAGACGAGCACAGTACTCGGAATGTCAAAAGTAAAATACATTCGTGTTGCTTCACACATCACCTCAATAGGCTTTCAAAATACGAATGATCTAGTCGAAATAGAGTATGCACCGGGTTCAAACATTACGTCTCTTCCTAACAAAGCTTTTAAGGACTGCCATAGCTTAGAGGTCATTAGAATTCCAAATACTGCAAAAAGCATGGGTAACGAGGTTGTTGTATTCTGGAGTACATCAGAGTCAACAGCAGCACTTAAAGAAATTTATTTAGGTGCATCTATGGCAACACTTGGCACAAAGGATGCGCTAAAGACTGCTAATGTAGATGGCTTGAAAATATATGTCCCTGCAACGCTTAATGGCGCAACCTATACCTTTGATAAATATTTTCCGGCAGAATCAATGCTGATTTTCACAGGAACACAGGCACAGGCTGAGGCGTTTGGCGCAAGCAAGGTTATTTCCTATGAGGAATATGTTGAAACAGGTTTTGCACACGAGGCGGGAACTATTGTTTACGGTTATAGCGTGTGTGATGCATTCTATGATGGAAAGCATGTAGAGAAAACCGAAGATAACAATCCTTGTATTTTAGCTGATTGTGAAATTTGTAATGTTAAGAATTTATATGTAGGAAACGAGAGCACACATAGCAAAGCAACCACTATTGTATATGAAAACTATGACAAAGCAGGCTCTAAAATTGTTTATTGCACAAATGAAGGCTGCATATATAATGTAACAACAGAGACCCCTGCACTCTTTACATGCCTTGGCTACTCATCTCCAGTGGATGATAGAGGAGAGCTTGCAATAGGCTATACTGTAAATAATGAAGCTATTTCAGAATATGAAAAAGTAACAGGCAAGACCTTAAAATACGGTGTATTTGCAGTATTAAAGGATAAGCTTGGTACAAGTGATATCTTTAATGCAAACGGAGAAGTAGTTAACGGAGCAATCAACGCAGAAATTTCAGGCAACAATTATGCTGCAGTTGAGCTGAAAATAACCGGTTTTACAGATGACTATAAGGATACTAAGCTTGCAATGGGAGTATATGTGGCTTTAACAGATGGCGAAACAGCCGAGTATTCCTATCTCCAGTCCGGCACACCTAATGAAAATGAAAAATACTCATTTATTTCATATAATGATATTGTAGGAAATCCTGCAACAGATAAAGAATCATCATAATGAATGCTTTTGATATTTTCAGAACAAAATAAAATACATTTGATTCTTTAATAGATGATAAATTCAAGCATAACAGAAAAGACAGAATTTTTAAAATTCTGTCTTTTTTACTGTAAATATTGACTTATTTTAAAATTTATACTAAAATAGTATAGTAAAAATCATTATCAAGGAGCAAATCATGTACACATTTGACAGACTTCATTACAGTATTAGAGGCTCATACCATGTATGGGACGCTAAGGACAAAAGCACATTAAAGCTAGCGCTTATTCACGGTCATGGGCAAGATATTTTTAACGGCACATTATGTATCAATTTTGGTAAGGGTGCAAAAATGGGCTTTACACCTGGCGAGGTTACAGTTAAATATCCAGAGGGACAAGCAAATTTAACGCTTTTCGGTACAGACGGTACATTTATTAAAGCAAGGGGCAAGGAGCTTTTAGTTGAAATTGCAAATACACAAGCAAAATTTGACTATCAGGTAGTACAAAACGGAGTAACTGAGCTTTGCAATTTTAAGGATAACTGCAGTCTTATGTTCTATGCAAATAAAGGATCAATTACCATTGAAAAATCAAGAGGTGCAGGCAAAATTGCATCCGATTATGTAAATATTAGAGTAACACCTGACGAAAACGGCGAGATTGAATTCGCCATTGAGTCCGACTTTCTTAATAAGGGAGCAATCGGCGCAAAGGGTATGAATTATGACTTTTATGCAAAAAAGGCTGAGGCTGACTATAAATTATGGGAAAAGAAATTTAAAATCAACAATAAATACGACAGAGAATGTGCATACATTTTATGGTCAAACATCATTGCTCCTCTTGGAAACTTTACTGAGGAAGCTATCGTTATGTCTAAGTCAGGCATGAGCAATGTTTGGAGCTGGGATAACGCTTTTAACGCTCTTGGTCTTGCTGATGTTGATTACCGCATTGCAATGGACCAATTTATGAACATGTATAAGCATATCAACCGTGTTGGCAGAGTGCCTGATGCAATTTCCGAATCCTATAAGGTATGGAACTTCGTTAAGCCACCTGTGCAGGGCTGGATGTATAAGCAAATGATAAAGAGAAATCCGGAGTTTGCAACACCTCACGCTCTTGAAGAGGTTTATTTTGACATGAAGCGCAATACAGATTGGTGGTTAAATCTTCGCGGAGATACACCGTCATACTACCATGGCAATGACTCGGGACAGGACAACTCAACATGCTTTGATAAGAGTGAGCATATTGAAACCGCAGAGCTTATTGCGTTCTTAGCAGTACAATGCCGCTTCTTATCCGAGGCTGCTGAAGCGCTTAACTATCCAACTGATAAGAGAGTTTACGCTCAGCTTGCCAAGGAGCTTGCTGAAAAAGCAGTTAAGGACTATTGGGACGGCGAAAAAATATTTACCGTTCTTTCTGAAACAAAGGAGCATTATTATTGCAATGCTTTAATGCCACTTCGTGTTATTGTTTTAGAGGATATGCTTCCAAAGCAAATGCAAGAATATATTGTAAAGCAAATTGCAGAGCATCACTTATGTAAGGGCGGTATCGCAAGTGAAGCCGTTGATAGCCCAATGTTTATTGAAAATGGCTATTGGCGTGGAGCGGTATGGGCGCCTGATGTAGTTATGTTTGTTTACGCTCTTCGTAACCTTGGCTATAATGACCTTGCCACACAAATTGCTGAAAACTATAAATCATCCGTAACAAAATACGGCTTTAGCGAAAATACAAGCGCATTAACAGGCAAGCAGCTCCGTTGCAAGTGCTATTCATGGGCTGTAAATGCATACCAAATACTTTAATGCAAAAAAACTGGCACACCGTGTCAGTTTTTTCTTTAAAAATATTGTGTATTTTCTTATAATATGTTATATTATAGGTAATATTAAATCAATACGGAGTAAATTATGGATGAAAAATTACAGGATTGTCTAAACGGTAATCATGGAAGCTATATTTTGCCATTTCTTTGGCTTCACGGAGAAAGCAAGGAAAGAGTAAAGGAAGAAATTTTAGCAATAAAAAATAGCGGTATAAATGAATTTTGCGCAGAGAGTCGCCCTTATGAAAAATTCTGTCAGAGTGAGTGGTGGGATGACTTCGGCTTTATTTTAAAAACCGCCAAGGAGCTTAATATGGGCGTTTGGCTTCTTGATGATAAAGCATTCCCAACGGGATATGCAAACGGCTATCTTGAAAGAGAAGAAAATGCGCACCTTCGCAAAAAGCTCATAAGAGAGCTTCAAATTGAAGCTGTTGGACCTATGAAAAATGCTAAATTTTTTGTAGGCGGCAGAGTAAACGAGGGAGAAAAGATAATAAGCGTTATTGCTTATAAGCATAGAGGGGACAATAACGGCGAGGGCTACGATTATAAAACCGCCGTTGATTTAACAGACACATTAAATGACGGAATGATTTATTGGAGCGTACCAAACGGCGTTTGGCGCGTGTGCATAACCGTTGAAACAAAGCCCTACGAATATAAAAACGATAGATTTTTCTATTACATAGATATGCTAAGTAAGGACTCCTGCCATGCTATGATAGATGCAATCTACGAGCCGCATTATGAGCGCTTTAAGGAATATTTCGGCAATACCTTCAAGGGCTTTTTCTCCGATGAGCCAGGATTTTTAAATGTATTATATACATACTACAACAAGCTCGGCAGCATGCAATCTCCATATCCATGGCGCGAGGATTTACCCGAGCTTATAGCTAAGAGCGCAGGAATAGACAGGGAAACAGCAAGGCTCAGCATAAGCGCATTATGGGAGGACCTTGGGGAAATTACGTGGGCTATCCGCATGCATTATATGGAAGTGATTACAAGGCTATATAGCGAGAATTTTTCCTATGCTTTAGGCGATTGGTGTCGCAATCATAATGTAATGTATATAGGACATGTAATTGAGGACATGGGCGCTCATACAAGAATGGGCTACGGAAGTGGACATTATTTTCGCGCTCTTGATGGACAGGATATGGCAGGCATTGATATTGTGCTTACCCAAAATATTCCAGGCGTACTAAACACAGTCCATAGAGCATTATTAACAGATGGCGGAGCAGCCGACCCTGCATTTTTCCATTACACACTACCAAAGCTTGCTGCATCACATTCTCACATTCAGCCATTAAAGAAAAATCGCGCCATGTGTGAGATTTTTGGAGCTTTTGGCTGGGCTGAGGGACTACCATATATGAAGGGACTTGCTGACACAATGCTATCAAGCGGCGTTAATTATTTTGTGCCTCATGCATTTTCTCCAAAGGAAGAGGACCCTGATTGCCCTCCGCATTTTTATAACGGCGGAAAGAATATTCAATACCCCAAATTTAAATCTCTAATGGAATATATGGGTAGATGCTCCCATGTGTTAAGCGATAGCGTTCATAAAGCCGATGTGGCAGTTTTTTATAACGCTGAGGGCGAATGGACAAGTGGCAAAAACAGATTATTCTATGACCTGTGTCGTAAGTTAACTCAAAATCTAATTGATTTTGATATTATTCCATACGATGCATTAAGCACCGCTAAGGTTGAAAATGATCGCCTATGTGTCAATAACGAAGACTATGGTGCTTTAATAATTTCCGAAAGCGAAATTATGCCATATGACCGCCTTTCTCTTTTTGACTCCTTTGCTAAAAATGGACT
Source organism: Eubacteriales bacterium (assembly GCA_045533435.1). Lineage (GTDB taxonomy): Bacteria > Bacillota > Clostridia > Oscillospirales > CAG-272 > RGIG2000. Next base: position 11,878 of record JAZSHT010000167.1, on the reverse strand, counting down.
TCCAATTATTTTTGAAAATTCTCTGCCAAAAAAATCTGCTGAAAATATAGATATTTCCTTGATGCTTTCAAGCTTTGAGGCAATACCGTTTGATGATATTTCATCTACATTAAGAAGCAGAAAGCTTTGCCATTTAAATGGTAGTGGTGTTGGAATAGAAAATTTACGCTTCTACCATGTAACAAGAGAAAATAAGGATATTTACCTATTCTCAAATGATGACATTATGTCAACGGTAAATGCTAAAATCAAATTTGAGCAGGATGGAAAATGCTTAATTTACGACCCTTGGGATAATAAGCTATATCAAAGGAAAACACAAGACTCAGAGCTTGACCTGCAAATTGAAAAGGGAAATATGCTTTTTGTAATCTTTGGCGAGGAAATACCAAATGGTACGCCTTACTTAACAAAGGAAGTGGAAAGAAAGACACTCCCCCTACTTTTTGATATTGAAATTAAGGAAGAATGTGAGGAAAATTATCGCAAAATTGCAGAAAAATCTCAACCATTTGATATTTCTGCCCCCGATAAATTCCCAAGCTTTAGCGGATATATTCGCTATACCGCTACATTTGATAGCGTAAAGGACTTTACCGTATTAGATTTAGGTGAGGTAGGCGAGGTGGCTGAGGTATATTTAAACGGTAAAAGCCTTGGCACTCGCATAAATGCTCCTTATAAATTTACCATGTCAGGTGCATTAAAGGAAAAAAATAACCACCTTGAAATAATTGTAACAAGCAACCTAGGACATCGCCGACGCGATTTTCTCTCAACTTTTGTGCAAATTCCACCAAGTGGGCTAATTGAAAATATTAAAATTTGTAAATATTTATAATTTATCTTGATTATTATTTAATAATATGCTAAAATATATAAGTAAAAATATTTTATCATGCTTAGGAGAGAAAAATGAAAAAGCAAATTTTACTTTTTATGATGCTTTGCGTGGCGTTAATGTGCATGTTTGCTGTTATCGCAAGCGCAGAAGCACCGGAAATGTATATTGAATTCAGCGCTCGTTTTGAGGGAAGCAATGAATACATTACCGTTTATACTGAAAATGCAGGAGATACTAATGCGCCTGCAATAGATTTTGCTACAAAGGCTTTCTATTCAGATGTCGATTTTACAAAAGTAGTTGATATGTCAACTGCAACCGGAATTGACTTTTCTGAATCATATTCCAACAATACAGAGGAAAATGTTAAGTCCGTTGTAAAGCCATCATCAGCATTTACAAAATGTGCTGAGGTTATGTGGTTTGAGGATGGAGTTAATAGCATTCCAAACAACTTTTTTAAGGGTTGGACTGCCTTGAACTCATTTGATTTTGGTTGTGCAGAGGTTATAGGAAGATACGCATTTGAAAAAACAGCATTTGTGGAGCTTACTATTCCATCATCAATTTCTGAGCTGGGCAACTACGCTTTTTCCACATGTGAATCCTTGAAGAGCTTAGCGTTTGAGAGTGATGCTATTTTTGGCACTCATGTATTCCGTAACTGCTCGGCTCTTACATCTATTGATATTAGCAAGCTGTCCATTATAGGAAAATCAATGTTTAATAATTGTGATGCCTTAACAGCTGTTACTATTCCTAATACGATTACAAACATTGGAGACACCGCATTTGATGGTTGTGGTGGAATAAAATCTATTGTGTTTGAGGATGGCTTTACAGGAACTATCGGCGAGGGCGCATTTAAGAACAACACTAGTCTTGAAGCAATCACTCTTTGCGAGGGTATTTTATCACTTCCTAAGCAGTGCTTCTATAAGGCGGGAAAAATTACTAAAATAAATCTACCTGATAGCATAAAGGTTTTAGGCGATGAGGTTTTCTCGAGCTCATCATTAACTGAGCTTGTAATGAGCGAAGATACACAGCTAGAATTAATTGAGGGCGACGCGTTTAGTGCGTGTAAAAACTTAAAATCTATCTACTTGCCAACAGGCGTAAAAATTGCAGCGACAAATCTTTTCCAAAACTGTATTAATCTTGTATCAGTTTATAATTTTGAAAATGTTATTTTTAATTCGGAAAAAGGAGAAAATGTGTTTGTAGGCGATACATTTTCATCATGCACAAGCTTGAAGGAAATTAGATTGCCACTTTACACAGCAGGCATTGATGGAAAGCTGTATCAGCTCACAAGCCTTGAAGCTATTTATATTCCTGCTTCTGTAAAATCAGTTTCTAACACTTTTGCAAACTCCATTCCTGCAAACGCAACTATTTATTATTGTGGTGGCAATGCAGTTAAGCTTCTTGGCTTAACCGATAGCGGTAATGGTGTTACAAGTACAGTTATCAAGGGAAAGATTACTGACAATAAAACGATTGAATATTCAAGCAATAATACATCATATCCTAAGGGATATATCGTATATAATGCAAACAGCTGTGATTTATTCTATGAAGGCGAGCATGTAAAAAATTCAGATTATGTTTTCACATTTATTGACGAAAACGGCAATGAAACAGAAAGAAAATATATTTCTGATTTAAAGGTTTCATACCAATGCTCACGCAACTGTGGCTTAGATGTAACTGTTGAAATTATTCCGGCTATGTTCAAATTTAACGGCTATTCAATGCCTGAGGATGGAACTGATGCAATTACAATAGGATATATTATCAATTACGGTTCAATTAAGAAATACGAGGCTTACACAAATTCAACATTAGATGTTGGCGTGTTTGCCGTGGCAAAGAATCAAATTGCAGATGGAGATATTTTTAACGAAAATGGCGAAGCAAATAGTGGCGTAGCTTATGCGGAGCTGAAAAATGATAAATATTTTGCATTCGATTTCAAAATCAAGGGCTTTACAACAGAAGCGCATAAAAACACATTGTTAGCAATCGGTGTGTATGTATTTGATAATGATGGCACAGAAACTAAAATAACTTATATTCAAGCATCTGAGCCACTTAACAATGAAAAATATTCATTTGTTTCATACAATCAAATTTTAAACATGTAGGATTTATAAAAGAGCAGCCGAGCAAGCTTGGCTGCTCTTACTTCTTGTTTTTATTGAAAGAGCTTCTAATAAATGATTATTTGATTTTAAGTATTAGTAAAACAATATTTATATTGAAGCGTTGGAAAAAAACCGTTTCTTATAAATTTTAACTGTGTATAATAAAAGCGTAGCATCGTTTAGAAAGGGCGAAAATAAAAATGAGCGAATATGAAATAGAAGACGGGATACTGACTAAATATAATGGATATAGTGAAAGTGTAATAATCCCAAAGGGAGTTACTGAAATTGGATATCGTGCTTTTTATAATTGCGAGCATTTAAGAAGCGTTTATATACCCGATAGTGTTGAAATAATCAACGAGGAAGCGTTTTTAATGTGCAGAGCATTATCAAGCATAAGATTTTCCGAAGGCTTATCCTATATTGGAAATAGCGCATTTGATAGATGCGAGTCCCTAGAAAGCATAGAATTGCCTTATAAAACTGAAAAGGTAGAGCCATATGCTTTTGCAGATTGTAGGCGCTTAAAAAGCGTAATTATCCCAAAAAGCCTCTTGCAAATCAGCTACGGAATGTTTGCTCATTGCGACAGTCTAGAAAATGTTGTACTCCCAGAGGGAGTAAAATCAATAGGCGAGGAATCATTCGGAGACTGTATCTCTCTTAAAGGTATAAAGGTTCCATCAACCGTTACCGAAATTGATAAAAGCGCATTTGCGGGATGTAAATCTCTAGAAAGCGTTGAATTATCAGAGGGGCTTTCAAAAATTCAAGGTGGAGCATTTTATGGCTGTGTAGCCCTAAAAAAAATAAAGCTACCTAAAACTATATCAAGAATAGAAATATCAGCATTTAATGAATGTATTTCCCTTAAAAATATAGAAATAGATGATGATAACAAGGTATATAAGGCAATAGATGGTAACATTTATTCTAAAAACGGAGATATACTAATAAAGTATATCCCTAAGCTTGGGGAAACGAAATTTAAAGCTCCATCAACTGTTTCGGTAATTGGAAATTGCGCATTTTATGAATGTAAGGAGCTTAAAGAAATTGAGCTGCCCGAAAATTTAAGAACCATAGAGTCCCTTGCGTTTTACGGCTGCAAGTCTTTAAAAAGCATATCACTACCAAGCAGCACCTCAATAATTGATTTTCGCGCATTTGCAAAATGCACAGCCCTTGAAAATGTTAATTTGCCAAATGGACTTTTACTTATTGATATGGAAGCCTTTGATGGCTGCATATCATTAAAAAGCATTGTGATTCCAAATAGCGTTATGAAAATCGGCACAAGAGCATTTAACGATTGTTATTCCTTAGAGGAAGCATCTGTTCCAGGGGGAATGGACATTATGGAAGCGGCTGTGTTTTCAAGCTGCTCATCCTTAAAAACCGTTAAGCTTGAAAACGGAATTGAGGAAATTCCTGAGAGAACATTTTTTGATTGCTCATCACTTAAAAGCATTGAAATTCCCGAAACCGTAACAAGTATTTCCGAAAGAGCGTTTTACGAGTGTACCTCATTAGAAATGGTAAAGATACCATCAAGCGTTGAGACCATTGAAGAATACGCTTTTTGTAACTGTGAATCCTTAAAAATTGCAGAAATGTCCGAAGGCTTAAAGGAAATTGGAAATTATGCATTCGCATATTGCTACGAGCTTGAAAAAATAAAAATTCCTGACACGGTAATAAATTTAGAATTTAGAGCGTTTTATGGCTGCACATCTTTAAGAAAAATATATTTGCCCAAGGGAACAGCAGAGCTTTCCGCTGCGCTCTTTGCAGAATGTGAATCACTAAAGGAAATAGAAATACCAAAGGGAATAGAAAGCATTGGAATGTCAATGTTTAAAAATTGTATTTCATTAGAAGAGGTAAAGCTACCAAGCAGTGTAAGAAAAATCAAGCATCAAGCATTTGCAGGCTGTGAAGAATTAAAAAGTATAGAAATAACAAATAAATCAGCTATTATAGAAGAAAATGCATTTGAAGATTGTAATTTAATTGTCATAAAGTGTCCGAAGGATAGCAAAGCATATAAATATGCTCAAAAAAATTCAATAAAAGTAGAGGTAATTTAAAGCTGTCAAGACAAAACAAATAAAGAAAATTTAGATAAACAAAAAATCGCGCCGTTTAAGCTGGCGCGATTTTTCTTATAGAAATAACTGTTATTTTGTGTCATACTCCTTACAGCGAGTACCACAGCTTGGACAAATTCTTTTTGCAGTCATAAAGGACTTCCATTCACGACCGCATTTTTCACACTTGAATAAATATGTAATAGGTGGACCGTAAACACAAGCGGAAATGTTGTCTCTTGGGTCGAATTTTTCCTCAACTATAAATTCCTTTAAATCGTCATTCATCATTTTCTCCTTAGCTATTTAAAAGCTTTTTCATACATATAATAGGCGAGCATTTATCATAATCCCATGTGTGATTAGATTCGCCGCAGCAAAATTCACGCTCATCACATAGATTGCATTCCTTGCATAAGTATGCTTTATTTTGCCTATATACCTTAAACTTATTTTTCCAAGCATCAATAAAGCTATCGGTATAAGCATTACCCTGTACTAGCTCAGCACGCCTTTCAATATCCATACAGCCATAAATATCTCCGTTGCATAAAATGCTTGCAGTCATAATACCCGCATGGCAAAGAAAATAAGCATCGCGTGTTTCCTTTTCGTAAGGCACACCTAAATAATGGGAGCAGCCGTATGTTACCTCTATTATATCACTAGTGCTCCCACGCATTTTTGAAATATATCCAAAAAGCTTTTTGTAGTCCTCGCCATCTAGCAAAAGCTCATTATGGTCAATTGCGCGACCAATAGGGTCAATTCCAATAGGTCGCCATGAATGAGCGCCCGACTTAATTACCTCAGTGTAAATTTCATCAAGAGCGTCAATGCTTTTTTTGTGAATAACCGTTGTAATTTGCGTATAAATGAAGCCAACCTTAACTAAATTTTTTACACCCTGCATGGCTCTGTCATATGCACCATCTTGACATCTAAACCAATCGTGCATTTCTTTTGTGCCGTCAATACTTATTGATACACTTCTAAGCCCAGCATCCTTCAGCTTTTTTGCATTTTCCTCGTTTATAAGCGTGCCATTTGTTGTTATACCACAGAAAAACCCCTTTTTCGTAGCATATTCAATCAAGTCATAAATGTCCTTGTGAAGAAGCGGCTCTCCCCCTGAATAGCAAATCAAAATCTTATGAGGGTCATATTCTAAGGCTACCTCATCAAGCACCTTTTTAATAAGACCTGTGTCTAAAAAACGCTTATTTTTTGGCGAAGCACAGCTACCGCAATGTAGGCAATTCATATTGCAAGCGTCAGTTAACTCAAAAAAGAGAGTAATCAAGCGCGGATTTTTGTAAAGCTCCTGCCTATACCTTGCAAGCTGTGTCATGTGTTTAATTTTCGTTTCCTTTGTTAAATTAGTCATTTCTTTTGATTAAGTGTTTTAAGATTTTCTTGTGTAGAGAAATATGTCAACTAGCTGACGGAAAAATGTCTTACTTTTTCTGTCCATTAAGAATTTTATTAAGATAAATTCCCGTATAAGACCTTGGATTTTTCGCAACCTCCTCAGGCGTGCCTGTGGCTACAATTTCGCCACCATTATCGCCACCCTCAGGACCTAAGTCGATAATATGGTCAGCAGTTTTAATAACATCAAGGTTATGCTCAATTACGATAATTGAATTTCCTGCATCAACAAGTCTTTGTAAAACCTGAATAAGCCTTTTTACATCATCGGTATGAAGACCTGTTGTAGGCTCATCAAGAATATAAATAGTTTTGCCCGTTGAACGCTTTGAAAGTTCTGTCGCAAGCTTAACTCTTTGCGCCTCGCCACCTGAAAGAGTAGTTGAGGATTGACCTATTTTAATATAACCAAGACCAACATCGCACATTGTTTGAAGCTTTCTTGCAATAGAAGGAATATCGCTAAAGAATTGCGCCCCCTCCTCAGATGTCATTTCAAGCACATCGCTAATGTTTTTACCCTTGAATTTTACTTCTAAGGTATCACGGTTGTATCGCTTGCCCTTACATACATCACACTTTACATACACATCGGGTAAAAAGTGCATTTCAATCTTTTTAACACCATCGCCCGAGCAGCTTTCACATCTACCACCCTTTACATTAAAGGAGAAGCGAGAGGCTGTAAATGAACGCATTTTAGCATCGGGAGTTTTAGCAAATAAATCTCTGATTTCATTAAAAAGCCCCGTATATGTGGCTGGATTTGACCTAGGCGTACGACCAATAGGGGATTGGTCTATTGCAATTACCTTGTCAAGCGCTTCATATCCCGATATGCTGTCGCACTTGCCTGGATAGGTAATTGCGCGGTTTAGCCTTTGGCTAAGAGCTTGTAATAAAATCTTATTTACTAGAGAGGATTTTCCTGAGCCCGAAACGCCTGTAACTGCCACAAAGCAGCCAAGAGGAATATCCACATTAACGCTTTTTAGGTTATTTTCCTTAGCACCTCTAATTTTTAAGAAATTGCCGTTGCCTGGTCTTCGTGTGGCTGGCACTTCAATTTTCTTTCTGCCTGCAAGATAGTCGCCTGTTAAGGAGCTTTTATTATTCATTACTTCCTCAGGCGTGCCTGCTGCCACAATCTCTCCACCGTGAACACCTGCCCCAGGACCAATATCAACAATATAGTCCGATTCAAGCATGGTTTCCTCATCATGCTCAACTACAATAACGCTATTACCAACATCCCTTAAATCCTTTAAGGTTTTAATAAGCTTTGAGTTGTCTCTTTGATGTAGTCCTATGCTTGGCTCATCAAGAATATATAATACGCCCACTAGTGAAGAGCCAATCTGTGTGGCTAATCGTATTCTTTGAGCCTCGCCACCTGATAGCGTTGCGCTCTTTCTTGCAAGAGTAAGATATTCAAGACCAACGCTTTTCATAAATCCAAGGCGCGCCTTGATTTCCTTTAAAATTTCCTTAGCAATTTTCATTTCGCTTTCAGTAAAGGTAAGTGAGTTTATAAAATCAAGCTCATCATTTACTGACATTAAGCAAAATTCAAAAATATTTTTACCGCCGATTTTTACAGACAGCGCTTGCTTATTAAGTCTGTGCCCGTGGCAAACAGGGCAGGGCGTTTCCTCAATAAATTGATCGTAATATTCATCGCCCATCATTTGCATTCTTTGCTCAATGGTGCGAATAACACCCTCAAACTTTACAGTCTGAGTTCTTTTTTGCTTAGCAAAATATCTGTCAACTGTATAGAGCTTATCTCCTGTGCCGTATAAAATTGCATCTAATTGCTCCTCTGTAAAGTCCTTAATAGGCATATTAATGTCTGCGCCAATATATTCACATACCGCCTTAAATAAAGGACCTGTCCAGCTTTCCTCATCAATGGACTTAAAGCCGTTTACCTGAATTGCACCTTGACTTAGTGAAAGTGTAACATCTGGTATAATTTTGTCAGGAGAAATATTGCGAAGCTCGCCAATACCGAGACAGTGAGGACATGCACCAAATGGATTATTAAAGGAAAATGCTCTCGGCTCAAGCTCGCCAAAGCTAATTCCATGCTCCTCACAAGCATAGTTTGTGGAAAACTCGTATTCAATTCCATCCCCCTCGCGAGGAACAGTAACAATGGTAACTCTACCATCACTAGATTTTAAAGCGTTTTCAACAGAGTCGGAAAGACGCGGGCGAAGGTCCTCCTTCATAACAAGACGGTCAACTACAATATCAATATTGTGCTTTTTTGTAAGCTCAAGCTCTATATCCTCGTTTAAATCGTAAATAACACCATCAATGCGAAGTCTTGCATAACCATTTTTTCTAGCATCGGAAATTACCTTTTCATGCCTACCCTTTTTGCCCTTAACCACAGGAGAAAGCACCATAAAACGCTCTCCCATAGGCAAATCTAAAATTTTGTCAATAATTTGGTCAACGCTTTGCTGCTTAATTTCCTTGCCACATTCGGGACAATGAACTGTGCCAAGACGCGCATATAAAAGCCTTAAATAATCATAAATCTCCGTAACCGTACCAACAGTTGAACGGGGATTTTTTGATGTTGTTTTTTGGTCAATGGATATGGCAGGGGAAAGACCCTCAATCATGTCAACATCAGGCTTGTCAAGCTGACCTAAAAACTGTCTCGCATAAGAGGACAAGGACTCAACAAAGCGCCTGTGTCCCTCTGCATAAATTGTATCAAAAGCAAGAGAGGATTTACCACAGCCTGAAAGACCTGTTAAAATAACAAGCTTGTCTCTTGGTATCTTAATATCAATATCCTTGAGATTATTTTCTCTTGCACCCTTTATTTCAATGTATTGTTTCATCTATTTTGTGCCTCATTTATTTTGTATTTTAGCTAAATTACTCAACTTCGTTTCGTAGCTAAATTATATCGCAAGCGATATAACGAAATTTCACTTCGTGAAGCTAAATTAAATTTGCCAAATAGCTCGCGTAGCGAATTTAGCTCGGTTCACCGAATTTAGCTCACGCAGTGAATTTAGCTTGGCAAAGGCAAATTTAGCTAAAGAATTACTTCCGTAATTCTTTTATCTGATCCCTCAAATAAGCCGCCTTTTCAAATTCAAGCTCTCTTGAAGCCTTGTGCATTTCCTTTGTAAGCTCGACAATAAGCTTTTCCTTTTCTTCTTTAGTGAGCTTTTTCTTTTTCTTTCTGTCCTCAGATTTTTTACCAAGGTCAATAACATCATGTATGCCCTTAATAACAGTTTTCGGAATAATTCCCTTTTCCTCGTTATATTTTTTCTGCACCTCACGGCGGCGGTTAGTCTCGGAAATAGCATTTTTCATTGACCTTGTAACCGTATCCGCATACATAATAACCTTGCCGTTTGCATTTCTTGCAGCTCTACCAATAGTCTGTATAAGTGATGTTTCCGAGCGGAAAAGACCTTCCTTGTCCGCATCAAGTATTGCAACTAATGATACCTCGGGAATATCAAGTCCCTCACGAAGTAAATTAATGCCCACAAGTACATCAAAATTACCTAAACGAAGTGAGCGGATAATTTCCATTCTTTCAATGGTATCAACATTATGATGGATATACTTTACCTTTATATCATTAGAGGATAAATATTCCGTTAAATCCTCTGCCATTTTCGTTGTAAGAGTTGTAACTAAAACTCGCTCGCCCCGTTCGGCTCTTATTTTAATTTCTCCCATTACATCATCAACCTGTGTTGAAATGGGTCTTATTTCAATTTCAGGGTCAATAAGTCCCGTAGGTCTTATTAGCTGCTCAGCCACAGAGGTTGAATGCTCCTTTTCATATTCCGCAGGCGTTGCAGAAACGAAAACCACTTGATTTAATTTGCTTTCAAACTCGTTAAAATTAAGAGGTCTGTTATCATATGCCGATGGCAAGCGGAAGCCAAACTCCACAAGATTTCGTTTTCTTGCAAGGTCGCCGCCACTCATGCCTCTTATTTGTGGAACTGAAACATGGCTTTCATCAATAAACATAATGTAATCATCAGGGAAGTAGTCAAGTAGCGTATATGGAGTTGAGCCAGGCTCTCTGCCAGATAACACTCTTGAATAGTTTTCAACACCTGAGCAAAAGCCGATTTCACGAAGCATTTCAATGTCGTATTTCGTTCTTTCCTCAATTCGCTGAGCTTCAAGTAGCTTGCCCTGAGCTTCAAAAAACTTAACTCTTTCCACCATCTCGCGATGAATTTCCGTTAACGCTGCCTCGCGCTTATCGTTAGATACAACATAGTGGTTAGCAGGGAATATAGGCGTATAGCTAAGATGTCTTTTTACCTCGCCTGTAAGAGTGTGAATTTCAGTAATTCTTTCAACCTCATCTCCAAAAAATTCAACTCTAATAGCGTTTTCCGAGGATGAAGATGGGAAAATTTCAACCACATCCCCCCGTATTCTAAACTTATTACGAACAAAATTGATATCGTTTCTTTCGTAATTCATATAAACAAGTCGCTTAACCAAATCATCACGGCTCATTTCCATTCCCTCGCGAATATCAATAACTAAATTCTTATATTCGTTAGGATCGCCAAGGGAGTAAATGCAAGAAACACTCGCCACAATAATAACATCGCGGCGCTCTAAAAGAGAGCATGTAGCGCTATGGCGTAGCTTGTCTATTTCCTCATTTATCATTGCGTCCTTTTCAATGTAAACGTCCTTACCCGGGATATACGCCTCTGGCTGATAGTAGTCATAATAGGATACAAAATATTCCACCGCTGAGTCGGGAAAAAGCTCTCTCATTTCGGAGCAAACCTGTGCCGCAAGTGTCTTGTTTGGCTCAAGAATAATGGTAGGCCTATTTGTATTTGCAATAATATTTGCCATAGTAAATGTTTTACCTGAGCCAGTAACACCAAGTAGCGTTTGAAATTTTTCGCCGCTTAAAATGCCATCGCTCAGCTTTTTAATCGCCTCAGGCTGATCTCCCATCGGCGTAAATTGGCTTTTTAAAACAAACTTATCCATGTTTTGCTCCTTTCAGTCGCAGGATATAGGGGATAGGGGATAGGGGATAGGGGTGCACCGAAGGTGCATATCGCGTGATTGCATAGCAATCACATATCGCTACGAAGCAACGCATCGTTATCTCGTTATTTTTTAAAGCAAAATTATCTCGCTCGCCGAAGGCGTATTTCGCTCTGCGAAGCAGACAGTACATGTGGACGACGAGTATGAATTGACCTACGGTCATGAATTGTGCTGCTCACAGGGGGCGCGTTAAAAATCGTATCCTGTGTCCCGTTGATTGCATTTTATTTTCAAGTCGGATCGTAGCCATGTCGTTCTGTGAGCCAAGGAGTTGA
>JAZSHT010000134.1:0-9971 GCA_045533435.1 Eubacteriales bacterium | reverse complement strand
GAAAACTATTTAGGCACATATCCAACTGAATCAAATTATGACCTCTATGCAACACCTAATGAAACTGTATATATTCAAATTTGGTTAAATAATCCATCACAATATACAATCCTATCACTTAAGCTAAACGGCGTTAAGTACCAAGTAGGCGGCGGTCTTTCCTCATTCTTTGTAGAGGACGGCGGCGTACACTATAACTGCGTATATGTTACCGTATCAATCCCTAAAAATGACCGTATCGATAAGGATTACGTAGTAACCGATATTGAATATATTTCAAACACATTCATAAACCAAGACGGCACAGACGAGTTTATGAACGAAAATGATACAATTTCAATAGGCTTACCTTATACGTTAAACAACCCAACCGTAAATAATATTGATACAACTGAGCTTAAAACAAATGGAGCAACAATTTCTTTTGATTTAGCCGATAACGACAACTTAGCGGGTCAAAGCGGCAGCTGGCTTGGTGCATTAGTATATGATAACTATAATATCCTACTTAATAAAAAGGCAGAAATAGGCAATAATCAAATCACAATAGACGGTCTTGCCGAAAATACAACCTACGGCGTATTTGTATATCTCTACGGCGATACCCACGACGGTAACGGTATAATGGTACATACAATCAATGAATTCTATTTTAGAACCGAAAGCACTATTGATGAATTTAAGGTTGAAGCAGGTTACTATGCTAATGCCGACTATACGGAATGGGGCGGAGAGGAAGCTGACAGCGGTCTTTCAATCAGTGTTGACCTATTCTTAAAATCTCCGAGCGCTACCTACGATAGAGTAGAAATTTATAAAGGCGAGGAATTGGTTTTAAGCGATACTAACTTCAATTACTATAAAACGTACGAAGACTTTTTAGCACAAACAACCTATAAGGTAGTAGTATACTATTCCGATAACGAATATACCGAGCACTATGTAGAGGAATACGTAACCACAGGCAAAATGGAAGCACCTAAAATGGAACTTCAAGAGGTGAATTCCTTTGTAAAATCAGTAGCATTTGTTTTTGAATATCCGGGAAGCGGATTTTTACGCGTAGCAAACTATAAAAATCTTCGTGTCAGAATTACTCAATCAAACTACGAAGAGGTTGAATATCAAGACTACATTTTAGACCTTTGCGATGATCCAACCTTGTACGATACACTCAAAAAAGAATACGAGGATGCTATTGACCGTGGAGATTGGGGATATGCAAACGTTTTCTACCACGAAAAATGGTATTTCTATGAAAGAGCAAACGAGTTAATGAAACATGGCGATTTTGCCGATTTTGGAACTGATAAATCAAAGTGGAGTGAATTCTTTAGTAATTATTCAAAGACATTCTCATTAGGCGATGATGATTTCTTTGCTAACGATTTTAGTACATATCTCATTTTCAAGGATTACTTCCTTATGTTTAGCGATGATGAGCGTTGCAATATTGAGGTTATTGCCGACGTTGATATGAAGGACGGTAACGGATACGTTAAAAAGACCCTTAACGAACCACAGGAATATCCAAAGCCTATCAATCATACGAGCAACCAAGTAAACTTTGATATAAATATTGACGGTTATAATATAACTGTAAATCCAACATGTAGATTTGACGGCGACGACTACGATTTAGCAATAATTTCGTACACGGTTAATATCTATGATAGATACTACAAGCTTGTTGACACATTATATACGTCAAAGGAAATCGATCTAAGAAATTACAATGAGGATGCTTGGATAAGTGCATACATTGCCGCAATGAAGGGCGAAGCAATTTTACCAAGTGAGGATGCAATCATAGAATACTTTGATTGGAAAGCAATCTTTGAAATCCTTTTAAATGTTGACTTCCCCGAAGAAGAAGACTTTGACGGAAAGGGCAACGGCTCAACTGCAGAGGATGTAATCGTAGGCGTTGATGGCTCAATCGTTCAAGGCGGTGGTACAGGCAGAGGAAACAAAGTAATTGCCAACCTAAGAGAAAGAGAGCTATTAAAAGCACTTTCACAATACGATTACAATGAGGACTATGAGTACCGCATAAAATCACAAATGATAAACGACTTTATGTGCGACGAATTCTACTATGATTTAATCCGTGGTCTTGACACAGAGGACGAAATACTAAATGCACTTATTGACGGCGCGCTTAATAGCTCAATTATAAGAGTATTAAATAGCTGCATAAGCGGTATTCAACACTATATGACATGGTTTGGCAGTAGCGAGGACGAAATCTATATAGGCTTTAAATCACTTATTGAAGAATACATAGAAGATCAAAACCTAACGCCTGAAGTTAACTGGGCAGAATCCTACCGCCGCGTTATGATGTTTGAGGACTTTTATCACTTCTATCCATACGGAGAATTTGACCTTGTTGAAATTGAAATAGACGAGGATAAATACCAGGTGGGCGAATATATGATTGGCGTTACCTACCGTTACGATAGCTACGAAGAAGACTACTACGAAACACGTTATGCGGGCAACTATCTGTATATTACGGGCAACTTACCTGTACCAACCTTTGAAGTAGATAATTACGGATATTTAGGCGACTTCAGAGCAGAAACAATAAACTTCTGGGAGTATCATTTTGAGGTTGAAATCAAAAATGCAAGCGGTCAAGTAATATATAGCGGCTCAAGAGAGAATCTTACGGAAGGCAACAACCAATTATCAAAGGGCTATTCCATAAGAGCAAAAACAGTATTCAATGAAGGAGAAACAAGCAATCTCTATACGGGTAATAGTGATTGGACAAATTGGTACACCTACGCCGGAATGAAGCTTGATAAACCGTCAATCAATTACTCATATGATGAAGCAGCGGCAAGATGGCATACCGATATGAACGAAAGCGTTGCTTATTACGTATATACAATAAACGGTGGAAGCGAAATAAAGGTTACAACAAACGGTGAACAGTTAACTCCGCTTAAAAACAATGATGTATTAAGAATTAAAGCGGTAGTAAGTGATACGGGTATTGCTAACGACCTTAACGATAGCGACTGGGCAGAATTTATCTGCGTAGATGATAGAGAACAGCTATCAGCACCTACAAACGTAAGAATTGAAGACGGTGTGCTTTATTGGGACGCAGTTGACGGAGCAAGCTGCTACGTTATAGAAATTGTAAAAGGCATAGAAAGAAGAACGACACAGGTTTATTCTACAGCATTTTATGAAATCAAGCCGGGAGAAACCTATAAGGTAAGAGCATTTTCAAATAATTCAGAGCTTAAGTCAAGCGTATATTCCGAAAGCATTACTTATTCTATAAAGCTTGATAATCCTGTGCTTTCAAAAGCAAGCACTTCAAGAATTTCGTGGGATCAAGTAGCATATGCACAAGGCTATTACTACCAAATAGGCGTTAATGGTGAAATTAAGAGCACCGTAAATCCTGCAATTCTTCCAGCTAAGGAGGGCTTAAAGGACGGCGACCAAATCTACGTTCAAGCATATGCAGATGGCTGTATAAGTAGTGATTGGGTGCTAATCTATACTTACTCAAGCACAGACAAATAATTATAAAAAATTAGCGATGGGTTATCCCATCGCTAATTAAAAATAAAGGAGAGAAAAATGAGTAGAGCAAAACATATAACAATGCTGATATTCAAGCTGTTATTTATCATACTGTGCTTTGCTATTGCGTCCGTATTTACCGTACTGCAAGGTGCAGTAGGCAAATTTGACAATCTTAAAAACCAAATGTACCTTGATCAGTGTGAAATTTTAGTTTTAGACAGTAGTTTTGAAAAAAACGGGGCATCACTGTCCTACGAAATCAAGGACGGTAAAATAGTTTTCGATATAGTGCAAAGCGGCAAAAATTACGATGATATTACGGTTTTAATTACCTATCCTCAATATTCCTACGATTGCACCAATATGAGAGATTACCTGTACGAAACCATAGGTAACCGTGCAGAAAAGGAAGAGAACTACCTAAAAGCAATGGAGGAAGGACCTTGGAAAACCACTTTTTCCTATACGTTAGAGGGAAATACCGAGGGAGTAAACTCTAAAAACGTTATTTATACCATAGCGGATCCTGATTATAACGAATTTACCGACTCGGTGCAATATAAGGACAGCGAAAAGTCAACTATTAGAGATATATATGTTGAAAAAGATGAAAAATTAACCTTTATACTTACCTTTGGAGCAGAAAGCATAGGCGCATTAAAAAGCGGACAATATACCTTTTCCGCAGACCTTTCCGTAAGCGGCTTGTGGGAGAATAACACTCGCTTGTCATTCCTTACAATGCTTGATGTAATAGGAACAACCTGCAAGGAAGCAATTTTTGAAAAGGGAGTAAGCATATTCCAAATAGAAAATTGGCTAACCTTCTACGGGGTAATGATAGTTACGGGAATGTTCATATATCTATGGCGAGATTTAAGAATGATGGTAAAGATCTTCTCCGCTATAATGGATTCTATGAGCACGGGAGTAAGAGTTATCATTCATACCTATATAAACGGAGCATACGCAGGCTCACGAGAAACAATTGAGGGCAGTTCGGGAATATTTCCTGCATCTGTAATAACCTTGTTATGCTTTATGGTATTTACTATAACGATACCCCTTCGTATATTGATTTATATCATTCGTGATATCGTCTATCTGTTTATAGAGGACTATGACCTTGACGAATTTTCATTCATCGGTAATATTATGGGAAGTGTTGGCATTTACGTAGTTGTATTTGGCTTCGTAGGGCTTTTAAGCGCAAATCTAATAGTAGGCGGTATATCCACAGTGGTTGGCTTAATTATGTGCATTGTAGCATCAAAGCTGTGTAAAAACAAAGAGGAATATTAAAATGGCAAAAGAAACAGAAATTAAACATCTTGAAAGCAATATTTCATATTTAATTATCCTAAACGACAGAATGTAAAAACACCGCCTTGGCATTTTCGCCAAGGCGTTGTCTTTGTAACAAAAATAAAATGCGTTTAATTATTTACAATTTGTTGACAACAATGTTAGTTTATGTTAAAATAAAGTTGCTACACAAACTGCATATCTTCTCATCAGCGGGGAAATACTTTGATAAAAAGTGTTTTCTCTCTTTTCTCATACCACTGATGAGAGTTTGTGTAGCAACAATCGAGGGATGCATTTTTTTGGTGCGTTCCTTGTGGACGCACTTTTTATTTTTATTGAAGTGAAAGGAGAAAAATGAAGAAAATTAAAAAGAAAAACGAAAATAAGCTATCCTTTAAAATGGTTTTAAAGGACTGCGCCTATGCTATGAAAATGGTAGTGGGAACATCTCCTATAGCGTTTTTGCTTCGCTTTTTGCTTGAAATTATAAATACTGTTTCAACCTTTATAGTTGGAACTTATGTGGTAAGGTACATAATAAACTCCTTTGAAACTGGACTTGATTTTAAAACCGTAGCGCTTAGCGCTATTGTTATGATAGCTGTGCCACTTGGCTTACAGCTTATAATCAATCCTCTTATAACCATTGTGGAGGATATAGCCTTTATTAAGGTAGATAAAAAGGTTTTAACAAAGCTCTATGACAAATGCACTAATGTAGAGCTTGCTTGCTTTGAAAACCCTGAATTTTACGATAAATATGTAAAAGCAACCAACGAAATTACATGGCGTATGTGGAATTTGACATGGACAGTTACCAACCTTTTTGGTGCTATTCTTGGTATGATTCTTTACGGCTCCCTCTTGTTTACTATGGATTTTGTGTTTATTATATTTGCTATTTTACCGCTTTTTGGCACATTTATAAAGAGAAAAGCAAATGTTTTATGGCACAAGCATACAACCGAGGATAGAGAACATCATCGCCGTGCACAATACGCTCAAAGAGTGTTTTATTCAGGCGAATATGCAAAGGAGCTTCGTTTGAGTAATGCAAGAGAATTTTTGCTAAAGCGTTATAAATTAGCATCTGACGGCAGAGTAGAGGTTGTTGAAAAATACGGCAAAAAGGAAATGCTTTTAGAGCTTGCGCACACAGGACTTCAAACCATAATAACCAATCCTCTCGCCATAGCATATGCAATTTTCCGAACGGTAGTTTCGGGAACTCTAGGTGTAGGCGATTGCGCAGTTGTTATAAATTCCGTGTCAAGCTTGACAGGAACATTTACTCAAATAACAGATAGATACTTCAAAGCCCACGAGCACGCATTATTTTTTGAGGATTTCCGTGGCTTTATGGAATATGAGCCAAAAATGAAAGACAAGGAAGATGCTATATCCCCAAGCATTGGCAAAATTAATCTTCGTAATGTTTCATTTAAGTATGAAGGTAGCGATAATTTAGTTTTAAAAAATATTTCCATGGAAATTGGCAAAAACGAAAAGATTGCTCTTGTAGGACATAACGGTGCAGGAAAAAGTACGCTTATTAAATTGCTTTTACGTCTGTATGACCCCACAGAGGGACAAATATCTCTTGATGGAACACCGCTTGAAAATTTGAAGCTTGATGAATATCGTGCTATGTTCAGCGTTGTTTTCCAAGACTTTAAAATAATATCATTACCCGTTGCCGAAAATGTTTTAATGCGCCCAAGAGAAGAGGGCGACGATGAAAAAATCATTCAAGCTCTTAAAAATAGCGGAGCGTATGAGCGCATAATGGAGCTTCCAAATGGCATTGAAACTATGCTTACTAAGGAGTTTGACAAGGACGGAGCAGTTTTATCCGTAGGACAAGCTCAAAAGGTAGCTATTGCCCATGCATTCGTTAAAAACGCGCCATTTATTATCCTTGATGAACCGTCAAGCGCCCTAGACCCTGTTGCAGAAAATGAAATGTATAATAATATGATGAAGGCAGGAGAGGGCAAAGCTATGATTTTCATATCTCACCGCCTGTCAAGTGCTGTTTCTGCCGACAGAATTTATATGCTTGAGCATGGCGAAATTGTTGAAAGCGGAACACATGCCGAGCTTATGAGCTTAAACGGCAAATATGCCGATATGTTCAAAAAGCAAGCCAAAAATTATGTTGATTTAGAGGATGAGGAGGGATGCGACAATGAGTGATAAAAAAGATAAGGTAACATTCTCTCAGTCCTTAATGAATAATAAATTCATTTTAAAAACCGCTTTTAAGTCAGCTCCCGGACTTTGCATAATGCGTCTTGTTATGGGCTTTATAACAGGTCTTAATCACGGTATCACAGTTCTTTTAACAAGTGAAATTCTCAACGCTCTTGATAGACGAGAGAGCTTTGAACAAATACTTTGGAAAATTGCTATAATGGCAATTTACTTTGCAGTATATCAACTGTTTTACTCTTGGCACTGGAAACAATATAATCCAAAGCACAAGCTTCGTTTTATAAGAGATTTACATAAGAGATTTTTTGTAAAAGCATCAGAAATTGATTTGTCATCCTATGATAGCCCCGAGTTTTATAACGACTATGTTTATTCAATGCAAACCTGCGATAAAAGCATAATGAACACAGTAGATACTCTTGCGGAAATTATAAGATGCTTAGTTGCTTCTATATCGGTTTTCAGCGTTGTAGTAAACATAGACCCGATAGTAGCGGTTGTAATTCTTGGCTTTTCCCTTCTTTCAATGGTAATTCATATTATTGAAAACGGTATTTGGTATAAATACGAAAAGCTATTTTCTAAAATATGGGGTAAGGATTGGTATATTAGCAGATTTTTCTCCCTTGCAGACTACGCTAAGGAAATACGCCTTACAAGAATTAGTGAAAATATGAAAAATGAGCTTGAAAAGAACATTCTTGAAAAGCGCAGACTTACAATTAAGCAACAAAAGGAGTTTTTGTTACTTAATATCATTGGCACAGTTCTTAATGTAACAGAAAATCTGTTTATCATTCTGTTTATGTCATATCATTTAATGGTAACAGGCGAAATTTTAATAGGCGGCTTTGCTATTGCAATAATGTCAGCAAATAAAATGCGTTCAATGTTCTCCGAGCTTCAATGGAGATTAGTCCAAATCAATAAGCAATCAGTTTTTGCCGATAAGGTAAGAAAATTCCTTGAAACTGAAAGCAAAATTATTTCAGGCGATAAGGAACTGAACACCTTTGAATCAATCGAATTTAAAAATGTAACCTTTGCTTATCGGGTTAAGAATGAAAATGAAATTAGCGAGGAAGTAAAGACGGTATATGCATTAAAGGATGTAAGCTTCAAAATCAATAAAGGCGACAGAATTGCATTAGTCGGTTATAATGGAGCAGGAAAGACCACCATAACGAAGCTTATGATGCGACTTTATGATGTAACAGAGGGCGAAATTTTAATAAACGGAATAAATATCAAGGAATACCGCCTTGATATGCTTCGTGAAAAAATCGGCGCAGTATTCCAAGACTATAAGGTTTTTGCCGCAACTGTTGCAGAAAATGTTCTTGCCGATGTTTACACTCCCGAAAAGGAGCAAACCGTGCTTGAAGCCTTGAAGGATAGTACCTTTGATGAAAAGCTTGAAGCATTGCCAAACGGGATAGATACAGAGCTTACAAAGGAATTTTACAAAGAGGGCACAGAGCTTTCCGGCGGAGAATCCCAAAAGATTGCAATAGCAAGAGTTTTTGCTCACAATAACGAGCTTATAGTAATGGATGAGCCGTCCAGCGCCCTTGACCCTATTGCAGAATATAACTTAAATGTGGGAATAGACAAAAACGCCAAAGGCAAAACAGTTGTCTTTATCACGCACCGCCTTTCAACCACACGCCATGTAGATATGATTTATATGCTTGAAAACGGAAAAATCATAGAAAGCGGCAGCCACGATGACCTTATTTCCTCAAACGGCAAATACGCAACAATGTTCAATCTCCAAGCATCAAAATACAAAACACAAACCACATAAAAACAACGCCTTGGCACTTGCCAAGGCGTTTTCTTTGTATTGATTTTTATTATTAATCGTGCTATAATTCATATATAAAATTTACTTTGGAGGACGAGATGAACAAAAAGAAAATAGATATAAAAAACACAGCAACAAAATTTTTTGTTTACATATGTGCGTTTTTAATTATGTTATTTAGTTTAAAAGAAATAAGAGCACTTATGGACCTAGTTTATTCAGATAGTGTAAATATCAATATATGGTTACGAACAATTATTATGGTAGTTGTCGTTTGGTTTTGTTTTATGTTTTCCATAATTATACACGAAGCAGGGCATTTAGTTTTCGGTTTGATATCGGGATATAAGTTTTGCTCTTTCCGTATTTCTAAATTTATCATATTAAAAGAAAATGAAAAACTCAAATTTAAAAGAATCAAAATAGCGGGAACAGGCGGTCAATGTCTTATGTGCCCGCCCCAATTAAAAGACGGTAAAATGCCCGTAGTGTTATACAATTTAGGCGGAGTTATTTTCAATTTAATTTTCGGTTTTGTATTTTTATTTACATACAAACTTATTGATAACCCTATAATTTCATTAGCATTTTTATTATCGTTTATACTCAATATGGTATTTTTGCTTTCAAACGGAATACCAATGCGTTTAATAGTGAATAACGACGGATACAACGCACTGCATTTAGGCAAAGATGAAGATGCAATGAAAGCACTTTGGATTCAACTAAAAGTAAACGAATTGCAAACAAACGGTATAAGATTAAAAGATATGCCAAAAGAATTATTTATTATGCCAACCGACGAGAAAATGCAAAATAGTATGATATCAACAGTAGGCGTGTTTTGTGCCAATCGTTTAATTGATGAACGTAATTTTGAAGAAGCATACAACGCAATAAACCACTTGCTTTCACTTGATAACGGTATAACTCCAATTCATAAATATCTTTTGCTTTGCGATAAAATTTATCTTGAACTTGTTTACCGTAATCAAAAAGATGAAATTCAAAACTTGTTAAGTAACGAATTAAAAAACTTTATGAAATCAATGAAAAAATATCCTTCTATCTTGCGTACAGAATATGCCAT
>JAZSHT010000159.1:0-6583 GCA_045533435.1 Eubacteriales bacterium | reverse complement strand
TAGGCGGAATATCGCGCTTTCGCTTAGTGAAAGCATATCGCGACCGAATTTATTCGGTTATATCGCTCTGCGAAGCAGATATATTAGGGGATAGGGGATAGGGGTTCGCGACCCTCGCAGGGGTGGTTAGTAAACGATTTTCTTCTAAAGTCCCTGCACACATAGTGTGCCCCTGCGAATGTAATGAGCCCCTATTCCCTGCAACGAAGTTGCCCCTGCGACAAGGTCGCCCTATTCATCCACAATACGCTTTGATTTTAATTCGGCTTCACTCTCGCCTACACTATGCGCCCTTGCGGAATTTTGATATACGATTTTATAGCAGAGTGAGTCTATAACTATAAGTCTTGATATATGAGAATTAAGTCCTAATGTACTGTGTTGTGTTTCCTCTGTGTCCGTAAGGAGCAAGATATCGCTTTGCCTTGCAATAGGAGAGCGCTCCTTTGAGGTAATGGAAATTGTGGTTGCTCCGTGAGCCTTTGCTCGCTTCATGGACTCAACAATATCCTTTGATGAGCCCGATTGGGAAATTCCAATAACCACATCCCCTGCTTTTAGCTGAGATACGGCAATGGCTTGCATATGTGTGTCCGCATATGCGCTTGAATTACATCCCGCGCGTAATAATTTATTGCTGGCATCCTCTGCCACCTGTGCAGATGTGCCAAGTCCTATAAGCACAACCCTTCTTGCCTCTGAAATTGCTTTAGCGGCATTTGTCATGCTCTCGGCAGATAGCGTTTTCTTAGTACGCTCTAAGGACATATATGCATCGTTGCATATCTTTTCAAAAATAGCGAAGCAATCATCCTCGCCCGTTATCATAGGGGCGATAACCTTCTTTTCATGCTCCTTGGCAAGAGTTATCTTTAAATCCTGATAACCGGTACAACCAAGACGCTTTGAAAAACGAACTATGGTCGCCTCACTGCTTTCGCATAAGGAGGCAAGATCGGTTATGGAATAAGGAAGTACCTCTCCGGAATGAGAAAACAACCAGTCAGCGACTTTCTTTTCGGATCTGCCCATATCATTATATAAGAGCTGAGCCTGTAATAAAGTCCTGTTCAAATACTTGCCTCCTTTCTGTTACTTACTGTGAATTTTTAGTCAAAATGAAAATTATTTTCATTTTTGCTCAAATATTTTCACATTTCATAAACGAAAATGAAAATCATTTTCATATAAAGTGAAAAATACTTTCACAATTCCGATTTTAGCACAAAAAACCTATTTTGTCAACATTTTCTTGAATATTTTTAAAAAACTAACAAATTTTCCATGTTTTATAGTAAATCAACTGAAAAAATTAAGCAATATGCTAAAACCACAATTTGAAAATAATTTTCACTTTTTAACTATTTCATTTTCAAAATTGTGAAAATCGCAATTTTCACTTGTTCACACTTTTGACACACTTTTTTGAAAATTATTTTCATTTGGGTTCGCTCTGCTCACAGCCGTTAGTCGCCAGCCGTTAGCCGTCAGTGGTCGGTGGTCAGTGGTCAGTGCGCACCTAAGGTGCATATCGCGCTTTCGCTAAGCGAAAGCATATCGTTAAACTCCGAAGTGATTTTATATCGCTCGCCGTAGGCGTATCTCGCTCTGCGAAGCAGATATATTAGCCGCCAGCCGTTAGCTGTCAGTGGTCAGTGGTTAGTGGTTAGTGAGTTTGCCAAAGGCAACATCATTTGAGGCAAAGCCTCAAATTCATTCGCAAAGCGACTTCATTTGAGCGAAGCTCAACTTCATTTGTTCGCAGAACAACCTCGTGGTTAGCCGTTAGCTGTTAGCGATATTTGACAAATAGTGATTTATTACAAGCTATAATTTTCAAAAACAAAAAAGGAGCAAATAAATTGCTCCATAAATATAAAAATCACACGCTTATTTCAAAAACTGCCGACTTTTTGAAATAAGGAGTATGCTTTATTTCAAAAACTATTGATTTTTTGAAATAAACACGGTATAATAAGCATAGTAATTTCAAAATCGGAGGTAGTTTATGAGTAAAGCCGGAACACAAATATCCAATCTTTCTGGGGATGCAGCATATAAATCATTTAGACCTGCGCCGCTTCCACCGGAGCTTAATATTGATAATGACTTGATTGCAAGCTTGAGTGAAGCAACAAAATCACTTGCTACCCTTGATGCTTTGGCAACACATATTCCTAATATGAACTTGTTTGTATCTATGTATGTTCGCAAGGAAGCGTTGCTTTCATCACAAATTGAGGGAACACAAGCAACTCTTGAGGATGTGCTTGATCCACTTATTGAAAAAAATGCAAATCAAAATGTTGCTGATGTTGTAAATTATATTAAAGCAACTGAATATGCTCTTGACAGAATGAGCACATTACCTCTCTGCAACAGATTACTTAAGGAAACACATGCTGTGCTAATGCAGGGCGTTAGAGGACAAGAAAAATGTCCCGGAGAGTTCCGTACATCGCAAAACTGGATAGGAGCGCAAGGTAGCACCATAAAAAACGCCCGCTATATTCCACCAAATCCTCAAGATATGATAGAAGCAATGTCCGATCTTGAAAAGTATATGAATGGCGATGATACTCTTGATGTTCTTATTAAGGCTGCGATTATTCACTATCAGTTTGAGACAATACATCCATTTCTTGACGGAAACGGCCGTGTAGGCAGATTGCTTATAACTCTTTTTCTTCTTGACAAGCAAGCGTTACATTATCCAGCTCTCTACATTTCATATTATCTCAAGCTTAACCGAATTGAGTATTATGACCGTATGAGTGATGTTAGAAAGAAAGACAATTATGAGCAGTGGATAAAATTCTTTCTTTTAGCCATCAAGGAATCATCAGATGACGGTGTTGAAACAATTCACAAGCTTAGTGCATTGCACGAAAAAAATATATCTATAATTGATGGTATGGGACGACAAGCAAGGACTGCCCGTGCAATATTTGATTATCTTGAGCAAAATCCAATTATTGATATAGGCAAAACAGCCATCGACCTTGATATATCCTTCAATACCGCTTCAAGCTATATTAAGCGTTTAGTAAGCTGCGGAATTCTTGTTCAAACTAATAACGCTGAACGGAAGCGTGTTTATGCATATGAGGACTACCTCTCAATTCTCCGCAAGGACACATAAGAATCAGCTTAGATTCTCTTGGAAAAAAAGCAAAAGGGACTGTTGCGTTAAGCAAAAGCCCCTTTTTATTTATTTTGCGCTAACTGTAATTGTTGCTTCGTTTTCGTTTAGCTCGTTAACTGTAAAGGTGTAGCCAAGGACTGCGCCTGTGTTGTCGGTTGCGGTTTTCATAGTTTCGCCCTGAATATACACATATTCGCTACCGTGTGGCATAAGCTCAATTAAGTTATTTATCGTGCCGTATTCACTTATTGCATCTGTGTTGGTATTATATACGTCATAATAAATTTCGCCATCATATTCTTCATAGAAAAGTGATGCATCTACGTGGTAAACAACAATACCGCTTTTATCAAAGTAACCGCCTGCACCTGAATTTAATTCGCTGTCGGTATAATACATAAGAACATAATATTCTTGATATACGCCAAGAGTTAAATCAAAATTGTTTGCAATAATTATAGTGTCCCCATTTTTTGAAAAGTCCTCAAGAGTCAACGTAACCGAAGTGTCCGTTACAACAAGACGGGACGAGGTTATCCAACCAAGATTAAATTTAGTGTATGGGTTATGGTCGCCAAGCTCATTGTCCATTATATCGTGACCGCCAAGAGGCGAACCGTGATAGAATGTGTCATAATAGTCATCAGCGCCGAGAATATGACCGAATTCGTGAATGAATGTGTATGGGTTTATAACATCTGTGTGAGTATATTTGCCTGTAAGCTCAAGACTCTCATGTAAAAACTCATAGGATGCCCAAAGGTAATCGTTTGCACTTACCTCATCATATTCAAAATAATACTCATCACTATCAGTATATATATTCCAAAATCTATACGCCCAATAAAAATCGGTGTTTCCGTCTATTTTTAGCGTTGTAACAAGGACAACTGCATCTATTGTGCCGTTATTATCCGAGTCAAATTTTGAAAGGTCCATTGTCTTATCAAGATATTTAAGCGCCTCATCCATAACAAGCTGGTCGCCGATAAGTGTTTTTTCTCCCTCATAGTCAATGGTGTAATTTGCATAATATGTACTTGCTTTTGATGGCATAAACCACTCATCAACTACTGTAATATCAAGGGCAAGCTTGCCTAAGCTTGATTTAAAATAGTAATCATATACGGAAAAATAATCGTTTTCCCCATTCTTTTCAAATGCTTTTTTAATGTTGCTTATATCGTAGCCAAGACTTGACGCAGTTCTATCACTAAACTCAACAGGAATTACAAGCACACCGGGAGCACCAACGGTTGGACAACCATCAATATAATAGCCCTGGTCGGTTACATCCTTAACCTTGTCTGCCACAGTAAAGTCTACATCATATATTCCATCTCCATCATCACTTGGAAGTCCTGCGCCCTCGTTTGTGATGATGCTTTCATTTGGCGTTTCATCCTCGCCGCTTACCTCAAAATAAGCATCAACATCAACATAGTATGCGCCCTCATATTCATAATAGCAAACATCAATATAAACATTATCCTTTGAATATAAATACCAAGTATCTCCATCTTCATCTACTTCCGTACCATCACTTCCATATGATGAAAACATTGCAAGATACCAAGTAAATGCGGTTTCGCTATCGCAAAGTGCAGAATAGTAAACGCCCTTATATCCATCCTCATTGTAACTTTCTACATAATAATCATTGTTTGGTAAAAACGGAATTACAAAGCCAATATAGGAATTGTACGTGTCTTTTTCATTCTCTGCAAAGTCATAGTAAAGATAGTCGTTTTCATCTCCATAGTCGCCATCACCGCTTCCAGCATCTCCGCCCTCGCTGTCAATATAAGCATCAACATAAACATAGTCATTGCCTTGGTTTTCGTAATAGCAAATATCAATATATGTGTTACCCTTTGAATATAAGTACCATGTGTCCCCATATTCATCTACCTCTGTGCCATCATTACTATATGATGAAAACATATTAAGGTAATCATTAAAATCGTTTTTGCTTTCACAAAGCGCCGAGAAGTAAACGCCCTTATATCCGTCCTCATCGTAATATCCCATTTGATAATCGTTATTTGGCATAAATGGAATTACAAAGCCGATATACTCCTTAAATGTCTCCTTTTCCTCCCCAGTAAAGTCGTAATAAAGATAGCCCTCTGTATCTCCGCCATCATCCTCATGCTCTGTTGGCGCATAAGCATCAACATCAACATAATATGCGCCCTCATATTCATAATAGCAAACGTCAATGAAAATATTATTCTTTAAAAAGAAATACCATGTGTCTCCGTAATCATCTGTGTCGGTGCCCTCATATTCATAGGAAGAAAACGCTTCAAAATACGCATCAAAATCTAGCTCGCTTTCACAAAGCGCTGAGAAGTAAACGCCGCGGTATCCGTCCTCATCGTAGCACTCTACATAGTAATCGTTATTTGGCATAAAAGGAATTACAAAGCCGATATATTCGTTATATGTTTCCTTTTCCTCCCCAGTAAAATCGTTATAAAGAAAATCGATTTCGCTTCCACCGTCATCTGTGCTATCGTTAGCTAAATAAACAACCTCAATTTCGCTAACATATAGCCTGTCCTCTTTACTTGTGCCGCCAACGGTTACGGTTATTTCCTTTGAAGCGCGTGATGTAATAATAATAGTATCATCAGTTACAGTAGGCACACTTCCCCCTGACACAGTAAGAAAGCCGTTACCATCCTTTTCGCTGGTAAAGGTAATAATAACCTTTTGAATTTGGCAATCATTATTTGCATTTATAGTTAATGTGCCACCCTTTTGATAAATACGGATTGCACCATTATATAAAGCAGGCTCAGATGTAGATGTACTCTTGCCAAAGCTTACTGAAATATTGCTATCAAGCTTTATTTCCCTGTTACTTACAATATCGCCATTACTGCTTGCGCCAATGCTTGATGCAAGCTCCGTTGCAGTTTTAGATATAGTAATTTCCTTTTTTTCGGTATCCTCGTTGCCACCGCCAATATCAGTATCGCTTGGCTTACTGTCAGTATCAGTATTTACATCACTGTCAGTATCAGTATTTACATCACTGTCAGTATCAGTATTTACATCATTGTCAGTATCAGTTACATTACTATCCGTGTCAACATTACTGTCGCTGTCCCCCACCAAGCTATCAGTATTTACAGCGCTATCACTTGATGTATCACTATTTAGATTATCAGGTGTGCAAGCAACAAAAGCTAGCATTGACACAATCAACACAAGAAATAAGCATAAAAGCCTTTTCATAAAAACCTCTTTCTGTCCCAATGACAAATTTTAATAATATGCATTATAACTAAATTATAGCACACAACATTATAAATTTCAATATAAGAAAAGGGGATAGTGAAATGAGTGCAGAAGACGCGCTTTAACACGGAGCGTAGGCGTACTTGCGTACGGTAGAGCCGTGTTCGCGTCTAAAAAACAGACATAAAA
>JAZSHT010000059.1:0-11723 GCA_045533435.1 Eubacteriales bacterium | reverse complement strand
CCTATACCCTATACCCTATATCCTATACCCTATACCCTATATCCTATACCCTATACCCTATTTCAAGTATCTATGCTCCTCAAAATTAATGTCGGGAGTTGACATAATAGCATAGTCAATATAAAAATCGTTGCCTGTTTCCTCTGTTTCCTTAATTACCAAAATGGAGTTAGTTTGGTAATACATTGCTCCCTCGTGGAAGTTAAGGGAGTTATAAAGTGTTACATAGTAGCGAGTGCCGTTTTCAACATATGTCATTTGCACATCCTTAGTGTGGTAATGCAAATGTCTATGCTGATTTAGCTGTAAATTTCCAATATTTTCGCCCTCAATTAGACCATCAAAGATTGAAAAGTCAGGTCCTGGGGATTGCATATGAAGGTTGTTTTCAGGATTTGCACTATCCTTAAACTTTGTTGCAAGTAAATCAAGGACAATTTTTCCTACTGAAAAGCCCTTTTCTACATATTTTGGATTATTAATTAAAAATTCTATGTAGCCATCCTCATCTTTGGAATTTACAAGCTTTGTTATGTACTTGCAATAAGGGTTATATTTATTATCCCAAATGCCCGCACCACCACCAAGTGGTGTAAAGTACATTTCAAACACCTTGTCATTTTCTGTGCCGAGATATACAATTTGCTCATCCTTTGGAATTAAGCTACCCTTACCCTCTGTAAGCAAATCAATTTGCATTGTGGTGCGAAGCTGACAAAGTCTTCTAAATATTAAAATTTCCTCTTGCTTTTGATATTTGCACATTAGCTGAATGAAATTAAATGTTACATTATAAATTTCATCGTGGTCGCAAATAACTGCTCCTGTTTGGATATAGTCAAGACCGTTTCTGCCTAGATAGTCAACGCCATCAACATTGGTACAGCCTACCCATACCGCCTTGCCTCTGTCATTTCCCTCTCTGTCAATATAATTTGATACAGTACAAGCCTTTAAGTGCATCATATCGGTGCCACCCTTATCAAGGGACCAGCCCGATTTAATTGCAGTCATATAATCGGATACCTTTTTGCCTTCGATATAGCAGGGGTCATTTAGATGGCTATTAAAGTATTTAATAAAGTCAACATCTGCTTTTTTCTTACTTGCATTGATTTTTACACTTCCCGCATTTTGATGGCCTATTACCGTTACATTTATGCCATATCTTGCTGCCTCGCAAAGAAGATATGTCAAGCGATAATATCCTGTTTCAAGGTCGTAATCCTTATCGTAAAGGTTCATTAAATTTCCGTACTCTTCGCTATTTTCATCAAGGCATGCAGAAAGTGAGCCTGAGATACGATAAGAGGATAAGCATATATAAACATCCTTATCGGGATATTTCTTTTTATACTGAATAGCCTGATAAACCATTTGAATTTGAGCAAAGTTAGGATTGTTTTGCTCCTCGTTTTTGGCACGGAAGGATGTATATACTGTTACATCCTTGCCGTTTATGTCCTTATAAACTATTTCGTTTCTGCTTAAATAGTTATTATCAAATGTAGCCATAACCTCATCGCGCTTATTTAACTCATCAATGGAAAGAGGCTTTTCAGGCTCCTTGTCAGGCTTTTCATTACTTATATCGCTATCTGTGTCTGTACTTGTGTCCGCACCTGTGTCGGTATTTACACCACCCGACTCTGTGTCGGATGATGTATTACCGTTACATGATATAAGTGAAAACATGCTTAAAACTGTCAAAAAACAAAGAAGTAATGCAATAATTTTATTAAATTTTCTCATTTTTCCTCGTTTAATTCCGTGATTGCAACAATCTTTGTTGCATCGTTAATTCCACCCTCTGGGTATGTGAATTTTTCGGTGTTGATGCTTACCTTGGCTGAGAAGTAAAGCTCTCTGCCGTTTTTATCATCATTTTCGCCAACTGTACCGCCATGAATTGTTGTGGTTGATGTGCCGATATATGCAAAGCCACCATTGGTTGATGCGCTATTACCACTACCGCTTAACTCGCCAATATCTACTATCGCTCCACCAGCAATATAAATAGCGCCACCATTTGTCGAAGAGTTATTATTTGCTACGATTGAATCAATTTCCGCTTTTTCTAACCTGTACAAGTAGATCGCACCACCATTTGAACCGTAATTACCTGTGGCAGTAACCGTACCGATATCAACGGATATTGTATTATCTCCCGTTGTCGCTTTACCTCTTACATATAAACCACCACCGTAGTTTCCGGTTGCTTCATTGTTGGTGAGTGTAATTTGCTCGATGATTATATCGGCATTTGTTTCAAAGCAGTAAATCGCTCCACCGCCACTTTGTGCAACGTTTTCGGTAAAGGTATTTTCCGCAATAGTTGTGCCCTTATTAAGAGTAAACGTACCTGTTCCAATGTAAATAGCGCCACCGTTACCGCCTTTTTTAGCCGTACCATCGGTATAGCCTGTTGCAGCATTTCCGCTTGCGGTAATACCATTAATTGTAAGCGTACCATTTACAAGTGCAATAGCACCGCCCTTTGCTGCTTGGTTATTTTGGAATACTGAATTATTTAATGTAAGTGTAGCACCGCCGTTTACAGAGATAGCACCGCCGTAGCAATCTGTGCTATCGTAGGTTGCTTTATTGCCTGTAAAGGTTGCATTATTGATTGTTGCGGTAACTGTTGCACCTTCTTTACAAGATACGTTAATTACACCGCCATTGCCCTTTGTTGCTATGTTTCCGCTTGCGCTTAAGCCATTAATTACAAGTGTACCACTTGGAATATAAACGCCTGCACCGTAATTTGCGGTATTATCGTTCATTGTGCCGTTGTTTATGGTCAATTCTGAATTTGAATTTACATAATATAGACCGTACTTTGAGGTGTTGCCCAAATACTTGTCATTAGTTGAAGTAAAGGTTGATTTTGTTAAGTAAATAAGCCCGCTTGTGCCGTTACAATTTTCAAAGGTTGAGTCTGAAATATTAACAGTACATGTTGTTGAATAGATAATTCCGCCATTGTCCTTACCATCGGAATTAGTTACGGTACAACCGATAATATCAACGCTTGAAGTGTTAAGATAGAAGGTAGCGCCTGTTTTTGTTGATGAGGACTTATCAAATTTACAGTTTTCAAATTTAAATGCTTCATCCTTTGATTTGAAAATTGAAATGCTACCGCCATTTGCGGCACTGCTTTCGCTAAATTCTGCATTCTTAATTGAGCCTGTACAATCGGATAAGTAGAATGCGCCACCGCCCGCTTGGCTTTCAGTTGAGGTAGCTATATTCTTTATAAAGTCGCTATCTCCATCAATAGAAATTACAGAATATGCGCCATACATAAATCCGCCGTTTCCTGCGCTGTTGCCTACCGCAACGATATTTGTACCCTTAAAGGTTGAATTTGAGTTAATATAGAATGCTCCACCGTTACCTGTGATAGCTTCCTCTGTGGTTACAGCTTCGCCTGTTTCCTCGTTTACGGTTTCTGTAACCTTAGTGTATCCCTTAGCACAGTTGTCGCTTACTGTAATATTAGTTAGCTCAACGGTAGATTTTGAAGTGTACATTACACCGCCGTTTGCATCTGCTATATTATTTACAAATGATAATACATCGCCCTTAAGCGTTGCTCCGCTAAAGAGTGAAATTGCTCCACCGTAAATTGCGCTATTAAGCTCAAATATGGAGTTATCTACTGTTACATCTGTGTTAGATGCATAAATTGCACCGCCACCGTATGGGCTCTTTGTGGTTGATGTATTATTCTTAAGGTCGGTATATGAAATATTAACACTTGAACGAGTGCTTACTGTTTCGATAATATCGTTGCCCTCTGCATCTTGTCCCTTTACGATTTCATCTGTTTGAATGTATGCACAGATTACACCGCCATTACCTACGGTTGCATTATTGGTAATTAAAATTCTATTGTCTTCCGTTCCCTTTAAATTAAGAGTTGAACCGCTTAAATAGAATGCTCCGCCACTTGCATCATCGCAAATGCTACCGCTAATTGTACCACCTAAAATATCAAGCTGTGAGCCACCTGACAAGTATGCAAATCCGCCACCCTTTGAGGTTGCTTTGTTGCCTTGTGCGGTTACATTGCCTATCGTTGCTTTTGTGCATGATAGCATAATACCTGCGCCACCCTTTGCGGTGTTATTTTCAAAGATTGCACTCTTAATATCGTTTACTCTTGGTACTTTATCTTCACTTGTATATGCTGCGTAAATACCGCCTCCGTAATAGCGCGCATCGTTATTTTTAAATTCTGCATGGTAAATTACAAGCTCGCCAAATGTACAAATAGCACCGCCATTTAAGCCTGTTGAACTATCGTTAAACGAAACCTCTGCCTTATTTCCGTCAAATACGGTATTTCCGTAAATAACCGTTGAGCAGTTATAAAGCATATAAATTGCTCCGCCGCCCTTTGCGGTATTTCCATTAAAGAAAATTTTGTTTTCTGTAATATCGCCTTCGCTTGAGCCAAGATAAGTAATTGCAGAGCCTGTGTTTGCGCTGAATACTACACCACCATATGCGGTTGCGGTATTATTTGCAAATGTACCGCCCTCAACATTAAATTCTCTTGCATTATAAATTACACCACCATAGCTTGCAAGGTTGTTTTCAAATGCACCACCGTACATATTAACAACGCCCACATTGTAAATTACACCGCCGTAGCTTCCGTTTTTGTAGCCTTCAACCTTATCCTCTTCACTTACAAAGCCGGAATAGTATGGGTTAACCTCGTTATCCTTAATTAATCCGCCGTACATATTAAATGTACCATCGTTAATAAGAGCAACGCTTCCGCCAACAAGCTCATTTTCGCCGAATGCATATTTTGGATTTAAAATCTTATCGTTAGAAAGCTTTTTGTGATTTTGAATTGTAACACCATCGTAGATATTAAGCACAGAACCGTTTGTCATAAAGAAAACAGTGCCATTTACCTTTTCGGTTAAGCTTGACTTATTACCGTCAATTACGATAGATGAATTTTCCTCAGGCTTAATTGAAAGCTGAGATTTTTTGTCCTTTAAGATAAGATTGTTGCCAAGGTTGTCCTCGCCAAGCACGAAGAGGTCTCCAAGGAACTGCGCATCTCTTGTTAATGTATAATTTCCATTTGATGTAATTTCAGTATTGCCTGTTACATAAATTGTGTCGGTTAAAATGATATTATCACCTAAAAGGATTTTATCAACGCCACCATCAATTCTTGTTTTAAGCTCGTTAAATGTCTTTGTTTCACAAAGCTCAAAGCTTGCTGTAATTTTCTTATTTTCCGTTACAATGCCACTTGCATTAAATTCTCTATCATCATCAAGCCAGCCTTTAAAGACATAGCCTAATTTTGTTGGCTCTGCAAGAGAGTAAATACCATCAGCCGGTAAATTTACTACGCTTTCCTTACCATCAATATCAAGTGTAATTGTATAAACGATAGGTAATTTTTCTATTACATCTGTCTCAAAATAGCTTTCGCAAAGGCTGCAATCTCTGCGCTTTTCGCCCTCAGCATCGCATGTTGCTTTTATTGTTTCATACCACGCGCCAAATGCATGTCCGCCCTCATCAAGCTTTGATAATGTATCGTATTCAGCTACACTACAGTAAGAGCAAATTCTCTTTTGCTCGCCCTCGGTTGAGCATGTTGGCTCTTTTGTTGTTTGCCATGCGCCAAAATCGTGTCCGCCTGATGTTAAAATTGGAATTTCGCTTTCTTCCTTATTTTCGCAATATGCGCAATCACGCATTTTTGTACCCACCGCTGAGCATGTAGGCTCTAACACGGTGTACCACTTGCCAAAGGAGTGTCCGCCCTCATCAAGTGCAGTTAATTTTTCTGCCTGTGGCTTTTCGCAATCAAGACAGTATCTTATTCTTTGACCCTCGCTTGAGCATGTTGGCTCAATGGAAATTGCCCATTCGCCGTATGTATGTCCGCCCTCTGTAAGCTTAGGCAAAATAGCACTTTCCTTATATCCGCAAGCACATTCTCTTTCCTGCTTGCCATCGCTTGAGCATGTTGGCTCAATGACAGTGTGCCATGCGTTTAAGGATGTATGGTAATTCTCATTTTCAGCCATTACTTGAGCATCAATATCGTTACAGAGGCTGCACACTCTATGCTTAGCTCCTGCGACTATACAGTTAGGCTCTGAATCGACTATCCATTCCCCATATGCATGAGCGGTAATATCCTTAGGAATTTCAACGAATTCCTTTTCTCCACACAAATTACAGATCGCTTCCTTTACGCCGACCTTGCTACAGGTTGCATTTTCTGTAACCTGATATTCGCCATATTCGTGTTTACATTCACAGGATGACATCAAAAGAGACACCATTACAAACGCAAGTATAGATAGTAATAAAAGTGATTTTCTAAAGTTTCTCATTTTAATCTCCTTCACGCGTATAAAACGCTATAATATTACAATTTATAGTATAGCACAAAAAATTTCATGTGTCAATACACTTAAATTTTCACAAATTTTTGCTAAATTTTTCTTTAAAATATTGCAATAAACGCTACTGTATGATATACTTTAATGTAACATAAAACAGCATATGAAACGAGGAAATTATGCTAAATAAAGAAGCACAAAAAAGAAAAATTCCCAACTTTTTTGATGGCATTACCACCAAAGAAAAATGGGAAGAAAAGCGAAATGAAATTAAGGAGCTTTTTTTAAGAGAGGAATACGGCTTTTTGCCTGAAAAAATCACGCCTACCATTACCGAGGAGCAGCAATACATTGGCTTTGCAGGCAAGGGAGATTGGAAAAGCGTATTTTTTACCTTTGAAAAAGAGGGAAAAAGCCACACAGTACGCACCGAATTAGTTCTTCCAAGGGGAAAAACAAGCGTACCTGTGTTTGTTTTTATTGATTTTGAAGCAGGCGTGCCTAACAAGTATCTACCCATGGAGGAAATACTTGATAATGGCTACGGCGTTATGATGTTCTGCTACAAAAATGTTACAAGCGATGATAATGATTTTACAAATGGTCTTTGCGCCTTGTTCTGCGATGGCGAGGGAAAATGCTCCTTTGGTAAAATATCAATTTGGGCATATATGGCAAGCGCATGCCTTGACTATCTAAAAGCAAGAAATGATATAGGCAAGGTAGCCGTTTTAGGACACTCACGACTTGGCAAAACTGCTCTGCTTGCTTCTGCTCTTGATGACAGATTTGACCTGACCTGTGTCAATAATAGCGGATGCTGTGGTGCATCTATATCCCGTGGCAAGATAGATAAAAACGAAAATATTACTAAAATTACGGACACATTCCCATTTTGGTTTTGTGATAACTATTTTAAGTATAGAGATAACGAGGATATGCTCCCCTTTGACCAGCATATGCTTCTTTCATTGGTTGCGCCAAGACCTGTTATGATTGGCGGCGCAATAGATGATGTATGGGCGGACAATGAGGGACAAATGCTTTCCTGTTACCTTGCTTCTCCTATTTGGAAGCTCTACGGAAAGGATGGCTTTATCTCTGAAAACAGATTGCCACGCCTTGGCGACCACTTTTCAGATGGCGACATCTGCTTCCATTTAAGACAAGGCGAGCATTTCCTATCAAGATATGATTGGAATGTTTATATGCAAAAGCTTAAGGAGCTTTTACATAAATAGCGGTTAGCAGTCAGCGGATAGCTGATAGCGAATTTTGCTAAACGATTATTACATTTTTTGATAGCAAGGCAATTATCCAACCTTGCTGACCGCTAACCGCTAACGGCTGACGGCTAAAAAATTTAAAAAATTAACAAAACAAATGCTTTAGAGGGTGAGGGAAAATTTGTGATTGCGACACAGTCGCACCCTATCCCCTATTCCCTATCCCCTATCCCCTAAAAATTACTGAAAGGAATTTTTACTATGAAAATTAGCGCATTCGCAGACGAAGCCTCAAACGAGCTTCAAGGACAAATTGAGGCTTTAAAGAGAAACAACATTGAATATCTTGAAATTCGTGGAGTTGATGGACAAAACATTAAGGAAATCAGCTACGAAAAAATTCACGAAATCAAGAAAACACTTGATGAAAACGGGATTAAGGTTTGGTCAATCGGCTCTCCTGTTGGAAAATATAAGGTTGATGACAATTTTGAGGGACAAGTAGAGGAATTTAAAAAGCTTTGCGAGTTTGCCAAGATTTTAGGCGCAAAGCGAATTAGAATGTTTAGCTTTTTCTCAAAGGATGAAGAAAAGGTATTTGCAAATTTACAAAAATTTGTTGATGTATGCCCCGAGGACATTATTATGTGCCACGAAAACGAAAAAGGCATTTTCGGCGATGATATTGAGGGATGCTTAAAAATTCATCAAAAATTTGACAGAATTAAAATGGTTTTTGACCCTGCCAACTTTATTCAATGTGGCGTTGACACTCTTGAGGCTTGGGAAAAGCTACATCAATATGTTGACTATATGCACATTAAGGATGCACTTAAGGACAAGCGAGTTGTGCCTGCTGGATACGGCATTGGCAATGTTGAAAAGCTTGTTAAAATGTACCACGCCCAAGGCGGCACTATTGTAACATTAGAGCCACACCTTATGGTGTTTGACGGACTTAAGGACCTTGAAAATGGCGAGAGCATTGACGATTCTGCTCCCGTTTATCCCGACAATAATACTGCTTTTGACGCCGGTGCAAAAGCATTAAAGGATATTCTTAACAGAATATAGGATACAGGATATAGGAGACAGGGGTTCGCTAACGCTCACAGGGAAGGTTAGACCTTTGCCACCTTAACTATCTTTATCCACTATATCATTAATTTAATGTGCTATTTTGCAAATTTTTCGGCAAAAAATGGATAAATAAATGTGGGAGTAGCAAACAATATTTTCTATCCCCATTCCCTATACCCTATACCCTATACCCTATACCCTATACCCTATACCGTATACCCTATAAAAATTTACGGAGGAAATTTTTATGCATATTGGTGCACAATTCTACACACTAAGAGACCACTGCAAGACACTTGAGGACTTTAGCGAAAGTCTAAGAAAAGTAAAGGAAATCGGCTACGATTATGTACAAATTTCAGGCGTTTGCGCTTATGAGCCTGAATGGTTAGCTGAACATTTAAAGAAATACGATTTAAAATGCGTTCTTACACACTGGGGCGCAGAGGACATTAAAAATAACACAAAGGAAGTTCTTGAAAAGCATAAGGTATTCGGCTGCAAGTACGTTGGTATCGGCTGTATGCCACCATGGGCAACTGAGGAAAACACAATTAAATTTATTGCAGATTTTAAAGAGCCTGCAAGAATTTTAAAGGAAAATGGCGGAAAGCTTTTCTACCATAACCACCACTGCGAATTTAACAGATGCAGCGATGGAGAATTGATTTTTGATAAGCTCATTAACGCTTTTGAGCCAGATGAAATGTCATTTACTCTTGACACATACTGGGTACAATATGGCGGTGGAGATGTTTGCTCCTACATTGAAAAATTAAAAGGCAGATGTGAATGTATTCACTTAAAGGACCTTGCTATCGTTGAGGATAAGCACCAAATGGCACCTATCGGCTCAGGTAGTATGGACTTTGCAAAAATCTTAAAGACCGCAAAAGAGGTTGGCGTTGAATATGCCCTCGTTGAGCAGGATAATTGCAACGGAGAGGACCCATTTGATTGCCTTAAAAAGAGCCTTGAATATATTAAGTCCCTTGGTCATTAATCACAGAAGTAACCTTGCTAACCACTGTTATACAACCTTCGGTTGATGATATACACACCTTGGGCGTGATGATATACATTCCGTTGGAATGATGATATACACACCTTCGGCGTGATGATATGCATTCCGTTGGAATGATGATATGCACACCTTCGGCGTGATTATAGTTAGATAATTAGGTAATCAAATCTCGCTAACCGCTGACAGCTAACCGCTAACCGCTGTGAGCAAAGCGAACTAAATCAAATCTCGCTGAC
Organism: Eubacteriales bacterium; assembly: GCA_045533435.1. GTDB lineage: Bacteria > Bacillota > Clostridia > Oscillospirales > CAG-272 > RGIG2000. The sequence continues at coordinate 1,759 of JAZSHT010000059.1, read as the reverse complement.
AGCTGACAGCTAACTGCTAACGGCTAAAAAATTTACGGAGAAAATTTTTCTATGTTAAGAAAAGATGCACAATACATATACGAAAACGCCATAAAGGACAATCTCCCTGACAGCGCTGTAATTAAAGCTCTTGAAACACTACCGAAATATAGCGGCAATCTTATTTTGGTTGCAATCGGTAAAGCCGCATATCAAATGGCAAAAACCGCCTCTGAGTGTCTAAAAAGCCGTATTGATAGGGGTATTGTAATCACGAAATACGGACACAGGGGCGAGGATTTATCAAATATTGAGATTTGTGAGGCTTCACATCCTGTCCTTGATGAAAGCACTCTTATTGCAACAAAAAAAGCATTAAGAATAACTGAAAATTTAAACGAGAACGATTTAGTTTTATTCTTAGTTTCAGGCGGTGGCTCTGCTCTGTTCGAGGATATTTCCTGCCCTCTTAGCAAAATGCAAGAGCTTACAAGCAACCTTTTAAGATGTGGCGCATCCATTGAGGAAATTAACACGGTAAGAAAGCATATTTCTAATGTAAAGGGCGGAAAATTTGCTCAGCATTGCTTCCCCGCCACTGTTTACGGTGTGGTTTTAAGTGATGTTATTGGAAATAGACTTGACATGATAGCATCAGGCCCTGCATGTAGCGATTTAACCACCGTTAAGGAAGCTACCGATATTTTAGAAAAGTATGGTATTTCAGTTGATAATGATGTTTTAGACCTAATTAAGCGTGAAACTCCGAAAAATATTGAAAATGCAACTCATTTTATATCAGGTAGCGTAAGCGAGCTTTGTCTAAGCGCTAAAAAATACGCAGAAGAGCTTGGCTATAAAGCAGAAATAATAAAAGACAACGAGCAAGGCGAGGCAAGAGCGCTTGGCGTTAAGCTTGGAAATCTTGCAAAAGCACATCAAAATACCGATATTCCGTTAGCGTTCATTATAGGTGGCGAAACTGTTGTAAATGTTAAGGGTAACGGCAAGGGTGGAAGAAATCAAGAGGTTGCATTAAGTGCAGCCATTGAGATTAAGGACATTGATAACGCTTGTGTATTCTCTGTTGGATCTGATGGAACTGACGGACCAACCGACGCAGCAGGTGGAATTGCAGACGGTTATACCTATGAGCTTATTACAATGCACGGCGTTTCCCCTGAAGCGATGCTTGACAATAACAATGCATACAACGCGCTTATGCTTGCAAACGGACTTATAATGACAGGTCCAACCGGCACAAATGTAAATGATGTGGCCGTGGTTTTAATTCAACCTCATGAGTTGAATTAGCGGTTAGCAATCAGCGGTTAGCCGTTAGCGTGATTTGCCAACGGTAGCTTCATTTGAACGGAGTTCAACTTCTTTTTAAAAGCAACTTCATGTAGAAATGCAATATCGTTTATAATATTCAATTTTCAAAGAACCAAGCCTTGCTAAAAAGCAGGGCTTTTTTGGTTCGCTACGCTCACAGTCGTTAGCGGTCAGCAGTTAGCGGTTAGCGAGTTTACATATTTGATTTCACGGACAAGCCCTCATGCATACCCTTTTATCCCCAAATGTATAATAACATAAAAAAACCGGGATTGACCGGTATAGTTTTGAAAAAATTAAAATATTTCGCGGTGACACGCCCCCGTCCCCTGTCACCATCCCCTGTCACCACGCCTTTGGTGTGATTTAGGAAAAAGACTCGTCACGTTAATTTTCCCCTACGGTTGCTTATCAGGATGACGATATTTTCTTCCCTTCTTGTTCT
>JAZSHT010000034.1:0-28004 GCA_045533435.1 Eubacteriales bacterium | reverse complement strand
GATACATCAATCATTATTCCGTGGCTTAAGGAAAACTACAACAACTGTGAGGTTATCGCCGTTGCAGGTAACGTAGGACAAAACGACGAGCTTGAAGGCCTTGAGGAAAAGGCAATAAAGACAGGTGCTTCCAAGCTTTATGTTCTTGACCTTACAGAAGAATATGTAAATGATTACATTATCCCCACAATGAAAGCAGGTGCAATTTATGAGGAATATCTGCTCGGCACAAGCCATGCACGTCCCTGTATTGCAAAAGGTCTTGTTGATATCGCACTTAAAGAGGGTGCTGACGCAATCTGCCACGGCTGTACAGGTAAGGGTAATGACCAGGTTCGTTTCGAGCTTACAATCAAACACTTTGCACCGAATATGCCCATTATTGCACCCTGGAGAATTTGGGATATCAAATCCCGTGAAGAGGAAATTGAATATGCAGAATCTCACAATGTACCTCTTAAGATAAATCGTGAAACTAACTACTCAAAGGATAAGAATCTTTGGCACTTAAGCCACGAGGGACTTGACCTTGAGGATGCAGGCAACGAGCCACTTTACGAAAAGGAAGGCTTCCTTGAAATGGGCGTTTCCCCATTACAAGCACCAGATAAACCAACATATGTTGAGCTTGATTTTGTAAAGGGTATCCCAACAGCAATCAACGGCGAAAAAATGAGCGCAAAGAACATTATCTTAAAGCTTAACGAGCTTGGCGGAGCAAATGGTATAGGACTTCTTGATATCGTTGAAAATCGTCTTGTTGGTATGAAGTGCCGTGGCGTTTATGAAACCCCAGGCGGAGCAATCCTTTATTTCGCACACAACTACCTTGAAACAATCTGCCTTGACAAAATGACAATGCACGAAAAGCAAAAGCTTTCAATCACATTTGCTGAGCTTGTGTATAACGGACAATGGTTCACACCACTTCGTGAGGCTCTTTCAGCATTCGTTGACAAGACACAGGAAAATGTTACAGGTAAGGTAAGAATTAAGCTTTATAAGGGCAATATGATTAAAGCAGGCGTATGGAGCGACTACTCACTCTATTCAGAGGAAATCGCAACATTTGGCGAGGACAATGTTTATAACCAAGCTGACTCTGCAGGATTTATTAACCTCTTCGGCTTACCAATTAAGGTTCAAGCTCAGGTTAATGCAAAGAACAAAAAATAATTTACCACTTGCGGTGGATGAAAAATCATTCACCGCAAAAAGTGTTTTTAATATAATCTAAAAAGATACTTTTGAAAGGACAAATTTATGGATAAAATGTGGGCAGGAAGATTTGAAAAAGCTCTTGATAAGCAAGCAGATGACTTTAACTCTTCCATTCATTTTGATAAAAAAATGTATAAGCAGGATATTTTAGGCTCACTTGAGCATGCACTTATGCTCTCAAGCTGTGGCATTATATCACATAGCGAATACGAAAAAATAGCAGAGGGATTAAACTCAATCCTTGATGATTTAAATAACGGCACACTCTCATTTGATGAAAATGCAGAGGATATCCATATGTTTGTTGAAGCGGAGCTTACAAAGCGTATAGGAGATGCGGGCAAGCGCCTTCATACCGCAAGAAGCCGTAACGACCAGGTAGCATTAGACCTTCGCCTCTATATGCGTGATGAAGCAACCACAATTATTGAAATGCTAAAGGACCTTATCGGCGCATTAAAGGAGCAGGCAGAAAAAAACCAAAAATCAATTATGCCTGGCTATACACATCTGCAAAGAGCGCAGCCAATAACCTTTGCACATCACCTACTTGCATACTGTATGATGCTTATTCGTGATGTTACAAGATTACAGGATGCTATAAAGCGTATGAATTATTCTCCTCTTGGCTCATGTGCATTAGCTGGCACAACATATCCAACAGATAGAGATATGGTAGCAAAAGCACTTAACTTTGATGGTATCTGTCTAAACTCCATTGATGGCGTATCCGATAGAGATTACTGCGTTGAGCTTGAAGGTGCATTTTCACTTATCATGATGCACCTGTCCCGTCTTAGCGAGGAAATCATTCTTTGGTCAAGCTGGGAATTTAAATTCGTTGAGCTTGATGATTCCTATACCACAGGCTCCTCAATTATGCCACAAAAGAAAAACCCTGATATGGCAGAGCTTGTAAGAGGAAAAACAGGCAGAGTATATGGCGATTTAATATCAACACTTACAATGCTAAAGGGTATTCCACTTGCATATAACAAGGATATGCAAGAGGACAAGGAAGCGATTTTTGATGCAACTGAAACAGTTCAAAAATGCATTAGCGTATTTATCCCAATGATAAAAACAATGAAATCAATTCCTGAAAACATGTATAATGCCGCAAAGCGTGGCTTTATAAATGCAACTGATCTTGCTGACTACTTAACTAAAAAAGGACTCCCCTTTAGAAGCGCATACAAAATCGTAGGCACAATAGTTGGCGAGTGTATTAAAAAGAATATTACGCTTGATGAAATGTCTCTTGAGGAATATAAATCACATTCCGACATTTTTGAAAGCGATTTATATAACGAAATTTCCCTTGAAAGCTGCGTAGCAAAGAGAATTTCAAGAGGAAGCACAGGTTACGAATCTGTAAAAGAGCAACTAAATTATGTAGCGGAGTTTTTAAAATGAAAAAGAAAATCTTTATAGACGGAAAAGCAGGCACAACAGGACTTCGCATTGAGGAAAGACTGTCAAGCCGTGATGATATTGAAATTATCACCTTGCCTGATGAATTAAGAAAGGACCCCGAAGCCAAGAAAAAGGTTTTAAATTCAGTTGATATTGCATTTTTGTGCTTACCAGACCAAGCCGCTAAGGATTCTGTTGCACTTATTGAAAATCCTAATGTAGTTGTAATTGATACATCAACCGCTCACAGAACAAACCCCGATTGGGCATACGGATTTGCCGAGCTTGATGAATCCTTTGAAAATAAAATTAAAAATAGCAAGCGCATCGCAGTTCCTGGCTGTCACGCAAGTGGCTTTATTGCACTTGTTTACCCACTTATCAAAAATGGAATTATCTCCCCTGATACACTCTTAACATGCCATTCAATTACAGGCTTTAGCGGCGGCGGTAAGAAAATGATTGAGGAATATAATAACGATGATAGATGCATATGCCTTGATGCTCCAAGACAGTACGGACTTACCCAAGCGCATAAGCACCTACCCGAAATGAGCAAAATTACAGGACTTAATAACCTACCAATCTTTTGCCCAATCGTTTCTGACTTCTATTCAGGCATGGAGGTAACAGTGCCACTCTTTAAAAGCCAGCTTTTAAAGGGCGATATTGAAGCTATCAAGGAAATTTACAAAAATACATATAATACTGAAATCGTTTATTACAAGGACAACTCAAGTGAGGAAGGCTTTTTAACCGCCAATAAGCTAAGCGGTAAGGACTCAATGCAAATTGAAGTGTTCGGCAACGAGGACAGAATTTTATTAACCGCAAGATACGATAACTTAGGCAAGGGCGCATCAGGTGCCGCAGTTGAATGCTTAAATATTGTTTTAAATCAAGAAAAAACCAAAACTTTAGAGGTATAATATGAAAATTATTGAAGGTGGAGTTTGCGCAGCACAAGGCTTTTTAGCAAGCGGTGTTCACTGTGGAATTCGTAAAAATAAGGAAAAAAGAGATATAGCACTTATCTATTCCCAAAAGAAAGCAACAGCTGCAGCAGTATATACAACTAATAAGGTTAAGGGCGCGCCTTTAACTGTAACTAAAAATAATATTTCAGACGGCTATGCTCAAGCAGTAATCTGCAATAGCGGTAATGCTAATACATGCAATGCAAACGGCATCGAGATAGCAGAAAAAATGTGCGACCTTCTTGCAAATGAATTAAATATTAGCGCAAAGGATGTTGTTGTTGCGTCAACAGGCGTAATCGGTCAGCCATTAAATATTGAGCCAATCGCAAAGGGAATTCCAATGCTTAAGGAGCAATTATCTACTAACGGAAGCAAAAATGCAGCCGAGGGCATTATGACCACCGATACAAGATTAAAGGAGCTTTCCGTAAGCTTTGAAATTGATGGGGTTGAATGTAAAATAGGCGGTATTGCCAAGGGCTCAGGTATGATTCATCCTAATATGGCAACAATGCTTGTATTTATTACAACCGACTGTAATATTTCAGCTAAGATGCTTCAAAAGGCTTTATCAACCGATATTCAAAACACCTTTAATATGGTAAGCGTTGATGGAGATACCTCAACAAACGATATGGTAACAATCTTAGCTAACGGTATGGCTGGCAATAAGGAAATCACAGAAGAAAACGAAGCATATAAAATCTTTATGGAAGCACTTAACACCTTAACTGTTTATCTTTGCCGCAAAATCGCAGGAGACGGAGAGGGAGCAACAAAGCTTCTTGAATGTGAGGTTGAGGGCGCATATGATGAAGCAAATGCAAAAATCATCGCCAAAAGCGTTATTTGCTCATCACTTGTTAAAAGCGCAATGTTTGGCTCTGACGCTAACTGGGGAAGAGTATTATGTGCAATCGGTTATAGCGGAGCAACAGTTGATGTAAATAAGGTTTTCGTTTCCTTTAAATCAGCAAAGGGCGAAATCTCAGTTTGCGAAAATGGTGCAGGCGTAGATTTTTCCGAGGAAATCGCAAAGGAAATTCTTTTAGAAGAGGAAATCACAATCAAAATTAAATTAGGTGACGGAAACGGCAAGGCAGTAGCTTGGGGCTGCGACCTTACCTATGATTATGTAAGAATTAACGGAGATTATAGAACATAATGGGAAATAGTATTTTACCACTTGGAATGACAAATGCTCAAAGAGCCGTAGTTTTAACTCAAGCACTTCCATATATTCAAAAGTATTATGGCAAGGTTGTTGTTATCAAATATGGCGGTAACGCTATGATAAACGAGCAATTAAAGGAACAGGTAATGGAGGACATCGTTCTTTTACACCTTATCGGTGTTAAGGTTGTATTAGTGCACGGTGGTGGCCCTGAAATTACCGATACATTAAAGCAAATCGGCAAGGAAACTGTATTCGTTGACGGACTTCGCGTAACCGATGAGGAAACCATTGGCGTTGTGCAAATGGTTCTTGCAGGTAAAATCAACAAGAGCCTTGTAAATAAGCTTCAAATCAAGGGTGGCAAGGCAATCGGCATTTCCGGTCTTGACGGCCATATGATTCAAGCAGAAATGAAGGACAAGCGACTTGGCTATGTTGGTAAAATTACAAATGTTGATGTAAAGCCAATTTGCGACCTCTTAGAAAAGGACTATATCCCCGTTGTTTCAACCATCGGTTGCGACAAGGAGGGCAATGTATATAACATCAATGCAGACACCGCTGCCGCATTTATTGCAGGAGGAATGAATGCGTCAAGACTTATTACAATGACCGATATTGAAGGTATTTTAATGGATAAGGATGACCATTCATCAATCATTCCTTGTATAGACCTTAAAATGGCTGATAAGCTATTTAAGCACGAAATTATCAGTGGCGGTATGATACCTAAGGTTGAGTGCTGTATCGATGCTATTCATAAGGGCGTTAAAAAGGTTACCATCCTTGATGGTCGTGTGCCACATGCATTACTTATTGAAATGCTTACCGATGAGGGTGCAGGAACAATGTTTGTAAGAGATATGGATGAGGATAAAGATGAGCTTTAAAAATATTGATAAGGAATATGTAGCTAATACATATGGCAGATTTGATTTAGAGCTAACTAACGGACATGGCTCACTTGTTTACGATATAAACGGCAAGGAATATATTGACCTATCAACAGGAATTGCAGTAAATACATTTGGTATTTCCGATAATGAATGGGTTAACGCTATAACAGAGCAGCTTTCTAAAATTCAACACACCTCAAACCTTTACTATTCCGAGCCTTGCGCAACCTTAGCTAAAATGCTATGCGAAAGAACAGGCGCAAAAAAGGTATTTTTCTCAAACTCGGGCGCAGAAGCCAATGAGTGCGCAATCAAAACCGCAAGACTTTGGTCATGTGAAAACAAGGGCGAGGAATATTATAACATCATTACCTTAAAAAATAGCTTTCACGGAAGAACAATAACAACACTATCTGCCACAGGACAGGATGTTTTTCATAAGGATTTTAAGCCTCTTACCGAGGGCTTCCTCTATGCTGAGGCAAATAATCTTGATAGCGTTTGCGACCTTGTTAAAAATAACAAATGCGCCGCCATTATGATGGAATTAGTTCAAGGCGAGGGCGGAGTTGTGGCTCTTAACCATGACTTTGTTAACGGTGTATGTGCTATTGCTAAGGAAAACAACCTTTTAATCATTATTGATGAGGTACAAACAGGTAATGGCAGAAGCGGAGAGCTTTATGCTTTCCAAAGCTACGGTATCGCCCCTGATATCGTATCAACCGCAAAGGGACTTGCAGGAGGACTTCCTCTTGGCGCAACTCTATTTTTTGATAAAACAGAGTTTACCTTAAAAGCCGGTCAGCACGGCTCAACCTTCGGCGGCAATCCTATTGCCTGCGCAGGTGCTATAAGCATCTTAAAGCGAATTGACAGACAAATGCTTGATAGTGTAAAAGCAAAATCAAAGTACATCTTTGATAGCCTGCAAAATGCTGAGGGTATAAAGAGCGTAAGTGGCTTAGGACTTATGATAGGCGTTGAAACAGAGGGGGATGTGTCTGTAATCCTATCAAAATGTATGGAAAAAGGCGTTTTGCCAATTAAAGCTAAAAATAAATTAAGATTACTTCCTGCATTAAATATTCCAATGGAATTACTTGAAAAAGCAATCAACATAATTAAAGAAACCGCTAAGGAGAATAAATAATGAATTTCTTAAAGGGAAAGGACTTTTTAAAGCTTCTTGATTTCTCAAGTGAGGAAATAGAAAAGCTTATTGATTTAGCAGCTGATTTAAAGGCTAAAAAGAAAAACGGTGAAGCCCACGATTATTGCAAGGGCAAGAATATCGCTTTAATATTTGAAAAAACAAGCACAAGAACAAGATGTAGCTTTGAGGTTGCCGCACACGACCTCGGTATGGGAGTTACATACCTTGATCCAACAGGCTCACAAATCGGCAAAAAGGAAAGCATTGCCGACACTGCAAGAGTGTTAGCATCTATGTATGACGGCATTGAATACCGTGGCTACGGTCAACAAATTGTTGAAGACCTTGCAAAATATTCTAAAGTTCCCGTATGGAACGGCTTAACCAACGAATTTCACCCAACACAAATCCTTGCCGACTTCTTAACGATTAAAGAACATTTCGGCAAATTAAAAGGCATTAAGCTTGTTTATATGGGTGATGCAAGATATAATATGGGCAATTCACTTATGGTAGGATGCGCTAAAATGGGACTTGATTTTGTTGCTTGCGCACCAAAGAAATACTTCCCTGACCAAGCTTTAATCGACACATGTCAAGAGATAGCAAAAGAAACAGGCGCAACATTATCCTTTGAGGAAAATCCAGAAATTGCAGTTAAGAATGCAAATGTAATCTATACTGATGTATGGGTGTCAATGGGCGAGCCAATAGAGGTATGGCAGGAAAGAATTAACGACCTTGCTCCATATCAAGTAAATAGCAGCATTATGGCAAAAGCCGATAAAAACGCCGTATTTATGCACTGTCTCCCTGCTTACCACGACCTTAACACAGGCGTAGGCAAGGAAATGGGCGAAAAATTCGGCAGAGACTCCATGGAAGTTACCGATGAAGTGTTTGAAAGCTCCCAATCAATCGTATTCCAAGAGGCAGAAAATAGAATGCACACCATCAAAGCAGTAATGCTTTCGACTTTATAAGCTTCATATTGCGTCGTTGCTCCTCGTTGACAACCTCAATGTACGCCAAGTACATTATCGCCTGTCAACTGCGGTGCGCCTAGCACTATTTTGCTTCTAAAGCCGAATTTGCGGCGAAAAAAAGAACAAATTAGCCACGCTCAGCGTGGCTTTTTTATTCTGCTAACCCACGGTTGACACATTTTCTGTAAAAGCAACCACAGGCTAGTTGACATAAATTATAATAAATGCTAAAATAAAGAAAAACAAAGGAGTGTATCTTATGAAGGTTGAATTTTCTTTATCTAAAGTCAAGTGTATGCTTTTATCGCTACCGTGTCTAATATTTTTTATAATACTAAATATTATTTTTGTCCCAAGATTAATTGACGGAATAAAAGCTCAAAATACTGAGGAAATATTATTCTGCTTATTTATGATTTTTATATTTTTGATTTTTGGCGCATTTGGTATTCTTATCGCATTACAGCTGAAAAATCAAATAACATTAAATGATGATTGCATCGAAGGCTATTACAACGGGAAAATCAAAATTTATTATAAGGATATAGAATGTATATCAACACATTTTGAACCTACATTGCCTAACTCAAATGAAATTTGTATTTTATTACATAGCGGAAAATACTATCATATAAAGAACATCAAAAACATTGATGAGGTTTACAAAAAAGCATTCGTTAGCTCCCCAAATTTAGCAAAAGATTATAACGCTATAAAGGTAAGAAAAGAGAAAACATCAAAAGCATCAAAATCATATTATATATTGATTGCATCTCTTATAGTAATTATGTTTGTTGCCATTATCGTGTGTGTTGTCCTTACGGGAGAAAAAGATATTCCCGAATTTAACGAAACCGACAAAATCATATTTACTTACTTTATTATTTTTGAATTTATAACTATTATATCCTTATTTTTAGTAGCAATTTTAGGAGCAAAATATGTAAGAAATAAGTGGGTATTTGAAAATATGCTTCGCTATTTAAAAGCAAAGCAAGATAAAGACAAAAACCTTGAAGCATATAAAGATATATTAATATCTGTAAAGTATAGATTTGACTACACGCTAAGGCTAATAGAATTCAAATACGGTGAGCAAGAAGCTTTTGTGGTAGAAAGATATACAGGGAAATCTTGGCGTCCCACTACTGAAAAAATTGAAAAAGATGATACAATTATAAAAACATATTACGAAAAGCTATTTTAATATTAAACCGCCAAAGCCAAAATGCTTTGGCGATTTGAATAAACTAATACACTATAACCAACTATTGACAAATCAAATATAATATGCTAATATTTATTTATAATATAATTTAAGGAGTAAGCTATGAAAAGAAAAATTTTTACAGTATGCCTTATGATAGCACTTGTGGTTTTCGCACTTGCAATTACCGTGAGCGCATCAACAATCTATAAGGATGCTGATGGCAACACACTCTTTACCTTCGAGGTAAATGACAGTAAGGTAATAACCTCATATGAGGGCGAATTTCCAAAAACCGATGCAAACGGCAATGCGCTTACATGGTATGTTACCGCAACTGCCACAGAAAACGGCAACACAGTTAAAACGGTTGCAAGCGTTCTAACCACTGATGAAGCACATTTCACAATTTCAAATGGTACATATAGCTATAAGGGTGGCACTATAACACAGTATAAGGTAGTGTCAGTTAACTTCCCAAACGATGCGGGTATTACTAAGCTTGATTTAGCCAACTCAGGCTACCGTCTTGGCAATATGTATAGCTACACACCCGATGGCTCAGAAATTTTGTTTGTATACCTACCAAATACATTAACATCATTACCTGATCGCTTAGGTCAAGCTACAAAGATACTTGTTTGTGATATTCCAAGCAATATTCCTGTAACATATTTTTCACATGTTATGTTCCACAACGCAAAATGCTTAAGAGAGATTAATATTCCAAGCGCAGTTACAGAAATTGGCGGTAAAAGTGGAAATGATGGAACAGCATTCTATATGTGTGATTCTCTTGAAAGGGTAACCTTTGGCGAGAACTCTCAGCTTGCTAAAATTGGCAAGTATGCCTTCCATAAAACCGGCTTAAAGAGTATCACAATCCCCGATACTGTAACCGTAATAGGTGAACACGCATTCAGTTATACAAAGCTTGAAAATAGCCCATTCACAGAAAAATCACAGCTTGCAGAAATCGGAGGAAGAGCATTTAGTGATATCCCAACTCTAAAATCATTTATCGTTCCATCTGGAATTACAAAAGCAGATATTTTAGGAAACAACGACTATGGACCTCTTGCAGACTCCACGGTTGAGCTTGTAACCTTTGGTAATTATCAAAATGTTACAACATTGCTCCCATCCTTCTTTGGCAGAGCAAAAATAGGCAAAATTGTTTTACCTGAGGGCCCTACACATATTCCTGCAAGATATTTTGTTACCGCAACGGTTAACGAGGTAGCTTTTTCTAACACAATTGAAACTGCAGGCGAAAGAGTATTTGAAGGAGCAACGGTTGAAAAAATCAGATTTGGCGCTAGCTTTAAGCATTTTGCCAATAGTGTTAAGGACCATTTTAGCTTTACTAATGTAATAAAGGGCATAAAGGAATTTTATATTCCTGCTACATTTTATGCGCAAAAGCCAAGCACCGTATATCAGGTTTCCTATGCATTTAATTGTGGTAGTTCATCAAATATCAAATTCTTCTACACAGGCACACTTGAACAGCTTACAGTAGCACTTGATAACTTTAAAAACGGCACCACAAACTCAGGCGATAATAACTGGAAATTTACAGGTGCAACTCAAATCAGCTACACTGATTATAAAGCAAATCCCGAAAGCTACAATGATAAAAACTACATAATTTATGACTACAATATTTGTGATGCATTCTATGAAGGAAACCATCAAAACGAAACCACAATTACCTATACCGACTTTATGCTAAACGGCACAAAATCAACTCTTTGCTCAAACTGTAAGCTCGGTACAACGGTGTCAACAAATCCGCTTTTCACAACAAAGGGCTTCTCAATTCCTGAAAAGAATGGCGATGAAATTGCAATCGGATATAACATTGATAATGCTGCAATTAGTGAATATGAATCTATAACAGGTAAAACTCTTGAGTATGGCGTATTCGCAACACTTTTTGATAATATTGGAGTAAATGAAATAATAAACGCAGATGGGACAACACCAACTGGCGTAGTTGTGGCAGGCATAACTAAGGACGAGTATGTAGCGGTAGAGTTTAAGCTTTCAGGCTTCGTTACTGATAGTCAAAAGCTAATTAAATTAGCTATGGGTGCATATGTAATTGAAACTGATAGCACAAGCGGTAAGGTGCATTACCTACAAGCAGAAAAGCCGGCTGAAAACGAAAAATATTCCTATATTACCTATAATAATGTTTTAACAACAACTAAATAAAAAATAATCGCGGAGCTATTTTGCTCTGCGATTTTCATTTGTCAATTATAAGTTATATTATTATTCCTCTTTTAAGTCTATATGCTTTGTGCGCATATATAACATAAATAAGCAAAAAGCAACCACCAAGGAAACAACCCCAAATGCAATTAAAGCAGCAATGCTTGAGTTGTAGTCGATGTCTTGAAGATATCCCTTGTATATACTGCTCAAAATCGCCCTTACTATGTAAAATAATGCAAGCACTAAGTAAGAAATAGAGCCCACAAGCATTACTATTTTTCTTCTTTTTAGAAATTTAGGTGTTTCTACTGCCATAAAGGTAGTGTTGCCGTCATGAACAATGCCCGTCGCTTTATATTCATCCCCTAAAAATGCATATCCCACGCCGAAATTAATCAATGCACCGCCAGCTAATAGCGATATAAGTAGTATCATGCTGGCAATATCAGAAAATGTGGATACCCATACTGATACGCCTATTAGTCCAAGTCCGGCTAAGGCACAAAAAACTCCTACCGGAATTTTAATAACCATAAGCAAAGATTTTGTATATTTGTCCATAACCTTTACCTCTTTTCTCAAATCAAGTAAAATTATTATACCATATATTTACAAAAATATCAACTGGATAGCTATTTGATATTAGATAAAAGACAAATAGCGTGATGCTACTAAGCATCACGCTAAAATATGGTTATTTGATTAATTCCTCTGCAATTTGGATAGCGTTAGTAGCCGCACCCTTTCTTACTTGGTCGCCACAGCACCAAAGTGTGATAGCGTTGTCAAAAACAAGGTCCTCTCTAATTCTACCAACGAAAACAAGGTCTTGGTCAGATGTTACGATAGGCATTGGATACTCCTTAGCCTCGCCATTATCATAAAGCTTACAGCCCTTAGCGTTTGCAACAGCATTTCTTACTTGCTCAACTGTGAGCTTATCCTCAGTTACAACAGTTACAGAAATTGAGTGTGAACGAACAACAGGAACTCTTACACATGTGCAAGTAACCTTGAGCTCTGGTAAGTGAAGAATTTTTCTGCCCTCATTTTGCATCTTCATTTCTTCGGTAGTGTATCCGTTTTCGCCAAATGAACCAATATGTGGAATTACATTTTCTGCAATTTGGTGTACAAATACCTCATTCTTAATTTCGCCACCATTTAAAAGAGCAGCAGATTGCTCGCGAAGCTCAACAGGACCGCCTGCACCTGCACCGCTTGTTGCTTGATATGTGGAAGCAATCATGCCCTTAATCTTTGAAAGCTGATTGATAGCATTTACAGCCACTAAAGTAATGATGGTAGAGCAGTTAGGATTTGAAATAATACCCTTATTTTTCTTAACGTCCTCGCCGTTAATTTCTGGAACTACAAGTGGAACATCATCATTCATTCTAAATGCGCTTGAGTTATCTACAAATACCGCGCCTGCTTTTACAATGTCAGGAGCAAGCTCCTTAGCAACTGCATTTGAAGCAGCGCCAAGAACAATATCAAGTCCCTCGAATGCGCCAACCTCAGCAAGCTTAACCTCAATTTCCTCGCCCTTGAATGTGATTTTCTTACCAACACTTCTTGGACTTGCAAGTAATCTTAATTCATTTATAGGAAAATTTCTTTCCTCTAAGATATTCATCATTTCACGGCCAACAGCACCTGTTGCACCTAAAATACCAACATTATACTTTTTCATTATTCATTTACCTCGCTTAAGTTATAAAGAACTCTAATTGTTTTCTTAAAGTTATTATCATCAACACCGATAATGATGTTAATTTCATCTGCACCCTGCTCAATCATTCTAATATTGATATCATTTTCGCCAAGTGCTGTAAAGATTTTTCCTGCAATACCAATGTTGCAAGCAAGCTTTCTACCAACAATAGCAATTAAGCTGATTTCATTTGCAATATTAATTGTATCAGGCTTTAATCTGTCATTTAATGCAGAAATAAGCTCGTGCATAATGCCCTCAATATGCTTAGAAGCAACTACAACAGAGAATGAGTCAATAGATGAAGGAATATGCTCAATTGGAATTTGGAAGTTTTCAAATACCTCAAGAGCCTTTCTTACATAGCCAATTTCCTCGTTCATTCTATTCTTTGCAATAGTAATGATAGAGTAGTTTTTCTTACCTGAAATACCTGTAATAAAATGCTTGTTCTTGTTTTCCTCATCCTCATCAAATGATTCCATAATAAGAGTGCCGCGAGCATTCATATCGTTAGTATTCTTAATAAATAAAGGAATATTCTTTTGTCTTACAGGGAATACAGTTTCCTCATGAAGAACCTCAGCGCCCATGTATGAAAGCTCACGAAGCTCTGCAAATGTAACATTTTCAATAGGTCTTGGATTTTCAACAATTCTTGGGTCAGCAGTCATAATACCGCTAACATCAGTCCAGTTTTCATACATGTCAACATTCATAGCCGCTGCTGCAATAGCACCTGTAATATCAGAGCCACCACGGGAGAATGTCTTAATGTTTCCATCAGGAGTTGCGCCATAGAAGCCTGGAAGCACTACCTTTGGATATGTCTCCATAATTCTTGAAAGATTTTCGTATGACTTTTCAAAATCTACCTTGCCGTTATAGTTAAATACAAGCCATTCTGCGCTATCTACAAATGTATAGCCAAGATATTCAGCCATAAGCTTTGCATTTAAATATTCGCCTCTTGAAACGATGTAATCAACGCTTGTTTTCTTTGAAAGAGTAGAACGGATTTTTAAAAATTCAGTTTCAATGTCCTGTGTAAGACCACATGAAGCGTGAATTTCTCTGTATCTATCCTCAATCTTTGAAATAACATCATCAAATGGAGCATTGTACTTAATATGCGCATGGCAAATATAAAGCAAATCTGTTACCTTTGTATCTCCGCTAAATCTCTTACCTGGAGCAGAAACTACAACAATTCTTCTTGAATTGTCAGCCTCTATAATTTTTTTAACCTTATTAAATGTTTCGCCAGAGGCTAGTGATGAACCACCAAATTTTACTACCTTTAACATAAATTATTCCTCAATTCCCGCATAGAATGAAGCAGGATCCTTTTCTGTAATAGTTTTCGCAATTTCATGCATGTAGGAAACAGAAATTTCACTTGTTAAAATGTATCTGTTGCCGTTAATTGTTTCCTCACTCTCAAAGCAAGGATAAGAAATGTCGCTATTTGTTCTAATATAGTATTTTCTATTCACAAGTCCATTATCAACTGAAACAGAATTGTTTTCAAATCTAACTGAACGAGCGCCGTTTACAATATCAATAATATCCTGAGCCAAAGCATTACCGGTAGGATACTTACCTGCACCTTGACCATAGAAGGATAATCTTCCAACACTCTCGCCAAAGAGAGTAATCATGTTAAAATTCTTGTTTACATTAGATTCTAATGCATCGCTTGATAAAAGCGTAGGCTCTACAAAAGCAGAAATACCATTTTCATTTTTAATTCCAAAGCCAAGATATCTAACAGTCTTACTTAGCTTTCCAACTATATATTCTATGTCGCATTTTTTAATTGTGCGCATAGTAAATATTGAAACATCACTTTCCTTAACAACTGAGCTAAAAGCGATAGATGATGAAATCGCGGTTTTTCTACCGGTATCAAGTCCATCAACATCTGCGCTCGGATTAGCCTCGGCGTAACCAAGAGCTTGCGCTTCCTTTAATACATCATCAAAATCACGCTTGTCCGTAATCATTGCATCAAGAATAAAGTTGGTAGTACCATTCATTATTCCCATAATTTTGTTGATTTCATCGCAACGAATGCTTCTTTTAATGTTATATAACCAAGGAATACCGCCACCAACAGCAGAGGTAAAGCGAATAGTAACACCGTTTTCCTTCGCAAGAGCGTGAAGCTCCTCAAAATATTCGCAAATTAAATGTTTATTTGAGCTAACAAAATGCTTGCCGGCTTTAAGCGCCTTAACTGCAAATGTATGCGTTGGCTCAAGACCGCCAATAGCCTCTGCAACAATCTCAATTTCCTTATCATTTAATATATCATCATAATTTGAGGTAACCTTATCTCCAAGCTCGGGATGAGGACGAATATCAAGAATTCTTTTTACATCGTAGCCGTATTTTGTAAGCACCTCATAAGCGCCTGAACCAACTACTCCGTAGCCGAGAATTGCTATTTTCATAAAAATTTTTACCTTTCTTGTGTCTTTATTTGAAAAACACTTGTTTTTTGTTGAGAAATAGTGTATCATATATAAAACAAAAAATCAAGGGGTATTTTAAAAAAATGTGGTATTTAAGTACAAGAAATCAAAAAATTCAAAAAACACCGTCTCAAGCGGTGCTTCAAGGCATAGCAGATGATGGCGGATTATATATGCCAAAGAGCTTTGAGAATGCTTGCTTTCCAATGGATAAGCTTATAAGCTTATCAAATAAGGAAATCTCTGCAACAGTTCTTTCATTACTCTTTAGTGATGACAAAATGTTCAATAACAATTTTGATGAAGCTTTAGCAGCTGTTTCACGCGCATATGATGGAAAATTTGATAATGAGGACTTCGCTCCATTATCAAAGGTAAATGATGCTTATGTTATGGAATTATATCATGGTCCAACTTGTGCATTTAAGGATGTAGCATTACAGCTTCTTCCACAGCTTGTTGCAGCTGCTAAGAAATCAACTGATATGAAGGATGAAATCGTAATTTTAACCGCCACAAGCGGCGATACGGGAAGCGCAGCCCTTTCAGGTTTTAGTAATGTTGATGGCGTTAAAATCATCGTATTTTACCCTAAGAAGGGCATTAGCGCAGTACAGGAAAGACAAATGGTTTCCGTTGATGGTAAAAACACATGCGTAGTTTCTGTAAACGGCAACTTTGATGATGCTCAAAGCGGTGTAAAGAACATTTTCGCAACATTAGACCTTCCTGAAGGCGTTAAGCTTTCAAGCGCTAACTCTATAAATATAGGAAGACTTGCTCCTCAGGTTGCATATTACTTTAAATCCTACCGTGATTTACTTGCTAACGGTGCTATCAAAATGGGCGACAAGGTTAACTTCATCGTTCCAACAGGTAACTTCGGCGATATCTTAGCAGGCTACTTTGCAAAGCAAATGGGACTTCCTGTTGGCAAACTCGTATGTGCATCTAACGAGAATAAGGTATTAACCGATTTCTTTGAAAACGGCACATATAACAAAAACAGAGAATTCCATGTAACAAAATCTCCATCAATGGATATTCTTATCTCCTCTAACCTTGAAAGACTTCTTTATTTAACATGCGGAGCAGAAAAATGCGCTTCATACATGGCAGAATTAAAGGAAAAGGGCGAATATAAGCTATCTAAGGAAGAGCTTGACAAGATAAGAAGCGAATTTGATGCAGGCTTTACAAATGATGAAGAAACTCTTGAAACTATCAAAAATGTTTACGAAAGCTATGGCTACTTAATGGATACTCATACAGCAGTAGCATGGAGCGTTTACGAAAAATGGGTTAAGGCAACAGGCAACACTGATGTTAGCGTTGTTTTATCCACCGCATCTCCTTATAAATTCTCATCAAGCGTTATGAATGCGCTTGGCAAGGACTACGAGGATGAATTTGATGCAGTAAATAAGCTTAATGCATATACAGGCGCAAAAATCCCATCATCATTAGTTGACATTGAAAATAAGCCAATTATCCACAATGTAACTGTTGAAAAGGATGAAATGCTTGATTTTGTTGGCTCAATGGTTGCCAAAAAGGTTTGGAGAGACTAATTTATCATAAAACGAGAGAGAAAATGAGAAAAATTAGAGTAAGAGTCCCCGCCACCTCTGCAAATGTAGGCTCAGGCTTTGACTGTGCAGGAATTGCATTTCAATTGTATAACGAATTTGAATTTGAAAAGCTTGATAGTGGCTTTATAATTGAAGGATGCGAGGAAAAGTTTGCAAATGAGGATAATTTAGCCAATGTAGCATATAAGGCTATGTGTAAAAGACTTGGCGCTGACCCATCAGTAAGAATTAAAATAATAGAGGTTAATGTGCCTAATGCAAGAGGCTTAGGCTCATCCTCTACCTTTATATGTGCAGGCGCATACTCCGCCATACTTCTTAATTGCCCTAATTACATAAGAAGAAAGGACTTTTTAAGAGAAAAATGGAACGAGCTTTGCGAGGTTTGTACAGAAATTGAAGGACATCCGGACAATGTTATTCCCGCTTTATACGGCTCCCTTTGTATCACAACATGGGATGATGGCAAAATTATAAGCTATGTTTATGACATATCTGATAAAATCTACTTTACAGTTTTAATTCCCGAATTTGAGGTTAAAACCTCTGAGGCGAGAAAGGTTTTACCAAAGGAAATAAGCCTTCAGGATGCTGTATATAATATGTCGCACTTAGCACTTATGCCTCACGCATTTATAAACGGTAATTTTGAGCTTTTAAAGGTTGTAACTAAGGATAAAATCCACGAGCAATACAGAAAAAAGCTATTTAGAAACATAGATGAGGTTGAAAAAATCGCGTATAGCTTAGGCGCAAGCTCCTTCGTTATAAGTGGAGCAGGCTCAACATGTCTATGTATGAGCGAATATTCCATTGAAAAGGAGTTTAACGAACAATTAAAGCACCTTGAAAATAATTGGAAAGCAATAGAATTAAAGGTAGCCAAGGACGGCATTGAGGAGGTAATGTACTATGCAGAGTAAGTATTTGTTAGTAGATAAAAGCATACTCCCATCCTGCTTTGAAAAGGTAATTGAAGCAAGAACACTTATCACAAGCGGTAAGGTCAAGGATGTAAGCGAGGCGGTAAAGCAGGTAGGTATTTCAAGAAGCACCTACTATAAGTATAAGGATTATGTTTTTGCCACCAATACAGACACAGAATGCCGTAAAGCAGTGATATCCTTAACTCTGTCCCACCAAGCAGGACTTTTAGGCGAGGTTTTAGGCATTTTGTCATCTCACGGTGCAAATATCTTAACCATCACACAAAACCTTCCCGTAAACTCCCGTGCCCACGTAGTATTGTCAATTGACATCTCTCATATGACATACGATATGGATACAACTCTAATCCACTTAAACAAAACCGACGGCGTTTCCAACACAAAATTAATCGCCATAGAATAGTCGTTGGTTGATGTACAAAAATTTGTTTTTAATTTAATATGTGATATCGTGATATTAAAGTTTCATGGAGGAAATACTGAATGGGTTTACTAGGCTTTTTAATAAAAAGCGCTGCTATAGGAGCTGCTGAAAAAGTAGCTGTCAGTGCTTTTGAAACAACTAATAAAATAATAGAGAATAAAGAAGCCAATAATGTTAATATAACAAGAATGCCAAAAGATTATAGAGATTATATCGGTAAAGAATATACTGATGTAGTAGAAGAATTAAGAGCGTATGGCTTTGAAAATATTTCTCTTTTGCCAGCGAAAGATTTAATTACTACCATATTCAAGAAAGAAGGGATGGTCAAAACAATATCTATAAATGGAAAAAGTAGTTTTTCTAAAAATCAAAAATTTAGATTAGATTCAAGAGTTGTTATAACCTTTCATTCTTTGAAAAATTCATAAACATAATAACACATGACCATTTCAAAATGCTGAATGTCGTGTGTTATTTTTTTGAAAATTTAGTTTTCTCCTTGACAAACATAATACTTCGTGATATGATGTATTGCGTAAGGAGAAGTATTGTATGGACATTCAATTAAAAAGAGGTATTCTTGATGTGTGCGTACTAACCGCCATCAAAAATGAGGACTCTTACGGCTACAAAATAATAAAGGATATGAAGCATTATATAGAAATGTCAGAATCCACATTATACACCATTCTTAAAAGATTAGAGGTTGGTGGACTTTTAACCGTCCACACATCAGAGCACGGCGGCAGATTGAGAAAATACTACCACATAACCGAAAAGGGCAAAAAAAGAATTGAAGACTTTAAAGAAGAATGGCGCGAGGTAATGACAATCTATAAATTTGTAACCAAGGAGGACGAAAATGAATAAACAAGAATTTATCACAAAGCTAAAAGCAATGCTTTCGGACCTACCTGAAAATGAAATTAAGGAACGCATTGACTTTTATTCTGAAATGATTGATGATAGAATAGAGGACGGCTTAACCGAGGAAGAAGCAGTAAAGGACATCGGCACTGTAGAAGAGGTTGCTAAGCAAATTATAAACGAAATTCCCCTCTTTAAAATCATCAAGCATAAGCTAAAGAAATCAAAAAACAAAACTAAAAATCAAAAAACAACTAAAAAAAGAAACCGCTCATGGTGGGGAATAACCTTAATTGCCGTTGGCTCACCCATATGGTTTTCCCTCTTAATTTCATTTTTTGCAGTAATATTTAGTCTTTATGTATCACTGTGGGCAGTAATTATATCACTTTTTGCAGTAGATTTATCGCTACTTTTAAGCGGTCTTGCAATAATCCCCGGCGTTTTATTTATTTTTACTGAAAGCTTATCAGTAGGCTTACTAATAATCGCAGGCGGCATAATGTGTATGGGCTTATCAATCCTATTTTTCTATGTATGTAAATATACCGCAAAATTTGGTATATTCATTACTAAAAAAATAGCAAGACTAATAAAAGGCCTATTTATTAGAAAGGAGCAAATATAATGAAAAAAATTAAAGCAGCAATAATTCTTATACTTCTTGCTTTCGTAATATTTGCATTAGTAATGGCTTTTAATCAATGGAGCTTCAAATCTATGTTTGAAAAAGACTATATAACAAATTCACACGAAATCACAGAAAACTTTTCCAACATTAAAATAATGGTAGAAACAACCGATGTAGAAATATTACCCTCAAAGGACGATAAATGCAAAATTGATATTTATGAAAATGCTAAATATCCTCATAAAATAGATGTAATTGGCGAAGGTCTTACTATAACTCAACCAAATAAAAAAATTACCAATTCATTTTTTAATTTTGGAAATCCAAAAATAACAATTTATCTACCGAATTCAGAATATCAAGCATTTCTCGCCGTAGTGGCAACAGGCGACATATCAATAGATAGCAGCTTTATGTTCGATTTAATTGATATTGATGTTACAACAGGCGATGTAAAAAACTACGCATCCGCCAATCAAAACCTTAAAATCGAATCAACCACAGGCGATATCATTCTTGAGGATATTTCGGCAAAAAACATTAAACTTTCAGTATCAACAGGGGACATTACATTAAAGAATGTATCAGCCTTAGATGATGTCACTCTTGATGTAAGCACAGGAAAATCTTATTTAACAAATGTTAATTGTAAGCACCTATCATCAAAGGGTACAACAGGAGATATAGAATTAAATAATGTAATCGCTACTGAATCCTTCAACATAAAAAGAACAACAGGCGATGTTATATTTGATAGTAGTGACGCAACCGAAATTGTCGTTGATGTAACAACGGGAGATGTGTTAGGCACATTACTTACAGGCAAAAGCTTCAATGTTGAAACCACCACAGGCAAAAAAGAAGTACCGGGGACCACAGGCGGACTCTGTAAAATCCACACAACAACAGGCGACATCATCATAACAATTAAATAAAACAAACATATATTCACTTGAACATCTGTTCATAAATAAAAATAACTATTGCAAAACGCAATAGTTATTTTTATTTTATATTCCTGTGTCCTCAACCTCAATGCATTTTCCAAGCTTAACGGAGTATATAAGAACGCGATTTACTAAATTATCAAAAATCTTGTTACAAGCTTTTCTGTAATAATTTAACTGAGTTGAATGCTTTTCTCTTAAAATGTCCTCGTATTTATCTAACGGCACATCATCGGTTTTGTAGTCAACTAAGGTTAGCTTTCCATCCTCTGTTTCAAAAATGCAGTCAGTTACACCCTGAAGTAGAACCTTTTCCTTTTTTAAGCTTTCATCTGAGGTAAGACTGTCAGCATCAATTAAAACATTAAACCTAAATTCTCTTATAACTCTTTTTGATTTTAGAATTTCCTCAAACAAGCTTGATTTTTTAAATAGCTCTAATTTATCAATACTAACAAGCTTGCCATCATGCTCTGAGATGAAAGATTCATTTATAAGCCTGTCAAGCTCATTTTTAACGCCATTTTCCTTTTCAAGCTCCTTGAAATTACAAAACTGCATAAATGTATGTGTTGCTGTACCTATTTCAGCCGCCGTTGACTTTTCATTTTCAGTAAGCAAGAATTTTGGCTTATCCTTAAGAGGCTTAATTTCAATGTCGCTATTTTCATTACCATCCAAAATTTCAGGATAAAGCTTAGATATGCTCATTTTTGAAGGCAGCTTTTTTAAATACTCATACTTATATTTAAAGCTAAATCTTTCCTTTAATATTTCCTTATATCTCTCAACAAATTCTCGCCTTGCTTTGTTGTCGTTTCCTTTGTTACCGCCCGGCTTTAATGTGCTAGTGTCAACCTCATATGCCACAAATGAAGCATCATTATTTCTTGCGCCACCAATAACAAAGCTGTATAAGCTTTTAGCATTATAAAGCTCGTAAGGCTTAACATATTTTTGCCCAAGAGCGATGATGTCTCTATTTTTTAATGGATTTGCAGTAGATGTAGTTAAAATCAAGCGGTTTCTTGCTCTTGTCATAGCAACATACAAAACGCGCATTTCTTCCTCTCTCATATCTCTTGCAAGCTGTAAGCTAATGCATTTTCTTGCAATAGTTTCATACTTATTAAGACCATCATCACGGCTAACATATCCGGCAATTCCCATTTTTCTTTGGAAAAGAATTGGGTCCTTAGTATCAGCAGAGTTAAAAGGGTCAGAAAGGTTACAAATAAAGCAAATTTCAAATTCAAGCCCCTTTGAAGAGTGAATTGTCATTATCTTTACGTTTTCCTTTGCAGTATCTCCGGAAAATGATTTATCTCCCTTAGAATCTGAAATCTTTTCAATATGCTTTAAGAAGCTATATAGTCCCTTGAAGGAGCTTCCCTCATACTCTCTTGCAACATTATAAAGCTTAATAAGGTCATCCTTTTCAGTTGATTTACACATTGAAAGAATACCGCAAATACCATAAATATACGAAATAGCCTGATAAGCGCTCATTTTTTTGATAGCTTCCTTAATATCGCTAATTCTAGTAAGGAACTCTTTAAGGCGCTTCTTTAAATCATCATCATTTCCATTTTTTATGTAAGAATTTATGCTTGAATAGAGAGTAGCAGATTTTTTTGACTTGTTTTTAATGCTTGCAAGATCCGAAAGGGAGAAATTGAACACTTGAGATCTCATAGCTCCTGCCAAATAAATATCTCTTGATGGATTATCAATAGCATTTAGAATGCAAAGCATTAAAAGAACATGTGGCTTTTCGTAAAAATCCTCAGCTATCTCAAATCTTGCGCTAATTCCGTATTTTTCAAGAGCCTGTGTGTATAATTTGTGATTTTTTGTGTAATTACGAAGCAAAATCGCAATATGAGAAGCATTGATTTTCTCTCCGTTTGGCAAATATTCCTTATCAATCATATGCTTAATTCGCATAGCAACATATTCAGCCTCGTATTTTGGTCCATTACCCTTACCAAGCCCCTGAGAATTTAATAAGCAAAGCTCAACATCCTCGTGCTTATATGAAGCATCAAGATCCTTAGAAAAAATAAGCTCGTCCTCATTTTTATCATAGGGAATACCATGTGAGTTTGAGAATGTATAGTCTGAAATTAAATTTGAAAATTCAATAATTTTCTTGTCGCATCTAAAATTGTTAGACATGAAAACGGAAAATCCCTCGCTGTCCTTACCGTAATTTTCCTTTTTGTCAAAATTAGTTCTATACCATGAAAAAATCTCAGGCTCAGCAGAACGAAATCTATATATGCTTTGCTTTATATCTCCAACCATAAAGCGGTTTTTCTTTGAAATAGCCTTAAATAGCTTATCCTGAACTGAGTTTGTATCTTGATATTCATCAATATAAATTTCATCATATTTGTCCGAAATATCACTAGCAAGATTGGAATTTTCATCATAAAGAAGGGAAAGTGCAAAATTAGCAATATCATTAAATGAATAAACAGAGTATAAATGCTTTTTCTTGATTAAAGCATTTTCAAATTCAACTAAAATATCATAAATCGCCTTGCAAATTACATGATTTTGCTTAAGTGAGCTTTTAATACCAGCCTCACTTGAATTAAAAAGAACATCTTTTAATTTTGTGGCAAAATCCTTGAAATTTCCTCTTGCATGTTTATAAAAATCCAATGGAATATCACTATTTGATAGCTTAGCTGTTGACATTCTTGCAAAGTCAATATTAGTAGCAATTTTAGCTATTTCATCATAGCCTCTGCCATGCTTAAACGCACCATCAAGGTCGCATAAATATTTGTATTCGGTGTCAAATAAATCTATATATTTTCCGCCCTTGCTATCACCTTTTAAATCATTTAAAGCATCAGCATATATAGGAATAAAGTATTCAAGACCCTCGGTAACATACTCCTTTAATGTACTGCCATAAGCAGTGTCAAAGAAGTTATCAACGCATGAATAGTCAATTAAAAGAGTTTTAAGCCCATCCTGTGTGGTTAAAAGCTTTTTTCTTAAATCTAAAAGAGATTTGCAAAGCTCACTTTCAGACCAAATGCTTGAATAACAGTCAGCCACCAATAAAAAGCTTTTGTTAGTACTGTTTTCATATAGCTCATCAATGATTTCGGAAATAGTTTCCTTTTCTAGCACGTCAATTTCACTTGCCTGACCGATTCTAAAATTAGCATCTAACCCTAAATCCTTAAAGTTAGGGCGAACAAGCCTCATGCAAAAGCTATCAATAGTGCATATATCGGCAGAGCCAACCTTTAGTATTTGATCGCTGATATGATTATTTAAAGGATCATTTTTTAACTCTTTACTAAGCGCTACATTGATTTTATTTTTCAATTCAGCCGTTGCCGCCTTTGTAAAGGTAACAATGAGCATTTTTGAAATATCCTTGCCATCTTTAATTTTACGGATAATTCTTTCGGTTAATGTTGCGCTTTTGCCACTACCTGCCGCCGCAGATATAATTAAGTCGCTACCTGTATGTTCTATTGCTGATAGCTGAGAGTCAGTCCATTTAACCTCCGCCATTTATTTCTCCTTTCTGCATATTAAGTAATGCTCGCAGTATTCACAAGGGTCCTTCATTGAGTCATCTGGAGCTGCACTTGCATCTCCACTCAAAATTTCGCTGCCTATTTTCTTAATTGCATTTTCAAGTCTAGTATAAATATCTTCAAAATCCTGTAATCTCAAATACCAATCACTATGCTCATCCTTGCTAGGAATAAACTTGCCACCACCGCTCATATCCTGAGCCTTAATAACCTTGCTGTCATCAAGAAAGCAGCCTGAGCGCTCAATTCTATCAATGGTAAAATTAGATTCAAATTCATCAAGAGAGGATGATTCTAAATCCACATCAAATTTAACACTGTTTTTTGCAATATTCATAGGGAAGTACATAATGCCCGCAGGCTTAATTTCCTTAGCGTCCCCCATAAATCTGCTCTTGAAATCGCAATCCTTCATTTTACAGAGCGTAAATAGATAAATAAAAAGCTGCGCCCCGTATCCCTTATCGATTAAATCTAGAGATATTTTTTCAGTACCGGACTTGTAGTCAATTACTTTTACATACGCTGTGTCATTGTCTCTAAAAACATCAACTCTGTCAGCCGTTCCATTTAATGAAACGGTAACATCATCGTTTACATCAAAGCTTAATGACTTAGGCGCATAAGCTCCATCCCCTGAAAGAGAAAGCTCCATATAATGCTCATTAAATTTGCTTTGTTTAAGCTCAGAAACTAACTCCAATAAATATAAAACTAAATTTTTCTTTAGCTTGTTAAATAAATATCTTAGCTTTTTAGAATTGTTTGCAGATTTACATATAAGCATTGAATAGCTACTTATTATATCCTCAACGATTTTTTCAACATCATTCTTTGTAACACTATCAATATCAATCTCCCCATCACGCTTCATATTGAAAAACCTTTCAATAATTAAATGGTTAAGTGTACCGATATTGTTTGAAGCGAAGGATATTTTACTGCTTGATTTCAATTTTAAAACGCTTTCACAATAGTATTTTAATTTACAAGAAGCAAATGTCTCCATGCTTGATTTTGAAAGGGAAATATGGTCGTTAAATATTTCCTTTGCAGTATCATTACTAATAGAAAGATTATCATTAGAGAAGCCACATGGCGTTGGCTTTTTGTTGTTATAATATTCTTTTATAGCCTCGCAAACCTCATAGTCGTAAGAGCCTAGCTGTTCATTTGCATTTGTTTCGGTATAAATTCTATCAATAGGTAAAAGCGTAGATGTGTCAATGCTTTTATCCTTTTTTGTATCCTCGCCATTTTCATCCTTGATTTTTCCAAGTAATGTTGAAATTCTTAAAAAAGCCATAGATGGAAGCATTGCTGTACCTTTAATATTTGTTTTTAGGCATGAAACAGTAACGCCGTCAGAGGCTAGCGACAAAGCGTGCCTAAATGAAAGAAGCTCATCATCATTACGCATTTTCGTTTTAGAGGATAATTCAAAATTTACATTTGCATTTGATGTTAATGTAATACCAAGAGTTTCAAGAGTAACCTTATCTGTATCTGTAAAAAAGCCCTCATCACTAATCTCTTTAGGGAAAACTCCCTCATTTACTCCCAAAATAAATACATGCTTAATGTTATTAGCTCTTACAGTAGGCGCATCGCCAATTAAAACATTATCCTCTCCCGATGGAATAGTAGTGATTTTATTTTCACTTAAAGCGTATCTTAAAAGCGTAGCAAAATCATCTACACCCACATAGCTATCGCCACAAATTGTTACCATTTCATCAAGTGCTGAAATAAATATATTCCAAATTTGAGAAAGCTCATATCCATCCTGCCTTGAAGCAGAGTAAATCTCCTTTTGAAGCTTTTTCTTTACATCGTGAGCCTCTAAAAAGTCAAAAACAGACTTGGCAGCATCGCTAACGGTACATTTTTTAGAAAAGCAATTTTCAAGAATGCTGAGCTTATCAATAACAGCATCTCTTACCTTATTTACGCGACCAAGTGTCTCTAATTGGAACCTTGTAGGCTCACTTACATATCCATCAGGATTAGATGACCAATAGTCAACATCCTTAAACTTCTTGCCGTAAATGTTCCATCTGAACATATAGCTCTCAAAGTCGTTTAAATCGTTGTCCTTAATATCCGTATAACCGCATTTAATATATGAAATAATATCCTCATATCTATAATTTGATATGGAAGCAAGTGCCGAAAATACCATTTTTATGACAGGCATTGAAGTAATATCGGTTGGCACGGAATAAAAGTACGGAATATCAAATTTATCAAAGGAAAAATCAATTATACCCTTATATGTGTCTGAATTTCGCATTAAAACCGCAATCTCAGAGTACCTTAAATCACGATTTTTGAATGTAAGCTCTCTTATTTTTGAGGCAACATATTCACATTCCTCAAATTCATCTCCAGCCTTAACAAGATTAATGCCATTAAGACCTGGTATTTCCCCTACACCAAAGTCCCAAATATTATCGCAAACAGTCTTTATACTTTCATTATTGTGCTTTTTATCCTCGTTAAAGCTTTCTTCATTTGGCTTGATTTTTAAGTCATTTTCGCAAATCGCATATAGCTTGTCTCTTGCATCGGTAATTTTTGCATATTGCATAGCACCCGTTTTTGTCCCTAACGGACAGTCAAATGCAACAGTAACGCTTTCACAGTATTTAAAAAGCTCCTTAATAACATCAATTTGATTTTTAGTAAAGCTGTAAAAGGAATCAATGTAAATATTTATGTGCTTTAAATATTCCTTGCATTCTTTCGTTCTTAGCATGTTAGCAAGATTAGTAAGGTCATTTAGATTGTCGCTGAATTTACCCTCAAGCACCTTTTCATAGCTTGACCACACTAAGGAAATATCCTTTAGCTTATTTCTAAAACGAGCATTCGTTTCATCTCCGTCATCAATTTCCGTATCAATATAGTCTATGGCAGCTTGAATTTTATCTGGAGTTACACTATATGCCTTAAGCTCTCCAATTGCGCCCAAAAATAACCCCACACAGCTTTTTTCACGACCCTCTTCAATCTTATACTCAGTAAGCATAGAACCACACATGCAAAGTGCGCGATACATAGCAAGGTTTTTTCCGCTTTGGCTTATGTAGTTGTATTTTAGTCCACCAAACTCTCTAAATACCTTATTTGCAAAACGCGTAAAGTTAGTAGCCTCGCAGTAATACTGACTTGAAGCGGGGAGAAGAGTTGCGATTTCTCTTTCGCTGATTACTGTCTGTTGCTCAGGCACAAGCAAAATAACGCTCTTTTTATTTTCAGTATCACTTTTTATTCTTTCAAGAATTACGGTGCTTTTTCCACAGCCCTCATTGCCGAAAAGAAAGTTAATCATCTAAAATTTCCCCCTTCAATCATTTTAAATACTTATCTCTGTTTTCATATATTTCCACATTTCTTGCTATAACTCCACGCCCACGCCATGCAAATGGACGAGAGGAAAATTCCTCATCACTAAGACTATTTAATGTCCTATAATCAAGCAAGGTAATAACATCTTTTTTGAACAAATCGATAGGAGTCGGTGCAGCGCGAATCTCCAAATAACATACATTTTGACATACATCAC
>JAZSHT010000179.1:0-14363 GCA_045533435.1 Eubacteriales bacterium | reverse complement strand
TATTGATGAATAAACTTTTAGCAGTGTACCGTAACGGCAACTATACGGTGAAATTGTATAGTGACGGTAAAAAAATAAAAAAAACTAAGGATGATAAATTCATTCCGAGCTTTCCTGACAGTATGGACTTAAAAATCACAGACTATTGTGATATGAATTGCCCAATGTGCCACGAAAAATCAAGCGTAAACGGTAAGCACGGTAATCTTAACGAGGACTTTCTTTCAACTCTTAAAAGAGGCACAGAATTAGCTATCGGCGGTGGTAATCCACTTTCACATCCTGACCTCATTCCATTTCTTGCACGAATGAAGAAGCAAGGCGTAATCTGTAACCTTACCGTTAATGAAACGCACCTAAAAAAGGATAGAGAATTGATTAACAAATTAATATCTCAAAATCTAATTTATGGCTTAGGTGTGTCGATAAAATCATATAATGAGTATGCAGTAAGCTTTGCAAAAGCCTATAAGAACACCGTATTACATGTTATAAACGGCATTTTTATAGACTACGATAAAATATCTAACCAAGACCTTAAAATCCTTATTTTAGGCTATAAAATGTTTGGTAAGGGCGAAAAATACTATAATAACGAAATTGAAAGTAACA
Organism: Eubacteriales bacterium; assembly: GCA_045533435.1. Classification (GTDB taxonomy): domain Bacteria; phylum Bacillota; class Clostridia; order Oscillospirales; family CAG-272; genus RGIG2000. The sequence goes on along the minus strand of JAZSHT010000179.1, from coordinate 13,751 downwards.
AGCAACACACAAAAGAAATTTTACCTTCATTACTCAATAAATTCGATTGCGTATCCTTTGATAATTTAGCACTTGAACAGTTAGAGGTTAAAAGTATAATTTCCTCTGAGGAATATGAAAGCATGTTTATGGGCAACGATGGAGAAGCCACAATGTATATTGATTTAGTTAATAGACAATTCGCAAAAAGCTCCACAAGTGTCGATAGATACCCCATAGAAAAAGATATTATTCAAATGTTTAATACAGTAAAAACTCTATAATAAAAATGCTATTGCAACAAAGCAATAGCATTTTTTAATCAATTAACTACATTTTTAGGACAACCGTTCAAATAAGCCTCAATGTTTGAAACAACAGTATTAAAGCATCTAGTCCTTGTCTCAAATGCACCCCAAGCCATATGAGGAGTTAAGCATACATTTTCCTTATCTAAAATCTTACTAAAGGGATGATCGTTTCTAAAAGGCTCAACCGAATATACATCGCAACCAAGACCGCCAATTCTATTTTCCAAAATAGAATTAGCCATAGCATTTTCATCCCAAACAGCGCCGCGAGCTACATTGATTATTATAGCATCCTTCTTCATAAGAGCAATTTCTTTTTCGCCAATCATTCCTCTTGTCTTATCAGTCAAAGGGCAGTGTATTGAAATAATATCCGATCTTTTTAGTAATTCTTCAAGTGAAACACACTCAAATTCAGACACAGGGGTGCGTTTGTTTACAATCATATTGCAACCAAGAGCTTTTGCAACATCATAAACCGCCTTGCCAATATTGCCAAATCCAATAATACCCCAAGTGCGACCGTAAAATTCATGATAAACAGGCTTTAACATATTTGCGCTTGCACTCTTAGAATAATCGCCATTATGCACAAAATCACGATACTGACCAAGACTTGTCATAAGATACGATGCCATAGCCACAGTAACCTGAGCCACACAGTATGTAGAATAAGCAGGAGTATTGCAAACGGTAATTCCGTGCGCCTTGCAATATTCTAAATCAATGTTGTCATATCCCGTCGCAGTCTCGCAAATAAGCTTTAAATTTGGCGCATTTACAAGCACATCCTCCACCATTTTTACCTTATTTACAATAATAATATCTGCATCCTTTACCCTTTCTTTTGCCTCATCCTGTGTCGATGTTTCGTATTTTATTACAGTACCGAATCTTGATGCAGGACTTAAATCTAAATCCTCTCCAAGAGTAATATAATCAAGTATAACTATATTCATATATTTACCTCGTTTTCAATATCTATTAGCTCAATCCTTGATTGAGGCATCTGCGTTAGCAGACGGAAGGAGTTTATTTTGTTTTTAAAATCTTCTGTCTTTCCTTGTAATCAGGCAAAATAGACTCTACAATAGCCCAAAATCTCTTTGAATGGTTTAATTCCTTAATGTGCGCAAGCTCATGCACAATCACATAATCAATAGCCTCAATAGGATATCTCATAACATTACAAGAAAAGTTTAATCGCTTTTTTGAATTACAGCTTCCAAATCTCGTTTTTGCACGATTTATCGACACATTAGCCGGTGTAACACCCATAATAGATGCAAAATAATCAACTCTATTTGGAATATACTCCCAAGCCTTACTTTTTAAATCCTCAATATCTGTATCGCCTAATTCGTTAATCGGCACCATTCTGTTTTTAGTAGCCTCAACCTTCCTTTGAACCCATTCTAAATGGGAATTATAAAAGCTCTCAATCCGTTCTTTACTTGTCCTGTACGGACACCTTATAATAACACGCCCGTCTCTTTTAATCTGTAAACAAAGCGTCTTTCTTTTTGAATAAATAATTTCGTAATCCATTATTTTTAAGAATATATTTTATCCCTTGCTAATTTGTTATTCCTTCATCAACTTTAAAAGCTTAATTATTTCCACACTATTATTCAAATAAATTATAACATAAAGAAATATTGTTTTCAATGCTTTTTCAAAACCAAAAGATATAATTAAAATCAAAAACAGTATTTATCATGCAAATTGAGCTTATTTATTACAAAAGACAGGTTATAAACCTGTCTTTTGTAATATGTATTATTTATAAATTTGATTTTGATATTTTACCAACCACCTACAATATCTCTTGTAATAACAACATTTTCCTCAGGCATAACAAAAGTATATTCCCAATAATCTGAATCCGAATGTGTTTTAGAAGTCTTAACACCGTTTGCATACAAAATTAGATCAACATCCATAAGAGGATGAGTTCTTATAACTACCGTTTTACCTGCCATTGCGCGTGTAGGCGCGTATCCGTCAATCAGTGAATATCCGTTTCCTTCATAAGATATAGTGTATGAATTCCAAAGAGCTTCTTCCTTTGGCCTGATCCATAATTTAATATCCTGTTTAGGCATTATGAAGCTGTACTCCCAATACTCATCTGTCACAGCTGCGCGCTGGATTTGCTTGCCACCGTCAATCCAAAGCTCAATGTCTTCATTCTGCGGTTCTATCCGCACCGTTATTTCCTTGCCTGACAAAGATACGGTAGGTTGATTAGGCAATATCATTTCCGCAAGATTATATTTACCGCTATAGTAAGATTTAATATACTCTATGCTGTATGTAGGATATTTGTAGCCTTCCGAAACACTTTCCCCATAAACAGACATTACAGTGTTATAAACAAATTTTTTACCGTCAATTATAGCCTCGGATGCTTCTACGGTCTTTATGTGAATGACATAGCAATCAATTTCGCCGTTTTCCTCGTTCATTGTACTGTTGCTATAAACGAAGTAATAGTCATCGGGTGCTTCGTTTGAGCTAAAACCGCTATGCTTATACGCGCCATAATGATAATTTTTGTCATGCGGTATAAATTCGTATGCTTTAGATTCGCCGTCCGCGTAAATAACCTCTCCGCGTGTTCCAAGCTGCTTGAAGCCTTTACGGATTAAATAGCTATACACGCTTTCAAGGTACTCATTGAATTTATCCGTATCAGCGTTAAACAAAATTGTTTCGCTGTTCAAATTAATACAGTCAATATTCTTTGGAGCAGGCAAGCCTTCTACCATAAATTCCAAAAGCCTTTCTGATGAAAAGAATTTAGCTTTTTCAAAAGCATTTCTGCGTTTTTTAATTGCTATGCTTGCAGGTATAGCTATTGCTGTAATAACAATAGCGGCAATTATTGTTACAATAATGATTTTTTTAATAAGCATAGGATTATTTTTTAGCTTCTTAATTGCTCCATCTGTCTTGATTTTTCTCACAAGTCCAATTATAGAATAGGTAAGAATAGGCAAGCCAACAGAAATAGCTGCAATCAAGCACAGTATAGGTGTGTCAATGCCAAAGAAAATTCCTTGTATCAAGAATAATACAAAACCAAGTGCAAGAATTATACCGCTAAGAATAAGGCCGTCTTTTTTCAGTAGTATAAAAAGTATGCCAAATGCCACAGCGAAAATGCCTACCCCAATCATATATGACATCACCGCGCCGAGTATAAGAGATAGACCGCCAAGCGAAATGAGTATAGCTCCTATGATTTTATATATAGGAATAATCTTTTCTACATAGACTACCTTAGGAGACATTTCCTCGCCGTTTGCGAGATATTCAACGCTAACACAAAAGATTTTTGCAAGCTGAATTAAGTTGCTTGTATCTGGCTCTGTTTGATCGTTTTCCCATTTTGAAACCGCTTGCCTTGAAACATCAAGAAGCTCCGCGATATATTCCTGTGATAAATTCTTTTCTTTACGGCATTTTGCAATACGCTCACCGATAGTCATAATAATAACCTCCGTTGTTTATTCTATGAGAGGTGTAGCGCAAACCGCAACTGTTTACCTCACAGCAATATTTTACCATTAAAACCGCTAAAATGCCACCAACTATCACGCAACTTTAGGTTGCATAATGCATTTTTTACAAAAAATACAATAATTTTGCAAAAGCCTGCGCATAAATTTATCGCAGGCTTTTTTGTATTACTTAAATTCAAGGTTGATAACGTCCATCGCAACGTCAAGGTTAGTCATTACAACTACACATCCGTCACGTGCTATTTTCCAATTATTAGAGTTCTCGCCCTTTGCAAAATATTCAATATTCAATTCTGCAAAATTGGTTGCCTGTTCCTCGGTAGCGAATGTGATAAATGCGCAAGACTTGGAATGGTCGCCGTTTTCAATCAAGCCGTATTGCTTAACAATCTCAACGGTGAATTCGCCGCCCATAAACGCAATTTCACTGTTTGTAAGCGAGGTTGCACGTTCGCATTCTTCCTCTGTGATGTAGCACATACCTTCGGTCAAGCCCTTATCCTTGAGCTTTTCGATACTTTTATCCATATCGAATTTGCCAGCACAGCCAACGAGAAGCATAGCAAACACTGCCAAGATGGCTACAAGTGATACGATTTTTTTCATAGCGTTTTTTCTCCTTTGATATGTTTGTTTTTTTATTTAATAAGCTCGTTGAAGGGCTTTATTAACTTGGAATTATAGTAACTGTATTCAATTTTTCCGTAAGTTCCGGTTTTGAGCCATCGACTTTCTCCGCTTACAGCAGCATACAACCATACTGCCAAATTGTATTTATCTGTTTCGGCAGTTTCTTCGGCTTGTTCATCTGTAAAGCAAGTTACGAAGTAGATGTAATCGCTGTCAGAATCTTCGGTTAAACTCGCTTTTATGTAGCAGAGTTGTGAGCCTTCTGCCTGCGTCTTATGCTCTCCGTGTGTCACGAAATAGCCTGCATCCTCGTATGCTTTTATAATATCCTCGCAGGATATTTCTTTCGGTTCGGCGCTATTACCGCAAGCCGTAAATGAAAAGCAGAGCGAGAGTAGCAAAAGTATTGATATTATCTTTTTCATAATTATTTTATTACTCGGACATATCATATCCGCAAGAATCCTCGTCGCATTTTCCATCACCGTCGCCATCAAAGTGTTGCGCAAAGTTAGGCGGAGTCATGCAACCGCAGGTATAAGACCAACCATGACCTATATCATCGTGATTGTATTCATAGGTATGCTCATGTTCGTTCATATCATAACCACAATCATCACAAAGAAAATCCCCATCTATATCGCCGTGTTTAGCTGAATTATCGGGAGTTTCGCATCCGCAAGTATAAACATACCAGTGCGCATATTCATTTGGACGCATTTCGCTCGTATGCTCGTGTTCGGGCATAACGTATCCGCAGATATCACAGATAAAGTTTTCATCGTAATCACTGTGAAGCTCTGCGATATCGGGAGAAGAACAACCGCAAGTGTACTGATAGTAATGGGTAGATTCGCTTGTATGCCATTCGCCTGTATGCTCGTGTTCTTCCTCTTTCAGAACATAGAAGCCACCAAGGGGAGCTTCCGAGCCACGGCGGAGCGAAATCTGTGTGTTATAAGTGAATTTCTTATTTCCGTATTCAAGTGTATTTGTACTCACATCGTAAATTACGAGTATGATAAATTCCACGTCACCGTTTTCATCGATGCTGCCGTCTGAAAATACGAAAACATAATCGCCTTCTAAAACCCGAAAACTTTCAAGCTCGTTTGCCGGCTCAAAATAATAGGTTGTGAAAGCACCTGCCAACGTGTTTTTCTGCTCTCCGCGTGTGCCAAGATATTTATACTCCTTTGAACACAAATAGTCATATACCGACTTTGCGTAAGCCTTAAATTCGCTATCGGTAAGCTCGGCGTAAATATCCTCGTCATTATGATTTACGTAATCTTTGGTGATTGTAGGCAAGCCACCTACAAGGCAGTCAGTCAATTTTTCTTCCGAAAACCATTCGTTTTCTTTATGTGCGCTACCGCACGATGCAAGACAGCATAAGCATAAAACTACGGTCAAGCATAAAGCTAATAACTTTTTCATTCGCTATACCTCCTTATTATTCAGCCTTGCCTAATTGCATTTCAAGTGTTGCAATTTGCGTAATGTTTTCATCGACGTCAAGATATACAACCTCGTCGCCCGAAAGGTCAACGAGTATGACGTGGAAGCAATCGGTAAGTCCTTTTTGTTCAAGGATTCTTTTCATTTGAGGAATTGTAACGACCTGCAAGGCGCGTATTTCCCCGTCGGTTTTCATTCTATTTGTGCCAACTGTGCCACCGCATTTCCATTCACCGCCATTCTGCCAACAGTAAATCTCAATGCCTTTTATCAGATCTTCGCTCATATCGGGCAATCCGGGATAGATAGGAGTGGAGCAAGCAGAGAGCACAAACAAGGTCAGCATACACAATACTAACGCTATAAATTTCTTCATATTGTTATCCTCCTTTTTACGCTCGTTTCTACGAGCATATCACGTTGCCTATGGCAACATATCGCGCGTTCGCAGAACGCATATCGCTCTTCCGCAAGGAAGAATATCACGTTTCGCACAGCGAAACATATTTAGTCCTCATCGCGCTTTTCGTAGCTCCAGCATCTACCGTCAAGGCATAATCTTTCATAATGGCCGTCGAGATTATCGGGATCGCCTTGGAAATTTACGCAGTCGAGGCATTTCTCGCGCACAACCTGACGGAGTCTGCACTCATAATCAATACGAGGTAACACCTCTCCGTCAATTTCTTCAATGTAGGTTATCTGCGAGAGATTTACCCAAACCGTCTTTTTATCTTCTTCGATAAAATACGGCTCCATACAATGTTCCTCGCTATACATCGTGATTTTTACGAATTTTTGACTACTGTTATTTGCAAATTCTGCAAATTCATCAGCCGTTTTAATCCCTTCGGGAAATCTGTAATAGTTTGTATCAAGTTGAAGTAATTTGATTTTCATTTTTACACCTCGTACAGCATTTTTATTTCATCTTCGGGATCGACATCCCAGCCGTTGTTTTCCTCATAAATACGAGTGATATTGCCTTGTGCTTTGGCACATCCGATAATGATTTGTTCTAAAGCTGCAAGGTCGGTTTTCGTATCGTCAAAATCACCAACACATATTCTTGAAACCTTTTCTTCGCCGGGAGTGCCCGAACAATAGCGAGAGTAGGAAATTTCATATTCATTATCGTCAAATCCGCTTTCCGAAATTGTCAATCTCCACACCCAATTATCCTTGTCGCAGCTATCAACGTGTATTTCCTTGAAAATGCCGCCACCGAGCTTGAAGCCGAGGATTTTGCATCTTTCGGTGCCGCCGTTTTTACCGAAGGAGTAGGAGCTATCGTCAAAATGTGCGTGTATTTCGGAAAGGCTCAGCGAATTGGTTGAATCGGTGGCATTTATGCGGAACATACCGCCCCATTTTTCTATGGCAATCTCAAATTTAACATCTGAAAACTCTGCAAGGAAAGCCATAAACGCTTTTGCTGCTTCTTCGTTTGTAATGCCTGACTTATCGTAGATAAAATATCTGCGATGATCTGTTACGGGTGGCTTTACAAGCTCAAAAATTAGCTTTTCTTCGGGAAGATTGTCTTTGTAATATTTCTTTGCAATGCTCTCAATGTCATACTTCTCGTCAAGCGCATAGAAGCGGTCATCAAGTGCCGAGAGGACGATTTCAAGCTCGTCGGAGTAATCTGCTTCTGCTATGGTTTCCGTATCGTTTATATCAAAATCCTTTGATACGGCAGAAAGAAGCTCGGTACAAATCGCTGTCAGCTCTGCGTTACCAAGAGCATTTACGCATCTTTCAAGGTAAGGGAGAGTCTGCACGCTTGAATTGGAAAGATACTGTGCAAAGCCGCCGTTGTTTACCTCGTCCGTGAGTCTGCACCCCACAACGTAGTAGGCAAGGAACGGTAGGGGCAATTTGTCAAGCTCGCCCACATCTTCAAGATGCCAGATATATGTTTGCACCTCCGGCTTATCAAGAAGCGCACCGGGGTTTTTAGGGTATTTCAGTTTTAATATCTTTGATTTCATTTTAGTCCTTTTCATCATCCGAAGGGGGATTTTCACGGGTTTTGTATTTTGCCACGAGAGCATAGAAATGCGCCTCGTATTCATCGGCGGTTTCACGCTTTTTTACGGTTGGCTTCTTTCTGCCGATTACCGACCACACGGTTTCGTTCTCCCAATTCTCCCACTCGTGTAACGGTTCAATACCTGCGGTATGGGGCAGCTTGGATTTTAGCCAAGCAAACTGCTCAAACGTGAAATATCCTTCAAGTATATGGAACTTTTCAAGTGCAGCAAGCTTTGACAGTGCAAGAAGATCTGCGCGTGAATTCTCGTTTTTCACGGGAACGAGATTAAGAACTTTCAACTTCGGCATTTTTGTGAAAATTTCAAAATCTGCGATCACCGTTTTTGGCGTAAAGCTGCCGAGGAAATTGCATCCCCATATCTTGAGATTTTCAATGTTAGAGCCTTCGAGTCCCGAAAAGTCCGTCAGTTTGTTCGCATCCTCGATAGAAAGCATCGCTAATTTCGGCAATTTTCTTGCATCAAACACCTTTGTGGCTTTTTGATTCCAATAGATGTAAATGCCGCAAAGCTCGGTAAGCTCTTCAATAAACGAGAGATCGTCTAAACGGTTGCATTTGAACAGGCTGAGGTATTTTACATCCTTTAAGTACGGTAGAATATCCGCAATATGCTCGGGGCGAAGTCCGTGTAGCTCTACTGCATCGTGCTTGTTTCCTTTTAATGCTTCGATGAAGCAATCGGTTGTATCGTGACAAGGATAGTCGGGGTTATATATGAGTATGTCCGCATCGGCGCAGAGCCTCATATCCATTTCGATACCAATGTCACATATTTTAATCGAGCCCTTGAGGTTTTTGCCTGCCACAAAGGTGTTAAAACTCCATTTTTTCTTTGCCATAGTTAATCCTCAAAATAGAAAAGCCATTCAACAAAAAGGCACAGTGCACTTATGTTAAATGGCTCAATGTTTTTTAAAAGTGCGTTCATAGGGGTGAGCCGAACAATACGCCCTTTGGTATATCATAAACATGAAGGCTTACTTTAGACATACTGTTACCCCTTTTCTTAGTTATATTATAGCATATTTATATTTATAATTCAATAGCTTTAAAATGCTTGAAGGAATACATAATATTAAGTAATATATTAAAGTGATGTGTAGTTAGAACTTGATGACTTTTTATATAAAATAAAAAACTCGGCAAGTCAATACTTGCCGAGTTTTTTAAGATGGAACTGGCGAGAGTCGAACTCGCGTCCGAAAACCACTTGACATGACTTTCTCCGTAATCAGTTAATCCTTTAAATTTCCCCTACAAAACGATGATTAACAATCTTTCATTCGGGTATTGTCTTAATGCTTGATTGATACAGACAAAACTCTCAATTCAAGTTCACCTCTCACATTACGCTCAGTCTTAGGTCGAGGTTCTCCTAAGAGGAACGGGCGGCGCTTTTGGCCGCAGCACTGCTAATTGAAACTCCCGAAGGAGAATCAATTAGGCAGCCATAGCAACTTTATTGTTGTCGTTTATTATTTAAGTTAGCCATTATACGGGATTAGCTAGCCCGCTACGCTTATCATATCTCATAATCCCCGTCGAAACCTTTACAGTCCCATGTAGGATTTGCTATATTATTATATATCATTACTACCGTTTTGTCAATGAAATTTTTCCAAAATAAAACGCAAAAACCGACAAGCCACGCTTGTCGGTAAATTATGTTGTTAGAAGAAGAATACGCCAAGACCCCAACCAACTAAGCCACCTTTTTTTAGATGCTCAACATAGTTGCGTCTAAATGATGTATTTGTGGGTAATCTATCTGGATTTCTGTCCTCTGTGTCAAATAATCTCCAAAGGTCATCGCCCTCTGTATCTGCTGACTCAAAAACATCAAAACGGGAGAAGAACTTGTATGTATTGCTATTGTGATTTAAAATTTCCTCATGCTTAGGATAGAGAAGCCAAGAATGACAAATAAATGGCTTTTCATCGCCCTCAACCTCGGTAAAGAATTCCTTCGCCAATTTATAAGCCTCAATACAGCTTTCTTCATCAAAAGGAGTGCCGTCTCTTGGAATATGAATATTGATAACCTTGCTTTCCTTATCAAGCTTATGACCGTTCTTTTCATAATCGTGTCCAAGCTTTGTTACCTCAAACTGTAATCTGCCAAGAGCAAATCGTGTAAGGTCGAAAAATCCTGGGAACCACCAAGCAACAAATGAGCCAATGACACCGCGAACAATCTTGCATTCATCAAGCTTATACTTTAAATCAAGCATTGATTTCTTAAAAATATCAAGTGAAATACCTCTTTCGATATATAGCTCCTTTAAATGCTTTGACATACACATAAAAATAAGCAAGCCTGATGTATATGGATGAACTCCAACCACTTTGCCGGCATTTTGTGCAGGGACAAGAATTCCATGGTAGTAGTCGCACTTTATATCAGCGTTATAAATGCTTAAAATTCTTTCCCATTCAGCCTTTGCATTTTCATTTTCCATAATCTTGTCGTATGCATTAAGTAAAAACTCTCTGTCAGACTCAAGATATTCGCCTTCAATCATAAACTCATTAATATAATTTCTCATCAAAAATCACCCTTAGTAGCCCTTTCAATAGTTCTTTGTGCATCTCTCTTTGCGTCGCTTTCACGCTTATCATAAAGCTTTTTACCCTTGCAAACGCCAACCTCAACCTTAACTCTCGAGCCCTTAAAATACAAGGAAAGAGGAATAAGAGAATAGCCATCCTTTGCAACGAAGCTATTTAGCTTTATAATTTCTTTTTTGTGCATTAATAACTTTTTAAGCCTTAATGGATCCTTGTTGAAAATATTTCCCTTTTCATAAGGAGAAATATGCATTCCAACAACATAAAGCTCCCCATTATAAACCTTACAGAAGGAGTCCTTTAAATTGACTTGTCCACTTCGTAAGGATTTTATTTCAGTACCAAAAAGCTCAATGCCTGCTTCATATTTTTCAATTACGAAATAATCATGATACGCCTTTTTGTTTGGCGCAATAATTTTAACACCTTTTTCAGTCATACTAAACTCCTTCCATATAATTTATAACACATTAAGTATATCATATATTAAAGTGATTTGCAATAGCACAAGCTGTCGTTTTTTAACAAAAATTGCAAAATTTCATATCTTAATTATGAGAAATATTCTCATTTAGGAGATTAAAATGAAAATTGTACTTTTAACCGCATTAGGAGTAGGTGGAGCAACAGTATTCGGCGCTTTAATCGGCTTTATATTCAAAAAAATCTCACACAAATTTTCAGATGTTGTTTTAGCCTTCGGCGCAGGAGTAATGCTATCTGCATCAATTTTAGGACTTATATTACCATCACTTGAATACGGCACAAAATATAACACTTTAGTTTCATTATTTGGCATTTTTTGTGGAGCAATTTGTATTGATTTAATTGAAAAGCTTGTACCACATATAGATACAATCACTACCGCCGATAATGAAAGCTTCAAAAAAGTAATGCTTTTCGTCTTAGCCATCGCAATTCATAATCTGCCAGAGGGCATTGCTGCAGGCATTGGCTTTGGTACAGGAGATATTTCCTCGGCAATAATGATTGCGGTAGGAATTGCACTTCAAAATATTCCTGAGGGAATGGTAATTATTGGACCAATGCTTTCAGTTGGAATAAGTCCGAGAAAAACCTTCTTTTTTGCCGCTTTAACAGGACTCATTGAAGTAATAGGCACATTCATAGGCTACTTTGCTATAAATTTATCCGCCACAATATTGCCCTTTGCATTATCCTTTGCAGGCGGAACAATGCTTTATGTAATAAGTAATGAAATGATACCCGAAACCCATTCTCATGGCAACGAAAGAGCCGCAACATATGCACTTCTTGTAGGATTTTCTATAATGCTATTGTTTTAAATAACCGCTATTTACACAAAATAGCGGTTATTTATATATGAACATATAAACAGATGAATATATATAACATTTAAAATATTAAATCTTTGTTAACTAAACTAAAAAGACTTCACATTTTATTAATATAGTGATAAAATATGTCTATATTTATTAAATATTTTTAATAATTATGTGACATTTAAGAAGGAAGTTTAATATGAATTTATTTTACAGAATTTTAAATATTTTTGAGGCGACAATGGAAACACCAACAAATTTTGGATGGTTTCATTTGATGTTTATTGCAATCGTCATTTTATCAACTGTATTTCTATGTGTTAAATTTAGAAATTGTAACGATAAAGTATTTAGACAAATTGCTCTAATCGGTTGGATACTTATTGTTTCTCTAGAGGTTTATTAGCAAATAATCTATTCATACAACTTTGATAATGGAGTAGTAACCTGGGACTATCAGTGGTATGCATTCCCTTATCAATTTTGCTCAACTACGCTATATGCATTGCCATTTACAATTTTTCTTAGAGATGGTAAAATTAGAGATGCATTTATTATGTATATGTCAACATTTTCGCTTTTTGCAGGACTTGCTGTATTTGCATATCCCAACGATGTATTCATTTCTACAATCGGAATTAATATCCAAACTATGATTCATCATGGACTACAAATAGTTTTTGGTATATATTTTGCGGTTTATTCGCGCAAAAAGTACACACTTTATAGCTTTTTAAAATCAGTCTATGTTTTTGTGGGATTTTCACTTTTGGCAATTTTACTTGACATTTCGGTTTATAAAATTTTTATTGCAATGGGTATTGATGAAACATTTAATATGTTTTTTATCAGTCCCTATTTCCCATGCACATTACCCGTTTTATCAATAATATATGAAAAAATTAATTATTTAATTTTCCTCTTTATGTATATTATCGGTTTTGCCTTAGCAGCATTATCAGCCTATGGAGTAGAAAAGCTATTTATTAATCTTTCAAAAAGAGAGAAGAGAAATGCTTAATAACAAAAGGTATAAGCTACCATTAATAATTTTATTTTCTCTAATTCAAGCCGCATTATTCTTTCTTGTACAGATAACTCACGGGAAAGCAAATATATTTGTGTCTTACTTGGTAGTTTTATTATGTTGCTTATTTGCATCATTATATTTTGAAAAAACAAAGAAATATGTATTTACTCAAATAGCACTAATTTGTACATTAATAGCAGATTTGTTTTTGGTTGTTATACATCCAATTATGCAGCTGCCATCAATGATTTTCTTTTCAATAACACAAATTTGCTATTTTTTAAGACTTTATTTTAATTCAAAAAGTGAAATAGAAAAGCGAACACATTTAATCATAAGGGCGACTTCATCAGTTATTGCTATAATAATTACAGTTATTGTGTTAAAAGAAAAAACAGATACCTTAAGCATAATTTCAATGTTTTATTACGCCAATCTTATAATAAATATAGTATTTGCCTTCATACAGTACAAAAGCTCAAATCTTTTTGCAATAGGTCTTTTACTATTTTTTGGATGCGATACAATAATAGGTATAAATGTACTTCTAACACAGTATATTACTTCCCCAAACGCACAAGCAATTTATAATGCAATATTTGGCTCACTTAACTTAGCATGGATATTCTATGTACCATCACAGACAATGTTAACTTTGAGCTTGAATCAATTTGAGAAGAGAATAATAACGAAGTAAAAAGTATTCCTCTCTGCATTGCAGAGAGTGATTTATTTGAGAAGGTTCACTTCGTGAACTATTTCTGTCCGACCTTATCCTTGCAAGCAGAGAACGGTCTTGGTCAAAGTCGGAGGCCAAGCGGTCTTTAGGAAGACAAGCAAGTTGTTCAACTCCTTGGCCCACAGAACGACATGGCTACGATC
>JAZSHT010000011.1:0-3838 GCA_045533435.1 Eubacteriales bacterium | reverse complement strand
ATGGCTACGATCCGACTTCAAACGGTGACAGGGGCGCATATTTTTTGTCGAAGGCGGCGCATTGTGCTACGCACAGTGTAGAATTAATACTCCAACTCAAGCTTTACGTATTCGTTTTCGGAAAGATAATGAACAACCTCTCCGATTTTACCGAATGCCACCTTCATTTCGGCGGTAGTACTGCCGTTTTCATCCTTCATAATGTAGTTTTTGATAAGACCTGCATTTTCCTTTTGCATTTCCGCCTTATCTAAATCTATAACCTTTCGTATATAGGAATGGGGAACAATGCTTAAAAGATAATCGTATTTATCCTGATGCTCCGATAAATCCATTTCGGTAAGCACTTCCTTGTAATTATCGTCAATAGTAACCATGGTCAAGGTTTTTGTGTTTGTATTGATACGGTATTCAACATCCTCCAAAAAATCCTTATCGTATTCGTCGCTTGGTATATAGAAGGAATAACCGTAACCGTTAGCAAGATAATAAATATCAATTTGAACGATACGCTCATCGTTTTTGTAAAGAGTGTACTGTCCGTAGTCGGTAAGGCTATCCTTCATCAATTTGCCTAATTCGTCGCTTGTATCAAAATCTCCGTCTGAATAAACGTAGCCTTGAAATTCATCTAACATATATTCGTAATCATCATAGCTGAAGAACCATTTTTCAGTAAATTGTTCATCTTGATGGGTGGTAATAGCACGAAATTCGCCACCGCTTATTTTCGTAAAGTCGCTTGATAGCATATAGGAATAAATCATAGAGTTATCCTTTCCGATAAATTCCATCCAAGAATCATTTGAACCGTGCAAGCCATGCTCTCCACCATCTGTTCTTTCAATGATAATCTTAAGAGCTTGATCATGAGTTAAAGCAAGCAGCTTAGGAGCATAAGTATCGTAAAATTCCGTGCCTTCTTTATAAATCTTTTTGTTGGTATCATCTATTAATACCTTTATTCCATCAAGAGTGCAAAGAGTGTACCAGCCGAATGGGATTTCTGTTCCTGCATCATATCCCTCAAATCGGTATTCAAAAACGCTCTCTCCGTTTAGAGAATAACAGCTCACGGTATATCCCTTGTTTTTATCCTTGATACGGAACAAATTGAGTAAATGACTCAGCATATCCGTGGACTCAATTTCGTAGGTTACGTGATAGTTTGGGTTGATTGTATCTAAAGAAAGCAAGTATTCTTGATATTCGGCTGCACTTCTGCTTGATTCTTTATCTACGGAAGCGTAGGTCCATTCGCCGTCGTGTAGGTTTGCATAAGAAACAATGCAGATAACACAGGCGATAACCACCACTATGGCAATAAAAGGTGCAAACAAACGAGAAAGCACCAAATCACTTGCGCTCCCACTCCTCTTTTTGCGAGAATAAGAGTCGCTTTCATTTAAGATCAGGTATCGAATATCCTTCATTTTCCAAGGTAAATGGCTTTGTGTAATGACCTGCTCAGGACTAAGACCGCAGGAAGTGTTAGTACACTTGTGATAATGCTCTGTAAAGCTTTTTGTACCGTAAATATCCTTTTTGTCAACGGTTTTGCTACCGTCGCCGTAGGTTGTTGTGGTAATTAGCTCGCCCGTCTTAACTCTACTGTTTCTTGTGCGCCTCTTTAGTACAAGCTCTGCGCCACAGCGAGGACAAGCTGTATATCCGTTTTCCTTGGCTTCTTTACGATAATTATCCATATAAGCAAGTGGCCATCTGCGGCGATAGCAACGAAATAGGCTAATTACCATTATAAACACAGTTAACGGAATAAACACATAGCTCCACGCCGTTTTCATTCCCTCAGCTGCCGTATCAACCATAAGCTTTGCAAAAACAGAGGGGGCTACAAAAATCATTGCCGCAATAATAATACCGTAAATAAAAAGCCTTTTTATAAATACGGAATTATCGGGCTTTCCCACCGCTTTTTTTATGTCGTTTGTCATTTTATTTCTCTCCTTAAATATATTACTTACTAAATTCATTATACTACTGTAAAAGAATTTTGTCAAGTAACACTTATCATTAAAGATACACCGCATAGGGATAGGTAAAAATACGGGGGACGGGGGCGTGTCCGTGGGTAAATTATTGCTTCGCAATCATACAACCTTGGCGGTTGATGATATACATCCCTTTGGGATGACGATATACAAGACTTTACCTTGATGATATGCACACCTTCGGTGTGATTTGCTGCGCAAGACAGGGGACGGGGGCGTGTCCGTATCATTTAAAAGTAATGGATTTACAGATTTGAGCTTGAATTCTTTGTCATATTGCTTGACAACCTTGAATAAATCTGCTATATTTTTAATAGAGCTTGCGTTTGGTACTGACGAGGAGGAATTATTTCCAAGTTGTCCACCGGCAGGCTCTATTTTTATTGATTTTAGATTTTGCGGACAGGGAATGTGTTATCTTTCTTATTTAAAACAGTTGCCACATTTACTATAACCTTGGTCATATAATTTTGATATATTATCGTTGTATGTTTGTCTGTTTTCGGGCAATATCAATTTTGCTGAGCCACAGGTTATTTTGTGTATTTTTTTAGAGTTGGTGTTTAAAATGTGTGTGTCATAGCCGACAAGCTCACTGTCAATATCAGTATCTTCTGTTTCCGTACATATGACAGTGTCGTTTGTGTCTAGTGTTTCGTTGTAGCACGCACATAACGAAAATAACTGGACAATAATCAAAATAAAAACTATAAATTTTTTAATATTACCACCTCATTTCAAGTCATATATAACTATTATAGCACCGTATGGCGTTTTATTTCAATACCAAACGGTGTTTTTGCATATAATAAATTTGTAATTTATATATGCGAGGTTAATGTATGATGTACAATCGTGTTCGTGATTTGCGCGAGGATAGCGACAAAACACAAAAAGAAATAGCTACATTGTTAAATATGCAGTTAACCGTTTACCAAAGATACGAAAGAGGGGAACGGGAATTGCCACTATGGGCAGCCATAAAGCTTGCAGATTACTATAATGTTACACTTGATTATTTAGTAGGCAGAAGCGACAAATAATATAAATACCAAACCGACATCTAAAAGACGTCGGTTTTTAATTTTCCCTTGACAACTTCACTTATTTGTGATAGAATAACATTTGATATATAACGATTGATATATAAAGGAGCAATTATGCCACCAAAGGTAAAAATAACAAAAGAGGACATAATAAAAGCAGGAATTGAAATTATAAGAAAAGAGGGAGAGGTGTCGCTAAATGCACGAAGCATAGCGAAATATCTTAACTGCTCAACGCAGCCTATCTTTTCAAATTTTGAAACAATGGAAGAATTGCAAAAGGAAATTTTAGCACAATCACACAATATATATTTATCTTTCTTAGAAAGCGAAGCAAAAAGCGGAAAATATCCAAGGTATAAAGCGTTTGGTATGGCTTATATTCGCTTTGCCAAGGAAGAAAAGAACCTTTTTAAAATGATTTTTATGTGCGATAGAAGCGGCAAGGAACTATCATCAACCGAGGATTTTGAAGCATCAGTTAATATGATTATGGAAGCAAACGGAGTAAACCGTGAAACCGCAAGTCTTATGCACCTTGAAATATGGACATTTGTACACGGTATAGCCTCAATGATAGCAACATCATTTTTAGAGCTTGATATGGAGCTTATCAGCAAAATGACCTCAGATGCATATCACGGAATTCGTAAACATCATATAGGAAGCTAACGATGCTTAACTTCGTTCAAATGAAGTTGCCTATGGCAAATGAAGTTGCTTCGCAAATTATAACGATTTCGGCAAATTGGCGAAAAAGTTGCCACCCTATACCCTATA
>JAZSHT010000122.1:0-18328 GCA_045533435.1 Eubacteriales bacterium | reverse complement strand
AGTCTGCCTTCGTTGGTCTTTGGACGACCTAACAATAATTTCAGGGTTCGCTCCTTTTATTAATGGACAGGGGATAGGGGATAGGGTATAGGGGATAGGGGTTCGCTTTGCTCACAGGGTGGCTAGTAAACAATTTTCTTCTAAAATCCCTGCAACGAAGTTGCCCCTGCGAATGCAATGAGCCCCTGCGACAAGGTCGCCCCTATTCTCTGAAAAGATAAACTCAGTTTATCTTTTTCATCTTTTTGCTCGCTTGTTAATGGTTTCTTTTAAACATTCAATAAAATACTGTGCTTCTTCTACCGTATTATCGGGGCAGAGGCTAACTCTAATGGCGCTATCTGCCATTTTTGTGTCAAGACCGAATGCGGTTAAAGGATTATGTGTCTTTTTAGGGGAGTTTGATGAGCAAGCACTACCGCTTGATACATAAATTCCCTTAGATGATAAATCGTGCAAGGTTATTTCGCTTCTAATACCGACAACGGACATATTTAATATATGTGGAGCGTTATTTTCAGGTAGATTTAGCGACACTCCCTCGGTATTTTTTAAATTTTCAACTAAAAATTCACGAACAGAGCTCATTTTTTCTATCTCTGCATCAATTTTAGCAAAATGCTCCTTGGTAGCCTCACCAAATGCGGCAATTCCATAGACATTTTCAGTTCCTGAACGGAAATTTTCCTCTTGACCGCCACCTAAAAATATAGGCACAACCTTTTTTTGCTTAATAATGTTAGGGTCAATATATAAAGCTCCAACGCCCTTAGCTCCATTTATTTTGTGGGCGCTTATGGAAATTAAATCAGCACCTAATGATTTTTTAGTAAATTTTACCTTCATAAAGGACTGCACACAGTCTGCATGAGTTACGCAAGCAGGGGACAATTCCTTAACAAGCTTAAACGCTTCAGACAAATTGTAAAGCGCGCCCGTTTCGTTATTTACATGCATAAATGATGCTAAAATAGCACCCTTAGCGTTATTTTTTATAAATTCAAGGTCAAGCACGCCTTTTTTTGTTGGTACTCTTACAATTTTAAAGCCTTGCTTTTCAAGCATATCAAGTGGGGCAGATACAGAAGCATGCTCGCTGTCTGTGGTTAAAATTCTTTCGTTTCCCTGTCTTGCTTTAGCATTTACAACGCCTAAAATTGCAATATTGTTTGATTCCGTACCGCCTGATGTGAAAATAAGCTCTCCACGAACACCGCGTGAAATGCCAAGAGCATTTAAAATAATGCTTCTTGCATCGCTTAAAATATGCTCAGCATCAAGACCGATTTTATGTAAGGATGATGGATTTCCAAAATGGTTGTCCATTACCTCAATCATTTTATTTTTTGCGCCAACTGAGATTTTTGTTGTGGCACTATTATCAAAGTAAATTTCCATATTAGTTAAACCTGAAGCTTTGAGTGATTTTTTCAATATCCGCGTTATATACGGTATTGTCATTTTGAGAGTCAAATGTAAATGTCATTACATAAACGCTAGCTCTGTGCATTACTGAAAAAACAGTATAATCGTACACATGTCCCCCAATTTTTACAGAGTAAGTATATTTTTTTGCATTGCTTTCGCCTAATTTGGCATCAACGCCAACCTCTTTAAATTTAACGATATCTGACTCTAAATGCATAATATATCCGTTTTCGTCAACCTTAACTTGACCCTTATCATCATAAATAAGAGCATCGCGGTCAAATGCGCTAAAAAGCTGAAGCTTGTATTCACTCCACCAAGCATCGTAATTGTAGCTGCCAACATTCCATTGCATAACGCTTATATTTGTTTTGTCGCTTTCACTAACATAAGCTGATGAAACTGTGCCAACGGTCTTTTCAACAACCCAAGCAGAGGGCACAAAAAGACAGTAGTCAACAATTTTAGTGTTTGAAGCGCACTTCATGTTATTTGGAGTGTTATCTGCATTGTAAATAACCTCACTACCATCGCTAAGGGACTCGTTAAATTTAAAGCTTTCTAAGATTTTTTTAATGGTATCAGCATGCTGAGTATCTGTATAGATAATTTTGCCATCATTTGTAAGACCTTGATATTTTATGCTAATTTCGTACACAGAGTCCCCATTTTTAACATCAATAATCTCATATTTATAGAAGCTTTCCCCATGGAAGCTGCATGTGAATACATACTTTTTAGCGTTAAGCGCGGAAATTACAATATCCTCGCCATCAGTTAAAAGAGTAAAATCATCAAAGGTTGAGGTTACCGCGTTTTTATAGTCATTCCACCATACCGCCTCATTAGAGTATGTTGTCTTTTTTATGCTTATTGATGTTCTGTCTCTGTCGGATACATGACATGCGGAAATATTATCCATGCTGTCAATTATCCAGTTTTTTGGCACATAAAGGGAGTAATGCACCTTAGATGTATCAGAAGCAAGCTTCATTCCCCTTGGCACATCGCTGTTTTGACAGGAGAACAAAAACAGAAGCACAAAAATAATAGAAAATAAAGTAATAAGTTTTTTCATATTTTTTTCCTTTGAAAGTAAATTGTAAAAGTAATCTCGCTGACAGCTAACCGCTGACGGCTAACCGCTTATAATTTGTTGCAAAGTGCAACAGTTAGCTTAAGCGCCTCTTTCACATCCGCCATATCAATCATTTCAACGCCTGTATGTAAGAATGCGGTTGGAATAGAAACTGCGCTAACTCTTGCGCCTCTGCCTGTAACCTGCATTGATGATGTGTCTGTGCCACCAAAGGTAAGGATTTCATCCTGATACTTAATCTTAGCGTCCTTGGCAATTTGGCGTAGCTTGTCAACTATATCGGCGCTACACATAACGTCATTATCTCTAATTTTAATAGCGCAACCACCACCAAGCTTGAGTTCAATCTTTGGTCCGCCTGGCTTTTCGCCTGTTGCAGTAACATCGTAAGCAATACCAATGTCAGGCATTACATTGTATGTTGCAGGACGGCTACCTCTTGAGCCAACCTCTTCTTGTGTTGCAAATACAAAATAAATATCATTTTGTGGCTTTTTAATTGACTTTAATGCTTCAATCAAAATAGCGCAACCGATTCTATCATCAAAGGGTCTGCCAATGTATCTATTGCCAAGCAATTTTCTGATTTTTGGCTCATAAGTAAACGCTTCGCCAATTTGAACCTTCTTTTCAGCGCTCTTTTTGTCCTTTGCGCCAATGTCAATATAAGCTTCCTCAGCCTTAGGAATACCTTCCTTGCATGATGGCACAAGCACACCGTGAACGCCACCTGCGGAAACAACCTCAGTAAAGCAGCCTGCTAAATAGTTAATAGCACCAACAGGAGCTACACGGATTAAGCCACCGTCATCAATATTAGTAACTAAAAATCCAATTTCATCCATATGGGCGCAAAGCATAATCTTTTTGCCGTTGCCCTTTTTTCTTGCAATAAGATTGCCCATGTTGTCGGTTGTGATTTCAT
This sequence comes from Eubacteriales bacterium, assembly GCA_045533435.1. Taxonomy (GTDB): domain Bacteria; phylum Bacillota; class Clostridia; order Oscillospirales; family CAG-272; genus RGIG2000. Next base: position 14,876 of record JAZSHT010000122.1, on the reverse strand, counting down.
CAGCGTATGGCTCAATCTCTTTCTTTATTAAATCTCTTACTCTGTCCTCACGACCTGAAATTCCAGGTGTGAACATTAGTTTTTTTAGTAAATCTATCATGTTTCGTTCCTTTCAGTCACTCAAAAGTGGTCAGTGGACAGTGGTCGGTGGCTAGCGATTAGCTGACTGACACACTTATGGACCGCTTTTGCGACCACGCTTTCTTGTTGTGTTTTATGAATGTGTTTTATTTTAGTATCAATCGTGTAAGTAATCTGCTGACCACTGACCACTAGCCACTGATCACTGCTTGATAAGTCCTTAACGACTTATCAAGCACAACAGTGTTTGATAGATGCTAGTTAAATCATCCTTATGTATAACATTTGACATTGAATGAATATATCTTGATGGGGCGGACATAACGGCTACCTTTACGCCGTGTGCGGATTTTTGAATATTTGATGCATCGTTTCCACCTGATACATATTGCTTAATTTGATATTTAATATCATTTTTCTTGCACATATTCATTATGTGGTTTATAAATTTCTCATCGTAAATCGTGCCAAGGTCGGCAAAGGAAATTGCGCCACCGTTGCCTAATTTTGCAACGATTTTTTCCTTTGGTGCGCCGTGAATATCGCCAACTGCGGTGGACTCAATAATAAATCCGTATTCAGGCTTTATTTGCTCAGTTGCTAAAAACGCTCCCGAATAGCCAATTTCCTCACGGGATGTAAATGCAAAATATAAATCGTAATTTAATTTTAAATCATTTTTGCAAATTTCCTTAATTGCTTGGCACATAATAGCGCAGCCAAGTCGGTCATCAAGTGCTTTGCCTTTAATAAATCCGTCGCCAAACTCTACGTAGTCGGAAATAAAGGTAAAGTAATCCCCAAGCTGAACTAGCTTTTCCGCTTCTTCCTTGGTATCACAGCCAATGTCTATATACATGTCCTTTGGGGACGTTACCTCTTTTCTTTCATCGGCGCTCTGTAAATGAATAGGCTTTGAAATTATAGCGCCCTTAACGCCGTTTTCGGAAATTACACGCTTTGATGACATAACTAAAGAGTTGATTCCGCCCACGTTACCAAAGCGAAGGCGACCATCATCGCAAATTTCCGTTATCATAAAGCCAACCTCATCCATGTGAGCGCTTACCATCAATTTTGGCTTGTCCTCATTTTCAATATGCACTATGTACGCGCCTGCGTTATCAGTATATGCTTCAAATTTATTCTTGTATGGCTCAATCTCACTAATTATAATATCTCTTACTTTTTTGTCATAGCCTGCAATACCAAATTCAAGTGATAATTTTTTAAGTAATTCTCTTAACTCTGTCATTGTAAATCACTCTCCTTTGTTTTTGCAATTAGTGAAATTAACTGACTTAAATATTCCATATCAGCGATATTTACACATTCACAGCTTGTATGCATTGACTTTAAAGGCAAGCTCATAACAACAGTTCTTGCGCCCTTGCCTGTGATTGCTAAAATATCGTTATTTGTGCCTGTGCCTGTTGGCTCAACCACCACTTGGCAAGGAATACCGTTTTTCTTTGCAAGATTTATAATGATGCGGGATAGCTCTCTATTTGTAAGTGCAGAAATATCAACGCTTGGTCCTTTTTTACATTCAATGGAATGTCGCGCTTCAATGCTTGGCTCTTTTGCAAAATTTACATCAGTTGTGATAATAATATCAGGCTCAATATTGAACGCCGCAACTCTTGTTTGCATTCTGCCAATTTCCTCGCCTGCTGAAATTACAACGAATACATCATATTCAAGGTCCTTTCTTTCAGTACATGCAATGGCGTGAATACATGTAGCGCCACAGGAGCGGTTATCAAGGAATGAGGACATAATATATCCGTTTTCCATTTCCATATAATCGCCGTTTATTGTAATAGTATCTCCAACTGACACGATTTTTTCAAGGTCCTCTTTTTTATAGCCTGTATCAATTAAAATATCTTCAATTTTAGGCACAGTAGTTTTTCCGCCTGTTAAATGAGGTGGGGTAGAAACTACTAAGCCGTAAATATCCTCTTTTCCGTGAATTGTAACCTCACTTGATGGTAGCGTTCTTAAATCAATGCCGCCAACATTATGGACGGACAAAAATCCGTTTTCGTGAATTTTCGTAACCATCAATCCAATAACGTCAAAGTGAGCGTCAAGCATAAGCTTTTTAGCGTTATCCTTGCTTGATAGCTTGGTTAAAATAATATTGCCCATATTGTCTGCTTCAATAAGGTCAAAATAAGGGGAAGCAATCTCATTTACAATCTTAAACTGAGTGGCTTCCTTTCCCGATGCAGTAGGACACTCACAAAGTGTCTTTAATACTTTTTTCAGTTCCATTTCTATTTCCTTTATAATGAATTTACATGCTTTATAAAATCAAGTCCCCGCGCCACGTAGCTTTCATACATATCAAAGCTTGTTGAGGCAGGGGATAAAATTACGTTGTCGCCTATGTCGGCAAGAGAGTATGCTACGCTAGTTGCTTCCTTCATGTTGTTTACTAAAAGAGCTTTAACGGAGCAATTTGCAATGGCATTTAAAATCTTTTGTCTGTTTTCTCCCATAACTATAATTGCTTTGGCATTTTTTAAATGGTTTTCTAAAATATCATAAGATAAATTTTTATCTCTGCCGCCTAAAATCACGATACAGCGATTTATATCAAACGCGCTAAGAGATGCGATTGTGCGTGAGGGAGTAGAGTCAATTGAGGAGTTATAGAATTTTATTCCCTTTAGCTCCCGAATAAATTCAAGCCTGCCTTTAACTCCGTTAAAGCTAATAGCACCATGGCAAATTTCATCAATGCTAATATGCTTGTATGTGGCTAAAATCGCCGCAAGAGCATTAGAAATATTAAAATCTCCTGCCAGCTTGATTTTATCACGGTGGAAAAGCTTGATTCCTTTAAGATATAAGTAGCCATTATCCAAATAAGCATCGGCCTTTTCCTTTAAGGAAAAGAATTCAACGCTCCTTCCAAGGTCCTTATACCTATTGCCAAGCTCTCTTAAAATTTTATCATCATAGTTTAATACGATATGCTTTGCATTTTTAAGTAGGCTTTCCTTAGCGCCAATGTATTCAGCCATATCAGCGTGATAATCTAAATGATTTTCAGTAATATTCGTAATTACTGCTGTATCAACTAAAACGCTTTCGTTAAGTAGCTGAAAGGATGAAAGCTCCCCAACTATAAAATCGTACCCCTTATTAACCGCATTAAGAAGCGGAGTGCCGATGTTCCCACCTAAAAAAGCATTTTTACCCCTCAAAATATTAAAAATCAAGCTACATGTGGTTGTTTTTCCGTCTGAGCCTGTTACACAAATTTTTGTTGAGGAAATATTGTTAAGAGCATAAATGCTTTCACAATAAATGGGACTGTCTGTTATAATATCACTTTTTTTAACAGAGGGCGACCTAAAAACAATATCCTCGTAGCACCTTAAATAATGCTCATTGTAAATTAGGCTAGCATCCTCAGGCACGCTAATTTTTGTGGGATTATGTATGGTAATCTTATAGTCGCCTTTAAATTGTTGATAAACAGCTTGGTTTGATATGCCAAAGCCAACAAGAGCTAAGCTTTTCATACTACCTCATTATATTATATATAAAATTAGAATGTATTTCAATAGATTTTTTAAATTTTGGCATTTTCTATTAAAATATCAATAAGAGCTGTAAGGCTATATCCCATTTTTTCAAAAAGCATAGGATACATGCTGTCCCTAGTAAATCCGGGAAGAGTGTTGACCTCATTAAAATATACGCTTTCATTTTCGTCAACAAAAAAGTCAAAGCGGCTAAGACCATAGCACCCAAGCTTATCAAAAAGGATTTTTGCATATTCCTTGATTTTCTCTTGATTTTTTACTGAAATTAATGCAGGGATAGAGTAGGTAGTGCTACCTAAAAGATACTTTTCCTTGTATCCGTAAAAATCGCCGTTATATCTAAGTGAGCCAACCTCACTAAAAATAGTGATAGCCTCGGTTGTCAGCATACCGATTTCACACTCAATAGCTTTTATGTATTTTTCAATTAAAACGGTATCGGAATACTCAAACGCGCTCTGAATGGCTGAAAGGAGCATGCTTTCATTGTAAACAACAAAGCTACCATTTGATGACCCCGATTTACTCGGCTTTACAAACACAGGATAGCCAAATTTAGACACATCATGGGCAATTTTGCTAAAAGCTTGATGCTTGCTTATGCAAATCCAATCCACAACAGGGATTTTTAAGCTCCTTGCAACCATCTTTGTTAAATGCTTATCCATGCATAAAAACGATGATGCGCTATGGCATCCAATATATCTTGCACCAATACTCTCAAATATTCCCTGTAATCGCCCATCCTCGCAAAAATTTCCGTGCATTACAGGAAAAAACACGGTGTCAAATGGTAAATTATCCACACATCCCGTGGAAAAATCAATAAAGACCTCTTTTGCCTCATTCTGCCAAGTGTCATTTAATATGCTATCTCTGCCACCATAGTACCTTAACCACCTACCATCCTTGGTAATTCCAATTTTGCTTACATTGTACTTGCTTTTGTCTATGCTACCAAGCACATTATAAGCAGAGGACAAGGAAACCTCATATTCCTCACTTTTCCCACCAAATAAAATGCAAACGGATTGCTTGCTCGTGTTTTTATTCATATAATCACCTCACAGATATGCTATGCAGAGCATAGCGAGGTTGCCACAGTCAACCTCAAGCCATCAGCCGTCAGCGATTAGCGGTTAGCGAAATTTGCTGAATGATTAATTAAAAAAGAAAACGCACCTCAAACGAAGTGCGTTATATGGAGCTACTAACCAGAATCGAACTGGTGACCTCATCCTTACCAAGGATGTGCTCTACCATCTGAGCCATAGTAGCATTTGCTAAAGTATTATAACAGAATAAAAGTGTTTTGTCAAGATATTTTATATATTTTATTGCGGTTGATAGTTGTTTGTTGACAAAAAAACTAGGGTATGGTATAGTTAAGGTATTGAAACGAAAGGAGACCCTCATGACACAAGTATCTTCCAATCCGTTTAAATTTAGCGACACAAATAAGCGCTACTATACATACGAATATTACCTTCGCAAGACATTTGGCGAAAAATGCGCGAAAATTACACTTGATTGCGGATTTTCCTGCCCAAATATTGATGGAACTGTTAGCCGTGGTGGATGTATTTACTGCGATAGCGGAAGCCAAAGCGTAAATTGCCGACAGGTTAAGGATATTAAGGAGCAGTACGAAATCGGTATTGAAAACGCTAGGAAAAAGTGGAATGTAAAAAAGTTCATTCCATATATGCAAGCATACACAAATACCCACACATCCCCCGAAAATTTAGAGAAAATCACAAGCGAAATCGCTTCACTTGATGGCGCAGTAATGATAAATATTGCCACAAGAGCCGATTGCCTTGAAAATGAGAAAATCGAAATACTAAATAAGCTAAGCGAAAAAATTCCTGTAACCGTGGAGCTAGGACTGCAATCATCTAATGACCAAACTGCCATAATAATCAATAGAGGACACAAATTTGATGTGTTTGTTGATTGCATAAAAAGACTTCGCACTCTTGCTCCGAAAATCAAAATTGCTATACATATCATTAACGGCTTGCCCTATGAAAATTATGATGATATGATGAAAACAGCCAGGGATGTGGCTGAATTACGCCCAGATGTGGTTAAAATTCATCTTTTGCACATCATAAGAGGTACTGCCCTTTATAGCATGTATAAGCAGGGCGATTATTCCCCAATGGAAAGAAGCGACTATATTAAAACAGTCTGCGACCAAATAGAGATTTTACCGCCCGATACGGTAATTGAAAGACTAACAGGCGACGGAATAGCCGACCGCTTAGTTGAGCCTGTTTGGTCCCGCAAAAAAACAACTGTCATAAACGATATTGACAAGGAGCTGTATGAAAGAAATTCCTATCAGGGAATTTATTTCAAGGGAATAGGGGATAGAGAATAGGGGCACACTTCGTGTGCAGGGATTATAGATGAAAAAATTCGTTTACTAACCATCCCTGTGAGCAAAGCGAACCCCTATACCCTATACCCTATACCCTAATTTTTTCCTTGACTTTCGCTAAGCTAAGGACTATAATTAAAGCATAACTTGGAAAGGAAAAAATTACTATGAACATTTTATGCATCGGCAACAGCTTTTCACAGGATGCCACACGATATTTACACCAAATTTCAAACGAAGAGCTTTATGTAAGAAACCTATATATAGGCGGTTGCTCGCTTGAAACTCATTACAACAATATTTTAGTTGATAGCGCAGACTACGATTATCAAAAAAATGCAAGCTTCAAGCGCAAAATCTCAATTAAGGAAGCACTTTCCAAGAAAAAATGGGACTTTGTAACCGTTCAACAGGTTAGCCACTATTCAGGAATGGCTGAAACATATGAGCCGTACCTACCATATATTTTAGGATATATTCACGGCGCTTGCCCTAATGCGAAAATCGTATTCCATAGAACTTGGGCGTATAGCGACTATTCCGACCATGGCGGATTTGTAAACTATGGCAATTCTCGCCCACAAATGTTTGATGCAATCGTAAAAACATCAACTGAAATTTGCAAAAAGTACAACCTTGATATAATACCAAACGGAGATGCAGTTGAGGAAGCAAGAAAATTGCCCGAATTTGATGAAAAAACACATCCAATCACACGCGACGGCTTCCATTTATCCCTTGACTATGGTAGATACCTTGCAGGTTTAGTAATGTATAAATTCTTTACAGGCAATGATGCAACAAAGGTAACATATGAGCCTGATAACACCGACCATGCTGTTTGCGAAAAGCTGAAGCTTATCGCAAACGAAATTCAGCCAGCCTTGGCTTAATTTCAGTGGTCAGTGGTCAGTGGTCAGTGGTTAGTGGTCGGCACGCACCGAAGGTGCATATCGCGCTTTCGCTTAGCGAAAGCATATCGCGACCGAATTTATTCGGTTATATCGCGACCGTGCGAAGCGTGGTCTATATCGCGCGTACATAGTACGCTATATCGCTTCGCCACAGCTGTCAGCCGATAGCGAAAATACATAAACGAATAAATTACCTATGCATTTGTACATGACATCTGCATAGGTTTTTTGTTGCAAAGCAAGCGGTTTTGTTTTTGAAATCAATCGTTCAACAAATCAGCTGACCACTGACCACTAGCCACTAAAATTCCCCTTGACATTTATACCCCACAATACTATAATTAAACTATCACTAAAAAGGGGAATTTTCATAATGAACATTTTATGTATCGGCAACAGCTTTTCACAGGATGCCACGCGATATTTACATCAAATTTCAAACGGAGAAATTGAGGTAACTAACATGGCAATCGGCGGTTGCTCTCTTGAAAGACATTATAACGGACTTACAAAAGCGAGAGAAACCTATCTTTACGAGGTAAACGGAGAGGCTGTGGGAGATGGCTATCTTGATGAGGTAATTTATTCAAAAAAGTGGGACTATGTGTCAATACAACAGGTTAGCCACTATTCAGGAATGGCTGAAACATATGAGCCATATCTACCATATATCTTAGGTTATATCAAGGGCGCTTGCCCAAATGCGAAAATCGTATTCCATAGAACTTGGGCATATAGCGATTATTCAAATCATGATTTTTATTACCTTTATGAAAATTCACGCCCAAGGATGTATAACGCCATTATAAATACAACAAATGAGATGTGCCAAAAATACAACCTTGACATAATTCCAAACGGAGACGCAGTTGAGGAAGCAAGAAGGCTAAGCGAATTTGATGAAAAAACACATCCAATCACACGCGACGGCTTCCATTTATCCCTTGACTATGGTAGATACCTTGCAGGACTTGTTATGTATAAGTTCTTTACAGGCAACGATGCAACAAAGGTAACATATGAGCCTGATGATACAGACCATACTGTTTGCGAAAAGCTAAAAGAAATTGCACAAAAAATCGTGTGATTTTTTGTGAGCGGTTAGCAGTTAGCGGATAGCGGTTAGCAGTTAGCAAAGTTACATAATTAATTTAATACCTATGTATTTGTGTCAACATTTACATAGGTTTTTTGTTGCAAATCAGCATTTTTCGTTTTTTAATGAAGTCGTATATCAAACTTCGCTAACCGCTAACGGCTGACTGCTGTGAGGGTCGCGAACCTCAAATCTCGCTAACCGCTAACCGCTAACGGCTAACGGCTGATATGCAAAATGCACAAAATCAATCCTTGATTTTCCAATTTTGCATATCTCATTTTGTGCAAAAATACAAAAAGCAACAAAAAAATTTCTTTCAATTGATTTTAATTCTATAATATGTTATAATATTCACGCAAACGAAGGGCGTATGCCCGTGCAATTTATTAAATTTTAAAGGAGCAAAAACAAAATGAAAAAGAGCACATTAACAAAGATTATCTGCCTTGCAGTTCTTTGCCTTATGGTTCTCCCATTAATTATGGCATGCGGTAAATCATACACAGTTTACTTTGATGCTAATGGCGGTACACTTAAAGAAGAAGAAGAAACCCGTAAGGTAAAAGAAGGCGAAATGCTTGGCAAGCTTCCAACACCAAAGAAAGACGGATTTAAATTTGCCGGTTGGTATGATGAAGAAGACACAAACTATGAAGAGAAAATTTCTCAAAGAGATTTCGTTATGTTTGACATGGTATTAGTTGCTAAGTGGGACAAGGACGAAAACACAGTTTCCGTTGAATTTGACCCTAACGGCGGCGAAATCGCTGAAAGCGATGCAGTTAAGTACGTTCAAAAGGGCGACAATATCGGCAACCTTCCAACACCTACAAGAGAAGGCTTCATTTTTGATTGCTGGACACTTGAGGACGGTATCACAGTAGCAAGAAAAACAACAGTTGTTAAAGCAAACACAGTTTTAGTTGCTAAATGGAAAATGATCGTTTACTGTAACGACGGTACAGAAAACCACCAATTCTTACCATGGCAACAGGTTTCACAAGAATCATGTGAAACAGCTGAGCGTAAGTCCCGTGTATGCGAAATCTGCGGACATGAGGAGTACAACGAGGGTGCAGCTCCAAAGGGACATGACTGGTCTAACTGGTCTGAAGAGTACATGAAGAGATCAAGAACATGTTACGAATGTAACAAGACAGACTACCAAGACTTTAAGAATGTAACAATCGACGCACTCGGCCCTGGCGTATACCCTGTTATCGACGGCGCCGGCTGGGGTAAGGATAAGGCTGCAAACCTTGTTAACGGTAATATTCACGAGGTAGATGCAGGTACATTCGCAGGTAATGGTACAGGTGCTATTACAGTTACTCTTAACTTAACAAACCCAACTAAGGCAGATATGATCTACGTTAAGGGTAGAGGCGCAGCTTCAATCGAAGTAACAGTTACATATGAAGACGGTTCAACAAAGATGCTTGGTATCGGTTCCTTTGGCGATGAGCCTGCTAAGTTTGAGGTTGAGGGCAAGGTAATCACCAAGGTTGTTGTTTACATGCCTAACCCATCAAACGGTTCTGACTACTGGGAAGAAATTGCGATTGCGCAAGATACAAAGGCGGAATAATCTAAGATAGTCGAATAGTTTATATAACCAATAAATGCTCTCTCGGCTAACGGGAGAGCATTTTACATAGCGGAGCTATGTAGCTAAATTTGCGCTTCGCGCAAGCTAAATTCCCTTCAGGAGTGAAATTCGCTTACACGCGCTAAATTCCCTTCGGGAGCGAAAGGCAAATTTAATTTAGCTTCACGCAGTGAAATTTCGCTATATCGCTTGCGATATAATTTCGCTATGAGCGAAGCGAAGTAATTTCGCTGTGGCAGAGCCACAAAAAGGAGAAAATATGAAAAAATTACTAGCAACACTTCTTTTACTTGCTACATTGTTAGCCGTAGTCGTTGCTACCACATCGTGCGGCGGTACAAAGTATGAAATTACCTTTGATGCCAACGGTGGTACTATTGATGGAAGCGAAACAAAGGTAATCACAGTAAAGGAAGGCTCAAAGCTTACAGCGCCAAACGCTGTAAAGGATGGCTACACAGTAACAGGCTGGTATGCAACTAAGCAAGCTAGCTCAAAGTGGAACTTTGATACTGATGTAGTAACAGAAAGCATCACCTTAACTGCTTGGTGGGCTAAGGGTGGTTCAAGTAGCGGAAGCTCAGGCGGCTGCGAGCATGAATTCGTAGAAACACGCCTTGAGGACTGGACAGAGGCTACATGCACCAAAAACGGTAAGCAGTATTTCAAATGCACTAAGTGTATATTTACAAAAACAGAAACAATTCAAGCGTTAGGTCATAATAAGGTTGAAACAGTTGTTGAGCCAACATGTGCTTTAGAGGGCTATACCGAAAGCAAGTGTATAAACGAGGGCTGTAACAGAGAGCCTGCAATTTATGACAGAGTTCCTGCAACAGGTAAGCACAACTATGACTTAAACGGCGACGGAAGAGATGACTACGAATTTACAATTCTTCCAACCGACTATACACCAGGTAAGGAAATTAAGACATGTAAGGTATGCTCAGGCGTTCAAACATTTACGGTTGAGCCACTTGCAACAGGCTTAAAATCACTTTTCGACCTTCAAATTGATAACTATCTTTATAAGGGCGAAACACCATTCGTTAATATTGCAGGCTTCGGTGGAGCAGCAGTTTCTTCCTACTATACAATTTGTGTAGGTGGTAACATTAACGATGGCAGACTTGACACATATTGGGGCGCAGACACATTAGCTGACGGCTCTACATACACAGGCGATAGCGCAACTATCACATTTAATGATTATTTTGAAATCGGCGCATTTAACTTGATCGTTCCATTCTATTCCTCATGGGAGCTTGGCGATTTTTGCTATGTTTCATACGACATTGAAGCTTTAGTTAAGGATGGAGAGGGCGAAAAGTGGATTAAGGTTGGAGAAATGTCCGACAAGGAAGCAAGATCAAGCGGCATTAACGGCGCAATCACTCTTGAGCTTGCTAACACAGTTACAGCAAAGGCTGTAAGAGCAACAGTTACACATTCATCAAGATATGCAAACGCTATCATTTATGAAATGGAAGTATTTGCAAAGACAGATAAAATCCAAAGAATTCCAGACTCACTTTTAAGTGATGCATCTGTAAGTATCTCCGGTAAGTACAACGACTATGCAGGCGGCGCAGAAAAGCTAGTTGACGGCGATATGAGCTCTGCTTGGTATACAAACTGGAGACACGCAAACGATGCATATGCAGTTTTGGAGTTCTCAGGAGAAAAGTTTGTTTCATCTGTTCAATTTGCTATTCATGCAGTAACAGGAAGAGCAGTTTCTCTCCAAATATGGACAGTAGATGAGGAGCATCCGGAGGGATATTGGGAGGAAATCGGTCAATATACCGTTCCTAACAAGCTAAATAACACCGAGGAAATGCAGGTAATTAAGGCAGGAAGCGAAACTGCGTGCTTATACACAATTAAGCTTGAAAAGAGAACAAGCAAGCTTAAGCTTCAATTTGTAAATGAGCCACAATATTGGACTAGCTATGTATATTGCTTTGAGCCATATACAGTTTACGAGGAGGCTGATGATGTTGATGGCTTCTTAGGTTGCTTACACCAAAGCGTAAGACCAAAGGCTGATGGAGTTGTTGCTCCAACATGTACTGATGCAGGCTATACTATTTATGCTTGTCAATCATGCGGCTATGAATTAAAGACAGATGCATTATCTGCTTTAGGTCATACATTTGGCGAATATGTTAAGAATGCTACTACACTTTCAACAAACGGCTGCTTAACAGAAACTGCTACATGCACACGCGAGTGCGGCACAACAAGAACAAGAAGCTACACCGAAGCATATGAGCCAGCAGTAATCACAAAGTACTTTAAGGATGCTCCTGCAGTATGGGCTCAAACATATGATGATGGTAACTATATTGATGCTTGCTTATGGTCTATTGAGCAATTTGAGAAGTATCACTATAAGGCTACAATGAATATGGCTATCACCTTTGCGGGCCTTTATGTTTCAGAATGGCAAGAAATGTTCTCAACAGGCGCATTTGACTTAGGCTCACACTCATACAACCACGCGGGCATTTACTCTGGACAAATTAGTGAAGCTGATATGCTTTCAGATGTAGATAGAGCTCACTACTGGTTTATGAATAACTTCCACGGTCAAAAGATTCTTACATTCGCAACACCTAACGGTTCTACATCAACAGGTACATCTAACTATGTAACACAGCTTATGGTTTCAGCTCGTAACGGTGGCGCAGGTGGATATATTAACTTTATTGAGGACCTTAAGACACAAACAGACTGGGGTAACTTAAACTGCTACGCTTCTAAGGCTGGCGAAACAGAGGGCGACTTTGTTCTCATTAAGGACGGAAGCACAGGCGGCACATATAAGCCGGTTTACGAAATCACAACAACAACTGATGAAGCAACAGGCGAAGCAACAGAAACAAAGACACTTATAGGCTTTGAGTGGACAACAAAGGGCTCATATAAATCAAAGAGCTATGACTCATATACTGAGGACAATTCAGGCGATTATATTTTAGTTCACTACATCGCTGCATACGGTAACTTTACAGGCGGTAACCTAGGCGCTGACTACAAGTTTATTGATAAGTCAACGCTTGGAGTTAACTATGTATTTGATGAGGAAACAAAAACACTTGTAAATGTTGGCACAGTTGATGGCTCATACTACTATGATGCTGAAAACTACCAAATGAAGTGGGTTGAGGGCGGCTCATACGATTACGACCCAGCAACAAGAACATACACATTCAAGGAAGATGGTACAGGCGAATATAGACTTAACCACACATCAAAGGGCTCATACGAAAGGATTATTGATGAAATCCTTGAAAAGGGCGCATTCACAATTGAGTGTATTCACTCACTTGCGCCAAACACATATTACCTTGGCGGTATGATTCACTCGTCATACGTATCAACAATGTCTAAGTTTGATTACTTAAAGGCTCAAGGCCTCTGGGTATGCTCATACACAGAGCTTACACAGTTCTTAAAGGAATCACTTACAGCAGAGCTTGAAACAATGGAAATCACAGATACATCTATTACACTTTCATTAACAGATGATCTTGAGGACTATATGTTTGACCATGCAATTACAATTAAGGTTGATATTCCAGATGATTGGACATCAGTAACAGTAATGCAAGGCGACAAGGTAATCAACCTCGTTTCCAACTTCGAATATAGCGATAACATGACAGTTGCAAACTGCACAATCAAGGACGGCTATCTCTTAGTTGACGCTGTTCCAGACAGAGGCAACATCGTTATCACAAAAGGCGAATAATTAAAATAAGAAAAGACTTAACCGCGAGGTTAAGTCTTTTTACTTATTTAGATAAAATTCTGGTTAAAAGCTGAATTGATTTTTTTGCAGGCTTATAAAATGCGAAATAGAGAAGCGGAACGAAAATTACAATTACTGCAAGTGGCACTAAGAAAAACAAAGGCTCCGTAAAGCCAATTATCAAAGGAAGCACTACCGCCCCCAAAGACCAAATAATCATAAAAACAGCCGCAAATAGATTAAATCTTGCAGTTATATTTACTGTGCAACCGCTTGAATTTCCTTCAATAGTTCCCACAAAAATAGGCATAAAAGCATTTCTTACATTTTCCCTTGGCTTTTTGTGTATTTTAAAGCCGTTTTCGTATATGTAGCCAACGAAAAGGTCATCGTCAATAGTGTTGGTAACCTCGTGCAGTCTTTCTATAATTACTTCCTTGCTTAAAGAAGATGTAAATTCAGTTTTTAAATTGAAAATAGACATAAAAATCTCCTTGAATATATTGTGTAAATTATAGCATAAAAGAAAAGAACTGTCAACAAAAAGACAGGCTCAAGGACACGCGCCACAAGGCAGAATACACCAAAATAAAAAGACACCCGTGAGGGTGCGCCCTGAAATCGCTTTGCGATTTTGGGAGATACATTTCCTTACGGAAATGCGTTTCGCCAACGCTTATGTGAGTAAACTCCCACGCTTATGGCTTGCGTCCGAACTCTATTCAAGGCAAAGCCTTGATACAGTTCGAATCGGACCAAGGGCAAGTAAAACAAAAAGACACCCGTGAGGGCGCGCCCTGGGAGAGGCTTTTTGCTCTGCAAAAAGAACTTCGGCACGGCTTATGCTTGCAAGCAGACAACGCCTTAGCCTTGTTTGCGAACTCTATTCAAGGCAAAGCCTTGATACAGTTCGAATCGGACCAAGAGCAAGTAAAACAAAAAGACACCCGTGAGGGTGCGCCCTGGGAGATACTTTTTGCGGTGCAAAAAGAGCTACGCCACGCCACTGGTGAGCGAGCTCCCCGATGGTTTTGGCTTGCTTGCGAACTCTATTCAAGACGAAGTCTTGAGGAGTCGAATCTCGCAAAGGGCAAGTGATAAAACAAAAAGACAGGCACAAGACCTGTCTTTTTGTTTTACGCGCCCTGGGAGATTCGAACTCTCGACCTACCGGTTCGTAGCCGGGCACTCTATCCGCTGAGCTAAGGGCGCATATTTGCAGACAATATAATATCACAGTTTTAGTCAGTTGTCAAGAGTTTTTTAAAATTTTATTGTTTTTTGAAAATTACTAGCTTGAAAGTCTCAAAAAAATCTATTTAATATTAAGATAAAAAAGAAGGGGCTTTTGCGTTAAGCAAAAGCCCCTTTTTTGAATGGGGATAGTGAAATGAGTGTTGACCCACTCCCTTAAATCGCGTTGCAATTTAAAGGGACCCTTGGGCGGACGCGCTTTAACACGGAGCG
>JAZSHT010000022.1:0-17997 GCA_045533435.1 Eubacteriales bacterium | reverse complement strand
TATCTCTTAATTTAAAAGTTTCTCTTAATTTTCATTGTTCAATTTTCAAGGATCTTTCCGTTGTTCCTCACAACGCTCAGCTATTATATCACTTCGCTTCCTCTTTGTCAATACCTTTTTTGAATTTTTTTTAAGTTTTTTAAAAAAAGTTTAAAACGCCCGTGATTGTTGGCTTTTTTAGGTATATTTCACTCTAAAACAGAGCATAATATAATAAAAATTTCAAAAAAAGAGGGCGTTTTATGGATAACAGAGATAAAAACGGCGAAGAATCTTTTAACGATAGTCTTGACTCGATTGAGAAAAGCGGAAGCATTAAAGCCGACAACGTGCATTGCATAAGTATTATTGGGCAAATTGAGGGACATTATGTATTGCCCTCTGACCAAAAGTCAACTAAGTATGAGCATATTGTTCCCTTGCTATTTGCCATTGAGCGAAGTGAGGACATTGAGGGTGCGCTGATTATACTGAACACATTAGGGGGAGATGTGGAATCTGGGCTTGCTATTGCGGAGCTTATTTCAAGCATGAAAAAGCCCACCGTTTCATTAGTGCTTGGTGGTGGACATTCTATTGGCGTGCCTCTTGCGGTTTCTGCAAGAAAATCATTTATTGTTCCATCTGCTACCATGACTATACACCCTGTAAGAGTTAGCGGTACGGTAATTGGCACTCCACAAACATATTTCTATTTTGAGAAAATGCAAAACAGAATAATCAAGTTCGTTTGCGACAATTCAAAAATCACTCCCGAAAAATTAAAATCCCTTATGCTTGAAACGGAGCAAATTGCAACGGACACCGGCTCGGTTATTGATGGATATGAGGCGGTTAAGCTCGGTCTTATCGATGAGGTGGGCGGACTTAACGATGCGCTTGAAGCTCTTAATACCATGATTGAGGAAAGCAAATCAAGTGGCTGCGATGGCGATAGCTGTAAGATATGATAGGATAGTGCAAGAAATCAATGAGCAAATCTCGCTGACTGCTAACAGCTGGCGGCTGTTCGCGTAGCGAACCCCTATTCCCTATTCCCTATCCCCTATCCCCTATCCCCTATCCCCTTATATATAATAAATAGGAAGAAAACCGCTTCGTTTTCTTCCTATTTGTTATATTATTTTGGAAATTCTCTTGCTATTGCAACATAGTCCCTTGCTAGAGGGATAAGATCATCAATTATGTATGCGCTATAACCATTTGTAAGGGTGCCGATTGCTTCCGTTAGCGCGCTACCTATTTGGTTCATGGCATCTACCATATTATCATAATTTGAGTCTGCCCACTGGGCCTTTTCTATTTCTCTTTTGAGCTGGCGATACTTTTCAAGCTGTTTTTTAAAAAAGCTTAGTATTTCGTTTCGCTCCATTTCTAAGGCGTTAATATCTATTTGTGTCATATCTTCTCCCAATGGATCATTCCATTTTTATCAATTACGCTTCCATCTGGCTGTGTTACCCTTGCATAGCCTAAGTCTGCCATTTTAGCATTGAATGATTTGCCACCTAAAAAGCGAATATTGCTACTTGGCATGGCTACCTTTTTATATCCTTTTATATCTTTGAAGAAAGCGTCGGGATTCTTTTCGGTTACCGTTATTTCGCCATCGTAATTGACAGATTTAGCTTCCTGTGTTGTTTCGGTTGAATCATCGTATGATATATTAGAGGTGTATGTTGTGCTAAATGCGTTTCCTCTACCAAAAATGCTACCGCTTGATATGTGAGAGTGGGTATTTTTAATAGTAAACTGCCTTGACATATCATAGCTTGCACCCTTTGAATATGAGGTCATCATTTCTATTCTTTGCGCCATTTCGTAGGCTCTGTCAAGAGCGTAATTAAATGATGCGCAGGATGAAACGATAAATCTATTTTCGTTTTTAATTGCATACGCCTTGGAGCTAAGCTCGGATACTCTTGCGGCAACTGTTGCAATCTCCTTTCGCATAGTATCCTCTATGGCTTGGAGCTTGGCAATCATTTCCTCAATTTTAGGTAGCGCCTCATCGCATCTTTTGGCATATGCATCAATTTCTTGATTTCTTTTGCGAATTTTTGCATTTTGCTCATCAACCTGCGCTACTCTTTGATGGTACGCCTTTGCAATAGCGTTTCTTTGCTCAGGTGGGCAATCGGCTGGAATTGAGGGTGGATTTGGCCTTGGCTGCTCCTTTTGCTTTTGGCTTAGCGCTTCCTTTTTCTTATTTTCAATTTCTCTCATATCAGAGCGAAGTCTATTTATGCCCTCATGGACCTTTTTAATTTCTCTTTGACAATCGTTTTGAAAGTGAGCGTTTTCCGCTTCAACTGTGGAGCAAAGTCTTTCAAAGGTATGAGCGCAATCGCCCACATGTGAGTCAAGACCGCTTGAGCTTTTTTGCACAAAGGATATGGAATTTAAGTCAAATTTTACATCATTCATATGCTTCCTAAGCCTTTCTTAATATCCTCTGCTTGATGAATAAGATTATTTGCCGCATTAGCTTGTGTTGCTAGATGGTCATAGCCTGCGGAAATTTTGTCCGCCACATCCTTTAACGCCTTTGCGCCCTTATCCATATTATAGTCAAAGTCGGTTTTGATTTTTTTAATGCTTTCCTGGGCGCTTTGACCTACTGTATCGTTCATTGCGCTCCAGATTTGCTTTTCCACATCGCTCATGCTTGATGAAACTGCGCCTGCTTCCCTCTCAAGCTTGCTTATTTCGCTCTTTAATGCGGATACGGTTGATTTAGACATAAATTACCTCGTGCCTGTGTTGATAGCAATTTCAAGCTGCTCTGCATCTCTTTGCACATCGTGGGAAATTTCAACTAATCTTTCCGCTTGCTTTACAATTACGGCGTTTACCTCTTCAATTGTTCTTGAAAAATCATCGTATTGCTTGCCCTGCCAATTAGAATGCATTGAGCTGTGGGTGTTGAGAAGCTTTTTCATATCTGTTTTTAACGCTTCGGCGTAAGATGCAATCTTCTTTGAGATTTTTTTCATCTCTGCCGGTGTTGAGTTATTAATCATTCTGTTAGGCATTATCTTTTACCTCTCTTTAAATAAGTTTCGTATTCCATATGCATTTGCTTTAGCTTTTTAAGTGATGTTTCGATAGCATCAATTAGCTTTTTATGCTCCTTGGCTACAATTTCCTTAGATTTAATTGTTTCCTCGTAATTGTTATCGTCCCAAAACTCGTGGGCGTTTTTTAAGTCCTTTTCAAATTGTAAAAGCTCACTTTCAAGCTTTTTCTTAAATTTTCGTAGGTATTCTATGTAGTTACCTACCTCATCTACTTCTATTTTATAAGCCATTTGGTTTCTCCTTAATAAACTGTTACTCTTGCGTGTCTCAAACTCACATAGTTTTTTCCCGAAGCTATTCTTACAGTTGGATCATTGCAGCTGTAAAATGCACAATCATCTAGAATGTCAACGCTTTTGGGAATAGTTACGCTTTTCAAAGCTGTGCACTCCGCGAATGCCCACGTTCCTATTTCCTTCACGCCCTCTGATATTTGCAAATTCTTTAAGCTATTGCAGTTATAAAACACATAGTTAGACAATACTTTTATACTTCCCGGTATTGTTATACTTACTAAACCACCGCAATCTCTGAAAGCCCATTCTCCTATATCGGTTACGCTATCGGGAATAGTAATATTATCAAGGCAGACGCATTCGTTAAATGCTTCAACGCCAATATATTCAAGTCTAGATGGCAAATTAATAATTCTTAATTTTCGGCACATACAAAAAGCTCTTTTCCCTATATAGGTTAAATTTTTTGATAAAACAATCTTTACTAAGCGGCTTTGTTCATCTTCATGGTAAGAATTAACGTAAAACGCTGATTCTTCTATCTTTACTACGCTATCCGGCATAATTACCGTTTTTGTTTTATTTGCGTTCGCAAACGCCTCTCTGCCTATAACAGTAACACCGTCGGGAATTGTTACATCTTCGTCATTACCCTTATATTTAATCAGTACGCCGTCTAATATTTCAAATCTTTCCCTTTGCTTTTTTATTTTTAGCTCTTCGGCTTTTCTTTGTTTTTCTTCCTCTTCCGCCTTGCGTTTTTCTTCGGCTATGCGCTTTTCCTCTTCTTTACGCTTTTCCTCAGCTATTCGTTTTTCCTCGGCTATACGCTTTTCCTCAGCCGCTTTGTTTTCTAAAGCAACATTCTCTACCTTCTTTAACTCAACTATTGATTTTCCATCTTTCTCATAAACATACTTATCAATATTAGAAAAATCAAAATATTTTTGTGCGATAACGCTTAAAGCTCCCTTAACAAGCTCCTTGTTAAATTTGGGTAAAATAAGCGCTTCAATGTTAGTTCCCTCAAAGGTGTCCTCATAAACCTTTTCACAGGATGATGGAATATTGATTTTCACAAGAGATTTACAGTTGGCAAAGGCTTTTTTGCCTATAATTTTAACGCCTTCATTTATTTCAACAAAAGTAACTAATTGGTTATTTTTAAAAGCTTCATCGTAGATTTCCTCAACATCGTGGATAACTATGCTTCTTTTGTTGCCAGAATATTTCATCAAAACGCCGTTATCAACGGTAAAGCCTTCCTTTTCAAAAAGCTGTTTTTCTGCTAATTGGCTAATTTCGGAAATGTCGATATTAAGCCCACTATCCGCTGGTAATTGCTCTTCGTTTCCTAAATCACCAGCTACATTGTAGCCACATTCGGGGCAGAATGTTCCGCCTGAGAATTTTGTGCCACATTCAGCGCAAAAATATTCCTTGCTTGATTCTTCCTCGTACTTTTTAATATTAAATCCGCATTTTACGCAAAATTTTGCGGTGTCGCTTATGCTTGCGTTGCATTTTGGACAATTCTTCATTGGTTTTGCTCCTTTATGGTTCGCGACCCTCACAGCCGTTAGCGGTTAGCTGATAGCGGTTAGCGAGATTTGTTTAATGATTTATATTCGATAAATACCTATTTGTAAGTTGGTTGAAATGTAACCTTGCTGACAGCTGACCGCTAAATGCTGACGGCTGTGAGCGTAGCGAGCCTTAATAATCTATAAACTCTCTGCCGTAGGTATCAAGACCGTATCTTCTTCCACGGGGTACATACATTTTAAAGCCGCCGCCGTAAAAGCTTATGCTTGTTGGGAACGCGCTATTGCTTATGGATTGTACGCTTTGCGGAATTTTTACGCTCTTTAATGCATGGTTATTAAACGCCTCGGACTCAATTACTCTTACGCCCTCTTCAATGGTAACATTACTTAATGAAGAGCAATATGCAAACGCGCCATTTCTTACAGTTTGTACGCCCCTTGGAATTGTAATGCTTGTTAGAGATTCGCATTGCTGGAATGCGCTTGCGCCTATTGTATTAAGTGTTGATGGTAGCGTTACGCTTGATAGCATGTTACAGTTAAAGAATGCATAATTGCCCATTCTTGTAACGCCCTCGCTAAGAGTTACTGTTCTTAAATTATAGCAGCATGAAAATGCATTATCCTCAATTACGGTTACATTACCCGGAATTGTAATGCTTGATAATGCAGTACACATTTCAAATGCGTTATTTCCGATAGTTGTAACGCTGCTTGGAATATTCAAGGTGCTGAATGCTGTTCCGCAGAACATATGCGGAATTATGTATGTAAGTCTATTGGAAAGATTAAGCCCCGTTAGCTTTGTGCAGCCTGAAATAGCAGATGGGCATACCTTTTCTACATCATTTGGCATATCGTAATAGCCGCTTCTGCCAATCGGGAATTGAACTAATGTTCTTCCGTCCTTAGAGTAAACTACGCCGTCAACGCTCTTATAGGTGTTATTAGCAATATCAACCTCGTATCTTTCGGCGCATTTTGAGTATAAGGATACTTCCTCAATTTTAGTTACGCTTGCAGGGATTTTTATTGTTTTTGCCTTGGCATTATAAAAGGCGCTGTTTTTAATTGTTGTAATGCCCTCTGGAATTGATACGCTTTCATCATCGCCCTTGTATTTTACCAAGGTTGTTCCGCTTACCTCGGCGTTTTTATAGAAATTATCCTTTTCCTTTTGCGCGTTTAATTGAGATTTTGCTTCATTTTCAATGCTTGAAAAGTCAAACGAGCCAAATGAGCCAAAGCTATTTGAATTGATATTTGAGTTGTTGTTTGTGTTAAAATTATCGCTTGAGCCAAAGCTTGAAGCTCCGCTATCGCCTAAAAACTTGGCAATATTACAGCCACATTCGTGGCAGAATTTTTGACTTATAAGCTTGGTTCCGCATTCTGGACAGAATTTCATAAATTTTATTCCTTTCAGTCGCTTTAGTGGATAGGGGATATGGGATAGGATATAGGGGATAGGGTGGTTAGATAAACGCATTATCCCGATTTTCTTTATTCTCTAAAGCATTTGTTTTTTATATTAATCGTTAGTCAATTTTCGCTAGCGGCTAACTGCTAACTGCTAGCGGCTGGCATCTATTATTAATGCGAAGGTTCGCATTAATAATAAATTATCTGTGCATCAATTTCCGAGTCCTCGTAATCGAAATTCAAGTGGCGAGGAACATAAATTTTTTTGAGATTATCACAGCTTACGAAAGCATTGCCCTCAATTCGCTTAACGGATTTTGGGATTTTTATTTCCTTTAAGTTAACACATTCAAAAAATACATAGCTACTAATTTCGGTTAGACCCTCGGGCAAGGTGATGGTTGATATTCCCGTTCTTGCAAATGCGCCGTGCTCAATTGTTCTTAATGTGCTTGGAAGGCTTATTTGTGTTAAGCTTTCACAAAGCTCAAATGCGTTTGCGCCAATGGTTTTTACGCCCTCGCTTACTGTTACTTTTTTTAGATCATAGCAAATTCTGAAGGCTTCATCGCTCACAAGTTCAACGCCCTTTGGAATAACTACGCTTTTTATTCCCGTGTTTTCAAAAGCATTTTCGCCAATTTCCGTTACTGAACGGGGTATATCAATTATGGAAAGGTTTTCGTTAAATGCAAATGCACTGTTTCCAATTTTTTTAAGTCCCTCAGGTAACGAAACTGCTCTTAAATCTTTAAATTCCAAAAATGCGTCGTTGCCGATTTCCTTTACATTTGTGCCAACGACTACATGCTCAACATAGTCATTCATATAAAATGCTTCATCAGCAATTTTTGTAACGGTTGATGGAATTGTTACCTTTTTGTTTTTGCCCTTATACTCTAAAAGCACGCCATTTTTGATAACTAGACCGCTATCAATTACGCCGTCATCATATGATGGTGTGAAGGTGCTTTTTGGGATAGGCGGAGTGTAGTCATCCTCATCATCGTTGTCAATTTCAATGCTTGAAAAGTCAAATGAGCCGAAGGATGTGTCGCTTGCGGTATCATTTTTTGGCTCATCAAAGTCAAATGAGCTATTAAAGCCTGTGAACATTGGTGGAAAATCATCGTTTGTGTTTTGTGGTGCGCTTACGCTATCACTTAGCTTGCAGCCACATTCGTAGCAGAATTTTACATTATCTACTAACTGTGCTTGGCACTTGGGACATTTTTTCATAGTTTTTTATTCCTTTCAGTCATAAAATAGGGGTCAGGGGTCAGGGGATAGGGGTTCGCTTCGCTCACAGGGAAAGTTAGTTATTCCCTGCAACGAAGTTGCCCCTGCGAATGCAATGAGCCCCTGTCCCCTGCGACAAGGTCGCCCCTGTTCTCTATCAATATTCAATAAATCTCATATTTGGTGCCACATATTCAGATGGGAATGCTTTTTTATACGCTTCCGCTCTTCCGCGTGGAATATATACAAATTGCAGGCTTTCGCAATGCTGGAATGAGCTCCAGCCCCAATCGCCCTCGGCGGTTATTTCCTGTAAGCTATACGGTAGCTTAACTGTTTTTAGCTTTTTGCAGTAGCCGAATGCAGAGTTGCCGATTTTTGTAACGCCCTCAGGAATTTCAATAGATTCAAGTCCCTCACAGCTTGAAAAAGCAAATTCGTCAATTATCTTTACTGAGCTTGGTATTTTTACTGTTTTTAGCTTTACACATTGACAAAATGCATGCTTGCCGATTTTTTTAACGCCATCGCTGATTACAACGCTTGCAAGATTTGGGCAGCTATCAAATGCAGAGTCCTCTATTTCCTCAATGGTTGATGGAATTACAAGATTTCTAAATGCAGGCACTCCTCTAAATGCACCGCAGCCTAATCTTTTAATTTTTGGTGGGAACACAAAGTTCACAAGAGATTTGCAATTAGCAAACGCGCGGCTTTCTATGATTTCAATAATCTCTGTATTTGTATAGGTAGTAAGCGCAAGACAGCCTTCAAATGCACTTGAGCCAACCTTTGTAACACTTGGAGCATATACACTTTCAAGAGTTTTATTTTCTCTATCGCTCATATTCCAAGCCACAAATCCGCTGTCAATTACCGTGGTTGTTCTTGGTAATGTAATTCTTTTTGGGCTTTTACATCCCTTTAAGCTTTGTCCATATACATTTGCAGTACCGTAAGGGAATGAAACATTTTCCATTTCTCTTATGCAATATACCGCGTGCTTATTGAATACCTCAAAATCGTTTTTGTTGTAGTTTTCTATAGAGGATGCATACATTTTTGCTTCCTCATCATAGTTTGGAATTACAACCTTATTTCTATCACAGCCGTAATGCTCAATGGCGTAGCATTGATTTTTCCAGTTTTCGTATTCATCGCTATATCCCTTTTCCATACCGTAAGGCAATGATGGCGCTTCAAAATAAAGGTCCACTATTCCCTCGCTGCAAAATGCTCGTGTTTCTATTGCTCTTATGGATTTTGGAATAAATATTGCTAAAAGCTTTTCTGTTGCCGCAAATGCATTTTCGCAAATCACCTCAAGGTCTGACGGTAAATCAACTCTTTTTAGGTTATAGGCGCTATAAAATGTTGCTTGGGATAATTCCTTTAAGCCGTCGGAAAATGTAACGGTCTCAACAGTACTATCCATAAATATTCCGTAGCCAATTTTTCGCAAGGATGATGGTAATTTTGCGGTCTTTAATGCTTTTGTAGCCTTGAAAGCAAAGGTGTCAATTTCGGTAACTCCCTCGCTTACTGTAATAGCGGTTACATTATCATTTTCAAAAAATGCTTTTTCGCAAATTTTAGTTACCCCCGATGGAATAACTACATTTCCGCCCTTGCCTATATATTTAATAAGCTCTCCGTTTTCAATATTAAATTCAGCCTTGATTTTTTCAATTTGCTCCTGCTCGCCAAGCTGCTTTTTCGCTTCGCTTTCAATGGTTGACATATCAAAATCATCAAAGCTGTCGCTTGCGCTAGCGCTCATTTCTGATTTTAAATATTCGCTTAAATCTGCGCCACATTCGACACAAAAGTCTTGTACTATTAATCTTTTTCTGCATTTTGGACAAAAGTTCATGGGGGGTTGCTCCTTTATGGTTCGCTTCGCGTAACAGCGGTCAGCAGTTAGCTGATAGCAGTCAGCGAGATTTGTTTATTGATTGATTTGGTTCGCTTCGCGTAACAGCCGTCAGCCGAAGAACAATCCTTCCACCACATTCCGTCCTCTTGCCGAGGCGGTACCCTTTTGTCGCTTTGCGACATTTCCCCTAAAAGGGGAATCCCCCCCTTCCTTTACACAAGGAAGGCTGGGTTAGCTGTCAGCGATATTTGATTATTGATTTCATTTATAATTTTGCTTTAAGATTATTTAAACGCGATCTTGCTAACGCGCGTTACGCTTTCGGGTAATTTTACTTCCTTTAATGGGCAATTATGAAATGCAAAATCTTGAATTTCCATAAGTCCATTTGGAAGGTTAATTTCTGTCAGCTTAGTACAGTTTTGGAATGCGCCCTCTCGTATTACGGTGCATTTTCCGCCTTGCTCAAATTCTACGCTGACAACATTTATAATTTCACGCTTGCCCCAGTAATTATTTTCTGTTGCAAAGAAAAATGCAGGAATTTCTCTTACATCCTTGCCGATAACGACCTTAATTCCGTTTATTAAGCCGCTATCCTTAAAGATTTCCCCTCTTTCGCCTGTCTTTTTTACTAGGTCTGCATTAAAATATACATTTTCAAGAGCAATACAGCCACCAAATGCACATGAGCCTATACGGCGTACATTTACGGGAATTTCAAGCTCGGTTACGCTATTACATCCGTAAAATGCATATGGATTTATATTAGTTAAGAATTCGGGAAGGTCTATATATTTTAGCGCGGTGCAATCTTGAAATGCGCCTGATCCTATCATAGTTAAAGTAGTTGGAAGCTTTACATCTCTTAGCTCAGCGCAGCCTGCAAATGCTCCGCTCATTATTTCTGTAATGCCCTCAGGAATGATAACTGATTTTAAATTCTCGTTTCCTGCAAAAGCATTAACGCCAATTCTATTAAATATGCTTGGTATTATAACATGCTCTTTTTTGCCATTATAGCGCATGAGCGTATTGTTTTTTATTTCAAGCTCCGCGCTTATTTCTTCCTCGGTATATGTAATTACTTCATCTGCAAGCATAATTCCGCATTGGTCGCAGAATTTTGCATTTTCATCTTGTATAAAATGACATTTAGTACAAATTTTCATTTTTATCCCCCTCTCTTAATAACGGGTAACCTTTAAAGAGATTCTACCATAACCATCAAACATTATCATACAGTCTTTACTTATCTTTATTTCGTTTAAGGACTTACAGCCTCTGAATGCGTTAAGTGCAATGGTTTTTACGGTTTCGGGAATAGTTATTTCCTTAAGGGACTCACATCCGTCAAATGCGCCGATATTTATTTCTGTTACTCCCTCAGGAATTACAATAGAGGTTAATGATTTACAGTCCATAAATGTATCAAACTCTATTTCCTTAATATTACTTGGCAATGTAACTGTTTTTAATTTTTCGCAATCCTGGAATACTTCGTCTCCAAGCACCGTTATTGTATTTGGAAGATTGATTTCCTTAAGGGATGTGCAACCGCTAAATGCGCCCGATTTAATTTCAGTAACTCCGTATGGAAGTGATAGCTTTTTTAAAGAGGTGCAGGTTGAAAATGCATCTTCCTCAATTATTTTAAGATTTTTTGGTAATGATACCGTAGATAATGACGCGCAGCAATCAAATGCACAGATGCCAATAGATACTACGCTATCGGGAATATAAACCGCTTCTAAGCCACTACACCAACACATTTTTTTACTTATTTTAGTCATGGTGCTTGGTAATTTGATTGATTTTAAATCCTCGCAGGAATAGAATACGCTCTCTCCCATATCCGTTATGCTTGCAGGGATTTCCACATCTTTTAATTTGGTGTTAGCAAATGCGCTATCGCCTATATATGCTAAATTGCTTGGCAATTTTATCTCCGTTATATTTGTTCCGCTAAATGCCTCTCTTTGAATTTCGGTAACGGTATCGGGTATTTCTACAGATAATATACCGGAACACACAAATGCTTTTTCGCCAATTATACTTACTCCCTGTGGGATTTTTACATTCTTTTCCTTGCCCACATACTTATATAGCGTTTTATCTTGAATTACACAATCATTTATAATTTCAAAGCTTGCATTGTCATTTTGGCTTATTTTAGTACCACATTGATTGCAAAATCTTGCTCTTTTTGCTTGTTCAGCATTGCATTGGGGACATGTTTTCATGGGTTTTGCTCCTTTCGGTCGTAAAATAGGGGATAGGGTATAGGATATAGGGTATAGGGGATAGGTGACGGCTAACTACCACTGACACGTCTGCTTCGCAGAGCGAGATAGCGTACCATGTACGCGCGGTATAGACCACGCTTCGCACGGTCGCGATATAACCGAATAAATTCGGTCGCGATATGCTTTCGCCAAGCGAAAGCGCGATATGCACCTTCGGTGCGCACTGACCACTGACCACTTATTAATGCCACGCGTGGCATTAATATTCAATTATCCTCGTTTCATCGGGACAGTCTATTGTCCATTTAGTGTCGTAATTTTTGTCCTTGGGGATTTTTACATATTTTAAATTGGTACAGCCGGCAAATGCGCCGTAGCCGATTTTTGTAACGGTTTTTGGTATTTTTATATCGGTAAGTGATGTGCAATCTGCAAATGCGAAGCTGCCTATTTCACTTACGCCCTCATAAATATCTACCATTTCAAGCTGGTAGCAATTTGAAAAAGCGTAATCGCCTATTTTTTTAACATTATTTGTAATTACGGCGTTTTTTAAGGACTTACAGCCAGAAAACGCGTTATTTCCAAGCTCGTAAACGGTTTCGGGAATAATTACGCGCTCTAGCTTAGAGCAAAATGAAAATGCGCCTGCGCCTATTTTGTCTAGCCATCTTGGCAAGGAAATTTCCTTTAATTCTTCGCACCAGCTAAACGCGTTAATGCATATTTCATCTATATTTTTTGGAATATTTACTGTACTTAATTCCTTGCAATGCTCAAATGCGCTTTTTCCAATAATTTCAATGTTATCGGAAAGAATTACCGTTTCTATCTTGCTTTTATAAAAAGCGCGCTCGCCTATACGAACAACGGAGCTTGGCATTTCAATTCGTTTAAGATTTTCCACCTCTGCAAACGCGTTTTGTCTTATGCTTACAGTTCCATCGGGGACTACAAATTCCTCTTCCTCTTTGCTCTTAGGGTAGCTGACTAAATCGTTAAATCTTTTATCGTATATAACGCCATCAATGGTAATTAAGCTCTTTTCAGCTTCTTCAATCATCTTGGCTTTTTTCCTTTCGTAATCCATTTTTGCTCCTTTGCGATTTAATAAGCGATAGCTTTGGATCTTTGTTTAATATCTAATAGCCGTAGCAGGAGACTCCTCGTTCCACTTGCTGTGGCAATAGCAGTCATTTGGTATATAAATGGTTTGTAGATTTCTGCATAAGTAAAATGCATAATCGTTAATTATCCAAACGCTGCTTGGTACTTCTACATTTTTCAAGTTTACACAACCGCTAAAAGCAAATTTGCTAATATTCTTAACGCCATCTTGCATTTTTACACTTTCTAAGTTGCTGCAATGTCCAAACGCGCTTTCGCCAATAAGCTGAACGCTACCCGGTATTTCTACACTCTTTAAGCTTGAACAACCATAAAAGGCGCTTCCCTCTATTGTCGTAACGCCATATGGTATAACTACATGCTCTGCGTTACCTTTGTATCTTACTAAAATATTATCTCTTATTTCAAAATCCATTTTTTGTCTCCTTTGGTTCGCTATGCGTAACAGCCGTTAGCTGATAGCGGTTAGCGGTTAGCGAAATTTGTTTATTGATTGTTTGGGTTTGCTTCGCTCACAGGGAAATTGCAGAGCGTTGCTTTGCAGTTAAATTATTGCTACGTAATAGGTAAATTGTTACTTCGTAACAGGTAAATTATGTTGCAAGCAACATAGGTAAATTAAATTTGCTTTTTATAGCTCGCGAAGCAAATTTAGCTCGGTTTACCGAATTTAGCTGCCGACAATCAATTTAGCTTGCGGAACGCAAATTTAGCTGGCGACCATGTCGCCTACTGACCACTGACCACTGACCACTAGTAGATTGAGCGTTGCTCAATCTACTACGCTTTTTAGGTATCCTTCGCTATTATCGTATGGGATAAATAATGTAAATTTATTTTTTATGCAAAGTAGGTGTAGCTTTGGATGTAGTGCGCTTGATGTGGCATTTCTTAGAAGCTTTGTGCCTCTTGGTGTTTGGCTTGCTGCCATTTCCTCAAATGCTGCGCAAAGCTGAGCTGAGGAATAGCCCTCATCTGTGCCAACTACTCTGTCAGGCAATATAATCGCGCTTTCAATCATATCCTTTACGCCAAAGAAGCGTGGATATTCGGCGCATTGAACTACAAAGTAAATATTATTTTCCTTGCCCTTATCCATAAGCTCCTTTAATTCATCGCGCTTATCATCATCGGCTAAGTATTCATCAGCCTTTGTCATAACAACTAAAATTGGATAAATCTCGCTATCCATATCCGTTTCTCTTTCATCAATAATGGACTTTAATTCTTCCATTATATCCTCAACGGAATCATTGTCGCCGTATGCTACCTTACCGCTTGTTTCCCATGCGTCGCGGAGGCGCTTCATTATGTTATCATGGCGGCGAAGTGCATTATTTTTATTAAGGTTGATGTAGTACGCGGTGGTATTATCAATATCCTTAGATAATGCAAGGGTATCCTTAATTAAAGCGGCTTCAATAGCTTTTGTTTCAAGGAAGTGTCCGAAAATAAAGAGTGTATTATTTGATGAATCAAATGGGAATTCAACGCTCTTATTTGTAAGGTACGCTTTACCTAAGCGTGTTCTTAAAATGCCTTCCTCATCGTATGCAAGTGCAGCGTTGCGAACGGTAAATGGAGCATCAGAGTCCCTCTCAACTCTTTGTGCTTTAATTTCGCTTTGAAGCTCCATTTTGTGAGATGGGTATTTTGCTTTTACGCTATTTATGTGAGCCTTAAGCTTTTCGCCCTCCTCGGAGTATGCTACCTTAACAGTTGATATGCTTCCGCCGTTTGAGTAGAAGCAAAGACCCTTGCTACCAACTAGCGTGCTTTGCATTTCAGATGCCTCAGGAATAAGCTGACCTGCATTCTCGCCTGACTTAAATTCAATTCTGTTACCAAAAAGGTGCTTAATTGCATTAGTTTCCACAGGGAAAACAGTTGATGAAACAATAAGGCTAATACCGAATGAGCGTCCCATTTGTGCAATCTTTTCAATTTGCTTAATTGCTTCATCGCTTTCCTTAACAAGCTCGGAAAATTCATCAATGATAACAACGCATCTTGGCATTTTCTTTTGTGCTGTTTGGTTATATACATAAATGTCTTGATTTTTCATAACCGCTGTTCTACGGCTCATTTCGTTATTTAAAAAGTCAAGAATATCGTTTGCAGATAATGTGTCATTTCCTGTTACTACTGTCTTTAGGTGTGGAAGTCCGTTATCCTTAAATACAACGAAGTCGCCCTTTGTCATAACCATCATGTGAAGCTCTAATTCATCAGGGGAATAATGCTTACATGCAGATAAAACAAGTGAGTTAATAAATGCGGTTTTACCTGAACCCGTTGTACCGATTACCGCCATATGTGCAGTTGATGAGTCGGCTCTTAATTCAATGCTAATAGGAGCTGCTCCCTTTTTACCGATAGGAATAGACAAGTTCTTTGAAAATGATGTTCTTCTCTTTGAGGAAGCAAAGCTTTCATTTTCAATAATGCTATCAAGGTAAACGGTTTTATCACCGCCTGTTTTCTCGCTTGACTTAAATGCGGAAAGAATATTTCTTACATTATAGCTTGGTCCACGAGTGTCCCAATGATAATATTTTCCATTATAAATCAACGCCATTCTGCCACCTTGGCACTTAACGGTTACAATATTCTTAGTAAGGTTATCAAGGCTTGGCAAACGCTTGGTGTAGTATCTTGAATCCTCATCTGTCTCTGTGCTTTCAATGATTAAGAAGAATACGCCTGCACGCTTACCGTTACTAAGCACGCTTGAAATATCATCGTAAGCGTCCTCGTATTTTGATGGATAACCGTTTAATACAGCCAAAATAATAGGCTGAGGGTTGTCCTGATTTTGCTTATTATATTCTAAAATGCTATCGTATCTTGATTGACCTAAAAGCATTATTCTTTCGTTGATTGTTTTGTTTAATTGAGTTATTGAGGCTCTTATATCCTCCTTTGAGTTTTTAACTCTTTGGTCGCCCTCAAAGAATAATACGGGAGCGTTATCTCTTAAGCTTCCTGCAAGCGTTGTAATTTCTGGAGTTGAATAGCCATCACATAAAAGAACTCTCTTGCTAAGCTGTGGGTACGCAAAAAGGAATTGCAAAACCGCATTGTTTGCAACTAATGATAGCTCGCTAAGACCATCGTTGTCCTTTGATTTTCTAAGCACTAAGAAGCCATCCTTATTTAAGCACCAATTAAGTGCTGAAAGGTAAACTCCCCCTTGGCGACCAAGCATAGAGCCATCTATTCCCTCATAAGCCACAGGGATAACAATATCGCTATCATATCCGCATTTAAATTCAATTTTGTCATTGATAATAACGCTTGAACGGATTTGGTCGCTGTTGGAGGCCACTTGATTTACCATTTGGTCAAACTCTGTTTGACTAGAGCATAATGCTTGCTTCTTTAATTTTAGCTCGTTTATATCTCGCTTAAGCTCATCCACAGAAAGCTTAACGCCTTGAGCCTTTAAGCTATCTATGTTTATGTAAATATCAACAACAGTATTATAGCGCCTTGCAAACTCGCGAAGATTTGTATCAACATTATTTTTCTGCACTATCATAGCAAGAAGCTTTATCGCCTCGCTACCAAGCTTGATAGCTGCCTCGGGCGCATTGAACGCTGTATATTCACAGCATAAAATTCCTTCGCTTAGCGCAATTTTATTGTTTCTTATAGCTACCTTCGTTTTATAAATGCCGCATATTGTTTCAACTGTTGGCTTAATTTTAGAAAAGTATCCGCTTAGCTCTCTTTTTAGCTTTTCGTATGTTCCATGAAATTGAGCTTGATACTCCCTCTCCTTTGAGGGTATCTCTCTTTCCTTTGCAGCAATCATGCTTGATAGCTCTAAATAGCTG
The DNA here is from genome assembly GCA_045533435.1 of Eubacteriales bacterium. Classification (GTDB taxonomy): domain Bacteria; phylum Bacillota; class Clostridia; order Oscillospirales; family CAG-272; genus RGIG2000. The sequence continues at coordinate 1,384 of JAZSHT010000022.1, read as the reverse complement.
CTTATTTTTTGTGCGTTGGTCATTAGTTTTGCTCCCTTCGGTCGCTTCACAGTAGTCAGTAGTCAGTGGTCAGTGGTCAGCGGTTAGCTTACCAACATTTTCAGGCACTTCACTGTGAGTTTATTTTGTTTTTATTTTAGTGATTTGTGTTCGCTTCGCAAAGCAGCGGTTAGCAGTTAGCCGCCAGCGGTTAGCGAGGTTAGATTATTGATTTTATTTGTTTCGCGTTCTCCCTCAGTCAGCTCTGCTGACAGCTCCCTCTCGGAGTGAGCCTAAGGGTTAGCGAGGTTTGTTTGTTGAAATATTTGAAACTAATATGAATTTAAAATTAAATACTTATCCACAAGGCTGGACGGATACCATAATTATAGGTACAAGCCTTAAAATTCTTAATAAACCCACCTGTAAAGAATACAACGACAACAGCATCCTGCTCGTCCCCGGCGGTTCTTGAACACCACATGCAATACTCGGAACCGTCAATTTCGTGCACGTAAGCATTTTGTGATACAGCATACTTTGTAGCCTTGCATCCTCTTGTTTTATCATTTTCAAAATATTCATTCGCTTCATTTACACTTAAAAGGAATACCTTATCATTTGTCGCATTACCGCCACTCGTTTCATAAGAATAAGTGCCATATAATCTCGGACAGGTTGGGGTTTGAACATATGTAGTCAGTATTTTTCCTTGCTCATCTTTGCTAAATGCGTTGTTAAAAAATTCGTTGTTAAGCCATTTACGAACACTAGAGGTTTCCCAGGTAACATCCCCCGCCTGCTCGTTATATTTCTTACCATCAAGCACATACTTGCTTATTAATAACGCTTTATTATCATCTCTTGCAAGAACCGTCCATTCAATTGGTTCCTTTGTTACTGAACTACTTTGACAGTATGAGCCGAGAATTACATTTTTGCCAACCTCGTACTTAGCTAGTTCCGCCTTACGCCTTGCTTCTTCCTCTGCCGCCTTGCGTTTTGCTTCTTCCTTGGCTTTTTGCTGTTCAAGCTGATCCTTTGCGGTTTTTTCCAATGCTTCAATGGAGCCGAAATCAAATCCCTCTACCATAGGAGCGGCTGTTCCACCGATATCGTTAGATATGTTATAGCCGCACTCGGGGCAGAATACTCCGCCTGAAAATTTCGTTCCGCATTCAGGGCAAAAATATTCTTGATTGGCTTTTTCTTCCTCGTGCTTTTTAATGTTAAATCCACATTTTATGCAAAATTTTGCATTATCGTTTACTTCTGCTTGGCAGCCTGGACAGGTTTTCATTTGTTTTTCTCCTTTTAGTCGCAAAACAGCGGTCAGCCGTTAGCTGTTAGCTGTTAGCGAGATTAGATAATTGAATTGTTTTTTTATAATCACGCGTAGCGTGTA